>CP060499.1:3887500-4209870 GCA_024760525.1 Nitrospira sp.
AAATCGCCCGCGTTATGTTGGATGAACAGATTCATGCAGTTCCCATCCTGGACCATGACCGCCGTCTAGTCGGCATTCTTTCTACGCAAGACCTGCTTCAAGGCATCGCAAACCATGGTCCACTCGAGCTCTGGACCTGACTTCCTAATCCCTTGAAAAGACATACCGATTGGAGGCACAAGCCCCTCATTTGATCAATCCGTCCGTCGGATGTCCCCTCAAAAGACTGTGCCTCCTCCGTAGGATAGTCAGACTGACTCTCCGGTAATACGGTGGTACCCACCACAGAACCGCAAGACACTTCGTCCCCCGGGAACATTCATACATGAGGCTGGTCGACACATTTTTCGACACACCGGTTGCAGCAGGTGTTTCCGCTCTAGTCCTCCTGATCATTGGTCTTCTCCTCAAGGAGAACCGGGGGCGTCGCTGGGTCCTGGGCCTGAGCCTCCTGTTATACGTCCGTTATATGGTCTGGCGGGCGCTCTACACATTGCCCACTGACGATGTGAGCAATGCGACCGTGGGGGGGATTGTTTTTCTGGCGGAACTGTATGGGCTCTGCCAATTTTGTTTCTTTACCTATCAGTCCTGGTCACCGACAGACCGTTCCCCGGCGCCGATTACAACGTATCCAACGGTGGACATTCTGGTCACCGTTGTGAATGAACCGCTGTCGCTCCTGCGGCAAACCGTGATGGGATGCTTATCGCAAGAATATCCCAAGAATCGGTTCAAGGTGTACGTGCTCGATGACGGCCATCGTCTGGCAGCCAAGCAGTTAGCAACCGCACTGGGCTGTGGATACATCAGACGCCCGGATTATCCCCGCCATGCCAAGGCCGGCAATCTCAACCATGCACTTCGCGTGACCGACGGCGACCTCATCGCCGTGTTCGATGTCGACCATATCCCTGCCCGTTCGTTCCTCAAAGAAACCGTTGGCTTCTTCGATGATCCCGAAGTGGCCATCGTTCAGACTCCTCACCACTTCTATAATCCCGACATTTTTCAACGAAACCTGCGTATCGGAGATCTCGTCAAGAACGAGCAAGCACTGTTCTTCCGCTCGTTGCAGGCGGGCCGTGACGCGCACAACAGCGCCTTCTTTGCGGGCAGCGGTGGCCTGTTCCGACGGCAACCGCTGGAGGAGATCGGCGGTTTTCAGACCCAGACCATCACCGAAGACATTCACACCAGCATGAACCTGCATGCCCAAGGGTACAGGTCCTGCTACCTCAATCGCGTCCTGTCCGCCGGTCTGATGCCGGAGACGTTCGAAGGATATCTGAAACAGCGGAAGCGTTGGGCCATGGGCTGCATCCAAATGCTGCTGCGCGACAACCCGCTGACAAAGCGCGGCCTCACCCTGTCACAGCGGCTGGATTACTTCGGGTCGATCTTTTATTTCTTCTTCGGTCTTCCACGTATCATTTGCCTGGTCGCTCCACTGTCGAGTCTCTTGTTCCATACGCCGCCGATTCAGGCAAACCTCATGCTGTTGGGCCTTCACTTCTTTTCCTTTTACATCGCATCGGCGTTGGCGATGCGGCCTGTCAGCAGTGGGTCGCGCAATCCGTTTTGGTCGGACATCTATGAAATCGCCATGTGTTTCGCGCTCAGCGCAGTCGCGCTCAGCGCCCTCATCGCTCCGCATAAGGAGCGTCCCTTCGAGGTGACACCGAAGGGACAGCGCATCGAGAAAAACACTTCCGCCGAATTGATGTTGGCATGGCCGCACTTGCTGACGTTCGGCGTGTTGATTGCCGGCTTGATGGTTGGAATTCGGGACCTTCGACACGGCACAGGAGATCCCGGTCTTCCGGTCAGCCTTCTCTGGGGATGCGTCAATCTCGCCCTCTTGATCGTAGCCATGTTCGTCGCCAATGAGCAAACACAGGGCCGTCGGGCATTTCGGCTCAACCGAGATTTCGTGAGCGAGGTGTTTGTGGACGATACCTCCGTCTCTGCGCGTATTCTCAACATCAACGAACATGGTGCCGCGCTCTTGTTGGAGCACCCGCTCTTTACGGCGTTGGAAACCGTCTCACTGCTTCTGACGTCGTCCCGGGGCGCCATCGTTCGACTGACCGGCCGCATCATCAGGCAGGAGCGACTGCCGTCCGGTGACATCGTGGCCGCACTTCAATTTATCGCTCTGGATAGGACGACCCGGCTCATACTCGTCGATAAGATCTTCGGTGATCCTGCTCCGTGGGAAGAGAGCTATCGTTTCCAACCCGGCATCGCGAGCAGTGTACGCTCGCTGCTTGTCGCCGTCACGGCTCCTTGGCGATCCTATACATGGGAGCGACGCCGGATTCCACGTATTCTCCACGAAACCTCTTGTCGATTGAGCTCCTCGACATCCTTGCGGACCGGAAGGTTGAAAGATATGTCCTATACAGGCGTGAGCGTGCTCTTCTCTTCGGCTCCAAAAGGGTCGCTGGTTGAAAGTCTGTTGGAACTGCCTCGCGTGGCTCTGACGGTCAGCCCCGTCTCAATCACGCGTCGCTTCTGGAAGACCCGTGTCTGTTTCAGAGTGGAGCGCATCGAACGGGGTGAACAACACTGGCGAACGCTCCACGATCAGCAATGGAAAGAGTCATGAACGACGGTGAGCCGCAGAATCGGCTGCCGGTCGGTAAGGTTTCCTTCTCACGGCACCTTCGACCACTGTGAGAAGGTCGCTGCTTGACCGATCGGCGTCCCTGCCGAATCGATCACACTCCAGATCAGTGCCCGCTCGACAAGGAAACGCTGGCCGGTCGATGAAATTCTGACCCCTCGATATCCGTCAAAGTACCCATTGACCTTGGCGTGCTCCAACATCCGTTCTCGCTCGGCGCGGTTATCCGGCTCGGCCGTGAGGCGCGACGGCGTCTTGATGAATCGATCCCAGGAGAGTTCCCACAAGCTCAAGGCCGCCTGATTTCCATAGTTCAAGATCGGGTCCAGTTCCACGCCATGAGACACGACGATAAAGGGTGCCTCGAACAACGTACGTGCCTGTCGTCTCGCGTCACCGCCCCGCTCGATCAACTCTTTTCCCGTCCAACGACGATAACTGTCCAGCAGGTGCTGGCTCCATAGCACAATACCCGGATCGTTCCACTGTGCCGTGTTCATCGGGGAGGTGGTACCACGACTCGCGAGGCGGGGCAAGCGTGACAGGCACCTTGTCAAGACCATGGGACTTCTCTGTATAATGGCGCTCTCATCTGAAACAACCAGGGGTACTGATGACGGGCAAGACGCTGTTCGACAAAATCTGGGATTCGCATGTCGTGCGGGCAGAGGCCGACGGTACGACGCTGCTCTATATCGACCGCCAGCTGGTGCACGAAGTGACGTCTCCCCAGGCGTTCGAAGGGTTGAAGCTTGCAGGACGGCGCCCACGGCGACCGGCGGCGACACTCGCGGTGCCGGATCACAATGTGCCGACGACGGACCGGCGGCTGGGCATCGCCGATCACGTGAGCGCGCTTCAGATCCGAACACTCGAGGATAACTGCAACGACTTCGGCATCACCCTGTTCAACATGAGCGATATCCGACAGGGCATCGTCCATGTGATCGGCCCCGAGCAGGGATTCACCCTTCCCGGTACGACGATCGTGTGCGGCGATTCCCACACATCGACTCACGGGGCGTTTGGAGCCTTGGCATTCGGGATCGGCACCAGCGAAGTGGAGCACGTCTTGGCCACGCAATGTTTGATACAGAAGCGGCCCAAGACGATGGAGATACGCGTCGATGGCACGCTTTCCGACCGCTGCTCGGCCAAGGACATTATTCTGGCGATCATCGGGAAGATCGGCACGGCCGGAGGAACCGGCTACGTAATCGAATACACCGGCTCCGCCATTCGCGCGCTCAGCATGGAAGGTCGGATGACCCTGTGCAACATGTCGATCGAGGGCGGCGCCCGCGCAGGGATCGTCGCTCCCGACGACAAGACGTTCGCATACATCAAAGGACGGCCGCTCGCCCCACAGGGAGCGCTCTTTGAACAGGCCGTCCGGGCGTGGCAAACACTCAAGACGGAGGCGGGCGCGACGTATGATTCGACGGTCATCCTGCAAGCGGAACAGATCGCACCGCAGGTCAGCTGGGGCACCAGTCCCGGCATGGTCATCGGGGTGGACGAGAAGGTTCCGGACCCTCGAACGATGCCCGACGAGAAAATCAAGCATGCCACCGAGCGGGCGTTGGCCTACATGGGGCTGTCACCTAATATGCCGATTACGGATATTCGAATCGACAAGGTCTTCATCGGTTCATGCACGAACTCACGGATCGAAGATCTTCGCCTCGCGGCCGGCTTCGCAAAGGGCAAGAAGGTGGCGAAGACCGTTCACGCCATGGTGGTGCCTGGATCAGGGCTCGTCAAGCAACAGGCGGAGGCGGAAGGGCTCGACCGAGTCTTCCGCGAGGCCGGGTTCGAGTGGCGGGAGGCCGGGTGCAGCATGTGTCTCGCCATGAATGCCGATGTCCTGAAGCCTGGCGAGCGTTGCGCCTCCACGAGCAACCGGAATTTCGAAGGTCGCCAGGGAGCGGGCGGACGGACTCATTTGGTATCTCCGGCCATGGCAGTTGCCGCAGCCATTGAAGGACACTTTGTCGATATCCGCCACTGGAGCTGATCGCGCAAGGCCCTTCGAGTACAACATTTACCTATCGCCTGATTGGATATTATGGAACCCTTCACCACACTGACCGGTCTTGTCGCTCCGCTGGATCGTGTGAACGTCGACACCGACCAAGTCATTCCGAAGCAGTTTCTCAAAACCATCAAGCGCACGGGGTTGCGCGAGGGATTGTTCTTTGACTGGCGGAAACTCAAGGATGGCTCGCCTGATCCCTCCTTCTTTTTAAATCAGCCCCGGTATCAGGGCGCATCGATCCTCCTGACTCGTGACAATTTCGGCTGCGGCTCGTCTCGTGAGCACGCACCGTGGGCGTTGTTGGATCAAGGATTTCGATGCATCGTGGCCCCGAGCTTCGCGGATATTTTCTACAACAATTGTTTTCAAAACGGCATCCTTCCCGTGGTGTTGAAAGCGGAGGAAGTGCTCCCGATCATGAAGGACGTGATGGACACCGAAGGCTACCGGCTCGCCGTAGACTTGGGTCGCCAAACAGTGACCACCCCGAACGGAACCACGTATCGGTTTGAGATCGACCCCTTCCGCAAGGATTGCCTGTATCGAGGGCTGGATTCGATCGGCCTTACGCTCCAGCATGAGCACGCGATCACGGCCTATGAAACCCGTCGAAACGCCGAAGCGCCGTGGCTCTTCACTGATCTGCGCTCATAGCGGAGGAGGTGCCGGTGAGCTGGTCTTCTATCCCGAAGCTGTTCTTGACCATCGTGTTTTTTGCAGGCGCCGCCTACCTGACCGTTGCCTTCAATTGGACCTACTCCGATGGGAGCCGAGCCGGTTATATTCAGAAATATTCAAAGAAGGGCTGGCTCTGCAAGACCTACGAAGGGGAATTGGCGATGACGACCGTGCCGGGCACGGCTCCCGTCCTCTGGCAATTCACCATCTGGGACGACAAGGTCGCCACGCAATTGTCAGCGGTGATGGGGAAACGCGTGATCTTGCATTACAAAGAGTACCGCTATATTCCGACCACCTGCTTCGGTGAGACCACCTATTTCGTGGATCACGTAGAAATCCAAGAATAGTTGTCTCAGTCCCAGGATGTTCAAAAAGTCCTTCCAGCAAGGCCGCAGCTAGCGAGGAGACGAGACGTACTTTTTGCCGTACGCTGAGTTTCTGAGCGACGCGAGAACGAAGCTGGAGGGCTTTTTCAACATCCTGCTACAGCCACTTTTTTCGACGGAACCCCACTAGCATGATCACCGCCACCATTCCCATGATCCCCAGCGCCATCGGGTAACCCCAGTGCCATTTCAGCTCCGGCATGTACTCGAAATTCATGCCATAGATGCCGGCGATGAAGCTGAGCGGCATGAAAATCGTAGTAATCACCGTCAGCACTCGCATGACGGCGTTCAGCCGATAACTGACGCTTGAGAGATAGATATCCAGACTCGACGAGACCATTTCACGCAACGTCTCGATCGTGTCGACGATCTGCACCACATGGTCATAGACATCTCGGAAAAACACCCTGGTCGGCTCATGCAGAAACGGGCAGTCCGAACGAGACAGGTTGTTGATCGCTTCCCGCAACGGCCAGATGGCTCGGCGCACGAATAACAACTGCCGTTTCAGCGCGTGAATGTCCCTGAGCGTCTCCGGCTTCGGATCGGCCACCACTCGCTCCTGCAGCGATTCAATCCGTTCGCCGAGCATTTCGAGAACGGCGAAATACTGGTCGACCACGGCATCGATGAGCGCATACAGAAGATAGTCCGAACCGTTTTGCCGGAGGCGGCCCTTGCCGCCCTTCAGACGATCCCGCACCGAGTTAAACACATCGGTCCCATTCTCCTGGAAGGAGAGAACATAATTGCGCCCCATGACGAAACTGATCTGCTCGACCAGAATGTCCCCCCGATCAGTGGTCGTGAGCATCTTCATGACGAGAAAGAAATAGGTGTCATAGTCGTCGAGCTTGGGACGCTGATCGGTATTCGCAATGTCTTCCAGCAGAAGCGGGTGAAGGTTGAAATGTTTCCCGAAGGCTTCCAGGACGTCGATCTGATGGACACCACCGACATTGATCCAGGCCACCGTCTCGTCGACAGGCGGTTGAAGCTCATGGACGTCTGTGACGACGCGCTCCTCGCACCGTGCGCCGGCGTAGCTGAACAGCGTGATGTGGACGGGTTCGGTTCGCGTCTCGCCGATATGGATGAGTGTCCCAGGCGACAGGCCGGTTTTCTTTGACCGCTTCTGAACCAGCTTCATGGTAGCGAGCTTGTACGCACATTCTCATGCCAGGTCAAGGTGCGTACGAGATCGGTTCTTTTCTTCCGGCTCGAGGCTTGGTACTCTCGTATCATGGCATGGGATGACGAATTGAAGGTCTTGATCGAGGCGATCCGAGCGGCCGGGACGGAAGCGTTACGTTGCGCCGTCGAAGGATTTGAGACGATCAAGAAGCTGGATCATTCGCCGGTGACTTCGGCAGACCTGGCCGTAAATCAGATTCTCCAATCTCGCCTGCAGTCGGCCTTTCCTCTCGATGGATGGTTGTCGGAGGAGTCGCCGGACGATCTGGATCGGCTTCGCAAAATACGGGTCTGGGTCGTTGATCCGATCGATGGAACGAAAGCGTTCATCCGTGGTGAGCCCGAATTCTGTATCTCCGTCGCCCTCATCGAGCAAGGCCGGCCGATCGTCGCAGCCGTCTTCAACCCGTCGACCGGTGAATTGTTCAGTGCCATCAGAGGAAGCGGTCTCTATCTCAATGACAAGCCGGTGACTCCACAGGCACTATACGGCGACCAATTGCCGGTCATTGCCCTGAGTCCGTGGGAGCGCCAAATCGGCCGCTTCTCGGCGCTTGAGCCGCATGCCGACAGCCGTCCCATGCGCTCGATCGCGTGGGCTCTGGCGCTGACGGCAGGCGGCCGTCTCCACGGCGCTGCAACGCTGGAGCCGGAAAATGAGTGGGATGTTGCGGCGGGAGCACTCCTGATCACAGAAGCCGGCGGGGTGATATCGGATGGGAGCGGACTCACGCTGACCTTCAATCGGCCCGAGCCTCGCTATCGCGGGATCGTCGCCACCAGCCCGCACTGTCCGGATGTCCTCACACGACAACTCAAGCGTCTGACGCGGTCGGTCGCCGGAGGCGACGACGAGCCGCTTTAGAAATCGGCTTGAGTCAAACGGCGACAGGCCTCATCGAGATCAGGATCCGTCTTCGCGTAGCTGAAGCGAATGAAGTTGGCGCCTGCCTGGCCGGAGAAAAAGGCCTCTCCCGGCACACCGGCCACACCGGTGTGTTGCAACAGGTGCATGGCGCGCGCCTTCCCTGTGTCGCCCGGAAGGCGGGAAACGTCCGCCAGCACATAATAGGCCCCTTGCGGGATCGACGGCGCGAGCCCCGCATCGGCTAGCGCGCTGCAAAACCGGTCACGCTTGTTCTGGTAGTCATGCGCCAACCTCCGATAGAAACTGTCGGGCAATTCTTTGATCCCTTGAGCCACACCCATTTGCAGCGGCGCTGGAGCGCACACATAGAGTAAATCGTTCATCGCCCCAATGGCCTGCGCCCAGGGTTGGGCGGCCACACTGTACCCGATGCGCCAACCGGTCACGCTGAAGGTCTTGGAGTACCCGCCGATCGTCACCGTTCGTTCGGCCATGCCCGGCAACGCAGCCATGCTGAGATGGGTTCGTCCGTCATAGAGAAAGTATTCGTAGATTTCGTCGGTCAACACGAAGAGATCGTGCCGGCATGCAAACTCCGCCAGCGCTTCCAACTCCGCTCGACTGAACACCTTACCCGACGGATTGCCGGGAGAATTGACGATGATCGCCTTCGTCTTGGGAGTCACCACCTGCTCAAGCTGACTCAACGAATACGTCCATGCCGGGGCTTGCATATGGACCACGACCGGAATCGCCTCCA
The DNA here is from genome assembly GCA_024760525.1 of Nitrospira sp. NCBI lineage: Bacteria > Pseudomonadati > Nitrospirota > Nitrospiria > Nitrospirales > Nitrospiraceae > Nitrospira > Nitrospira sp. Next base: position 3,896,060 of record CP060499.1, read on the forward strand.
CCGCCACCAGCGCGCTGATATGGTATTGGTAGTACGGCTCGAACAGAATGACTTCATCACCGGAATTGAGCAGGGCTGCGCAGGCACAGTGAAAGGCACCGGTGGCCCCGGCGCTGACCGTGACCTCCGTGTCCGGGTCCGCTTGAATTCCGTTATAGTTGGCCAGCTTCTTGGCGATGGCTTGCCGCAGCTCCGGTAACCCGTCGAAGCGGGTGTACACGTTGTGCCCTTCTCGGATGGCGGACTCGGCACCTGCCAGCACGACCGGAGGCACCGGCGTATCACAGACCCCTTGCGCCATATTCAGCCCCTTCATGGTCACGCAAGCCTGGGTCATCGCCCGAATTTCTGATTGAGCCAGGTCGGCCATCCGCTGACTTACCGTTCGCGTCACAATCGCATCCCCTTTCGCCAGCCCCCTTTGTCGCAGAGGATAGCAGCCGCGTCAAGATACCCTCAAGATCCGGAACGCTGATGGGACAGGCCGACAACCAGCTAACAAATACCGTTTTGTCTTGCCGATAGCATCCCATCGCTTACACTACAAACAGTCGCTCCCAAGAAGACCATACGAATCGACAAAACCAGTATTTGTCCAAGGAAGGGACCTGCACGATGACATCAAGGGCAGCCCGCAAGCCTTCACCAGACGCGGAGGAAGGCGCGAACCTGCAAGACCGGCGAGGGCGGAGAATCGCTCTCTCGTGCCGCGTGTTCTTTTTCGGGGAAGATGACTTTGAGGGTGAAGCGACGCTGCTTGACGTGTCGACGAACGGCTGCCGGGCGGAATCGGAGGTTGAATTGAAGATCGGAACGTCGTTGAAGCTGTCGCTGTTCCTTCCGGACTTTAAGTGGCCCCTGCGCGTCGATCAGGCGATCGTGCGGTGGATCGACGGCAAACAATTCGGCCTGGAATTCACGATGATTCGTCTCGCCCAGCGTGAACGGCTACGAGGCTTGATCATGAAGGTCAAGCCGTAACCGCAGTCCTACTCAAATAACCCTCACACATCGCGCCGCTGTTTTCCTGCACAGGGTTGAGCCTGTCATAGAAATAATTCGTTACGGTTCCGTTCACCGTGCGTCCTGTGCGACGGCCAAAGGAGTCGTACTTGAACGACGCGGTGAAACCGGTCTTGCTGACACCAGTCAATTGGTTTCGAGCATTCCATGTGTAGGTGGTCGTGACTCCTGCATCGGTGGATGTGGCTAAGTTGCCATTAAGGTCAAAAGTCTCCGTGCTCGTGCCGAAGGTCAGCTGCTGATTGTTCGCGTTGTAATTGGTTGTGGTCAAGGCGGGAGGGAGGTTCGTGCGAGCAAACGTGCCGCCGGTTTTGATCCGGTTACCGGCCGCATCGTAGGTGTATGTAAGGTCGCCGAGGGTCGTGGCGCCTTGCTTATAGGTCAGGCTCGTGAGTTCGGAGGCGCCGTTATACGCGTACTCCACCTTGTTGGTGTTTGGATACGTCACGCTGGTCCGTCGATCCGCATCGTCATACCCAATCGTCACCGTGCTCGCGTTCTGCGTAATCGCCGTCAACCGATTGGCATTGTCATACGTGTAGGTGACTTGCGGCTGGCCCGCGACCGTCATGGTCGCTCTCCGGTTCGCGTTGTCATAGGTGTAATCAATCTGCCCTTGTGGGGTCACTTCCTGCGTCAGCCGATCCAAGCCGTCATAGGTTCGAGTGATTGTGGCCGTGACGGTCCCACCAGCATTCTTCTCTTGAACTTGCGTGATCCGATTGCCTGCATCGTAGGTGTAGTTCGTGCTGGTGTTGTCTTGAAATGTCGCCTTCGTTCGGCGATTCAACGGATCATAGGTATAGGTGGTCGTCTGACTCTTTCGGTCGAGGACCGTGGCCAGATTGCCGTTGTTATCGTAGGTGTAGGTTTCGGTATTGAGCAGCGGGTCCTTTCGGGTGCTCGTCCGGTTCATGTTGCTGTACGTATACACCGTCTGTTGGCTCTTGGCATCGGTCACCGTGAGGAGATTGCTGTTCACATCGTGGTGAAGGTGGTGAAGAGTATGCTATGGCTGGAGACCAAAGAAAAGCCTTCGAAGCCCAGCAATAAATCCTGCGAACCCTGCCATAAAACAGAGGCCTCCAAACACATACCAATAGATTCGGAAGCCTGTGCCGCCAAGAAGTTTCTTGAGCACAACACCAGAACTACCGAAGGGTATATCGGAAGAAGGATCAACAAAAAACTTCACCCGTCTCCAGTTCGCATACACGATTGCCGCGCCAATCAAAATAAATACCCCATATATAAGAAGATCACGATAAAGGTTTTGAAGATTGATCGCATTATTCATATTCATAACATCAGGCCACGCAAGAACTGGTGCCAATTTTATCTCTGAGGCGCACTAATTGCTCCACCAGTGCGAAGCAGATCCACTCCAATGTTTAGATTCAGACCTTGCGTGAGATAAGACTGATTGCTCCCATCAAAATCGGGGTTTGGAACAAAGTTAGTGCCGACTGAGAGATGCCTTGAAATTCCAACGTCGATCGAGAATTCGCCTGGAGTGGGTGGGGGCTCACCGATCTTGCATTGAAGACCTCCCCCGATGTTTGGTGGGAACACAATCTCTTTAGATATATTTAATCGCGGAATATCCAATTGGTAATTGGTCATACCAATCAGCACGCTTACCTTTATTTCAAAAAGACCAAGGGGATCGGCAAATAGTATCGCGTTATTATTTGAATAACGATAAACGTTTATTCCGCCTCTAAGCCCAATCGGATCCTCGGCAATAAACCGCTGGAAGCGTGGCTGATAGTACCGAGCGCGGTAATAGTAGAGCCCTGTGCCATCATCTTCCCGCCCGGTGTATTTATAACTGCTGGTGCTAGCTGAGCCAGTCTGACTGACAAACCCGAATGGCTCATAGGTGTACTGGGTCTGCAGCGTACCTGAACCATCTCCAAGCGCAACCGTTGAACCAAGGGCATCGGACAAAAGAGCCCTTACACCCACTCCATCAGTCCTGGTGAAGAATTCGTCGATGCCGAGCCCAGTCAAGAGATTCGCCGTGACAGTACCCCCATTCTTTTCCTGCACAGGATTGAGCCCGTCATAGACATAATTCGTTACGGTTCCACTCACCGTGCGTCCTGTTCTTCTCCCGAAACTGTCATAGGTGAACGATGCCGTAAACCCTGTCTTGCTGATGCCCGTAAGCTGGTTTCGAGCATTCCAGGTATAGGTGGTCGTCACTCCGGCATCGGTGGATGTCGCCAGATTCCCGTTGAGATCGTACGTTTCCGTGCTCGTGCCGAAGGTCAGCTGCTGGTTGTTCGCATTGTAATCGGTGGTGGTCAAGGCGGGAGGGAGGATCGTACGGGCAAAGGAGCCGCCGGTTTTGATCCGGTTGCCAGAGGCATCGTAGGTATAGGTCAGATCCCCAAGTGTAGTCACGCCCTGTTTGTAAGTGAGACTGGTCAATTCCGAGGCGGCATTGTAGCCGTACTCAATCTTGTTGGTGTTTGGATACGTGACACTGGTCCAGCGGTCCGCGTCGTCATAGCCAATGGTCACCGTATTCGCGTTTTGGGTTATCCCGGTCAGCCGATTGGCATTGTCATACGTGTACGTCACTTGCGGCTGGCCCGCGACCGTCATGGTCGCTCTTCGGCTCGCATTGTCATAGGTGTAGTCAATCTGGCCCTGTGGGGTCACTTCCTGTGTGAGTCTATCCAAGCCGTCATACGCCCTCGTGATTGTCGCCGCCACCGTTCCGACAGAATTCTTTTCCTGCACCTGCGTGATCCGATTGCCCGCGTCGTAGGTGTAGTTCGTGGACGTGCCATCCTGGAAAGTCGTCTTCGTCCTGCGATTCAATGGGTCATAGGTATAGGTGGTCGTCTGGCTTTTGCGGTCAAGGATGGTCGCCAGATTGCCGCTGTTGTCGTAGGTGTAGGTTTCGGTGTTGAGCAGCGGGTCTTTTCGGGTGCTCGTCCGGTTCATGTTGCTGTAGGTGTAGACCGTCTGTTGGCTCTTGGCATCCGTGACGGTCAGGAGATTGCTGTTGGCATCGTGAATACCAATGGTGTGATTTGGGAGATGGGTAGGAGCAAGAAGATATAGGTCAAGTATGGATGTCACTGGCCGTGCAATAAGCCCGCCCCTTGCATATTACACTTCCAAAGCGACACCACAACATGCACGTACCCATAGATTGCGATTACTAAAGCGCCGACAACAATTGAGATGAGAAATATGTGGTGTCGCATTCTAGCTTGTTCGAATATATGCAAGTCTTCCTTGTTAACGGCTAGTCTCCAGCCGTAGGCAAAAGGCATTTGACTCTTATACATGATGCCACTCGCATACTTGGACTTAATCACCGATGGCACCCTGCCTTGCATCGCCCACAGACCAATTCCGACCAACAAAACGCAATAGACTAGCAGTGACAAGTCAGCCACCCGAATCAAGAAGTCCGGATTCGCCATACTACGACTCCATCTCCTGAATTTGACCTAGCTACATCACAAAAGGAACGTTAGTAATCTTAGGATGATCCTAATACGGTAGCAGCCCGATTGCAGCACATATGAAGAATAGCGCAATATTGGGGATGTACCCTTTGAGCTGCCCTTCAGTAAGCTCGGCGCTTTTTCTCAGCCCCTCTAGCTTCAACTCGCGTAATCGCTCTACATCCTGATCAGAACCTTTGCCAGATGAACACCGTTCTTCTAAAGGACGGATTACGGTGTTTAGGGCATTGATGTCGTCAGACAACTTACCTAGACGCTTAAACGTGTCGTGAGCATCGAGGATATCTATCGCGGCACACGCAAGTGCTCCTCCCACTCCAATCGGGCCTGTACCGCTTGCATCTGTCCAATTCGTGGGGTTATTTAATGCATACGCAAAAAGGTTAACATCCCTACCTCTGAACCTGAGTGGGTCTTCTGCAATGAACCTCTGCAACCGCGGTTGATAGTACCTGGCGCGGTAATACATAAGCCCGGTGCCATCGTCCTCTCGACCGGTGTACTTATAACTACTCGTACTGGACGAGCCAGTCTGGGTGGTAAAGCCGAAGGGTTCGTAGGTGTACTGCGTTTGCAGCGTGCCGGTACCATCGCCGAGTGCAACCGTTGAGCCAAGCGAATCAGGTAACAGTGCACGACTCCCAACTCCATCCGTTCGCGTGAAGAACTCGTCAATGCCTAGGCCCGTCAGTAAGTTCGCGGTCACGGTCCCGCCGTTCTTTTCTTGAACGGGATTCAGCCCATCGTACACAAAGTTGGTGGTGGTGCCGTTGATCGATTTGCCGGTACGACGACCAAAGGAGTCATAGGTAAACGATGCTGTGAAGCCTGTTTTGTTGATACCTGTGAGTTGATTCCTCGCGTTCCATGTATATGTCGTCGTGCCACTTGCATCAGTAAACGTCGCTAAGTTGCCGTGGAGGTCGTAGGTCTCGGTGGCGGCTCCAAATGCAGTCTGTTGATTGTTGGCATTGTAACTGGCAGACGCGAGTGTGGGAGGCACGTTAGTGCGCGCAAACGTGCCACCGGTTTTGATGCGTGCCATCGTAGGTGTACGTGAGGTCGCCCAGGGTCGTGGCGCCTTGCTTATAAGTCAGGCTGGTCAACTCGGATGCCGCATTGTAGGCGTAGGTGATGCTGTTCGTGTTGGGATACGTCACAGTTGTGCGCCTGTCTGCATCATCATAGCCAATGGTCACCGTGCTGGTGTGTTGGGTACTTGTTGCGTTTGTAAATAAGTGGGGGGAAGACTCTTGCGTCATGCCGTCATCCTATGTACTGCTCTTATGCCTTATAACCAGCTATCCCTGTGGCTTAACCATCCGATCAAGCACCTTGTGAAGATGATTACGCCAGGATTCGTTCCTAACTTCATCCGCACGTTTTCGCATGTACAGCATCAGCTCTTTCTCCGCCACCACGTCATAGGTCTGTTCCTGTTGCATGTCGCTGAGAACCCAGACAATGTAGCGAAAATAGGAATCCTCCTGTGTTTCCCGCAGCTTCTTGGCAAGAAACGGAAACGCTACTTTGCCTTCCCTTGCAAATTCCAATGCCAAATGAAAGGGAGGGGGATGAGTGGATTTCATCCCACACATATACGTAACATACTGCCGTTCGAGATCCATGGTTGAGAAAGCAGCCACTTGTTCTCTCGTAGGTAGTTGGAAAAACGAGGTGACCAGCGTCCAACATTCACCTGAGGTCGGAGGCTCCGACGGCGCGTGATGGCAATTGGGAAGGAGAAGCACAAACAGAATAGTCCAGCGCGGGAAGGACGTTCTCATTGCCGGCACTCGCAGGTAGTGTTCCTTCTGCCCCTCAAGTCTTTTTGAATACGCTCTTCCAACTCAATTGCCGGTATCTCCAATGGGCTCTCATCATGGCCGTGTAGAAGTCCTTGGATAAGAAAATCGAACCGCGTCGCACCTCTGCGGTATTGGTCAACATGGTAAAGCTCGTGGCCCAACAGCGCAATTCCGCCTGATGTCGAGCTATCGTACACTCCAGGGCGGAAATAGATATCGTTTCCTAGCGTGATCCCACGATAGCCTGGCAGTAACCACCACGGCACCTCATCCTCGTGCAGATCTGCGGCATCCAAATCCACCTGCGGAATATATGGCGCCAGACATCGCTTCTCACGTTCAGTTAGTGGTCGCAGACCAAGTGGATCGATCAAGGAAGATGGCATGTTTCTGACGTACACGTACAAGTTCACATCTCCACCTCTGACCCCGATCGGATCTTCCGCAATAAACCTCTGCAGCCTCGGCTGATAGTATCGTGCTCGGTAGTACATGAGCCCCGTGCCATCATCCTCTCGCCCGGTGTATTTATAGCTGCTGGTGCTTGCGGGTCCCGTCTGTGACACAACGCCAAAGGGCTCGTACGTGTATTGGGTTTGGAGCGTGCCGGCATTGTCGCCTAAGGCGGCGGTTGAACCGAGGGCGTCAGGAAGGAGACTGTGACTCCCAACCGCATCCGTTCGCGTGAAGAATTCGTCGATGCCTAGGCCGGTCAAAAGATTCGCTGTCACGGTCCCGCCGTTCTTCTCCTGCACGGGATTGAGTCCGTCGTAGACAAAATTGGTGATGGTACCGTTGATCGTCTTGCCGGTTCGTCTCCCGAAACTGTCGCAAGTAAAGCTGGCTGTAAATCCGGTCTTGCTGATACCTGTGAGTTGATTCCTCGCATTCCAGGTATACGTCGTCGTGCCACTTGCATCAGTAAACGTCGCTAAGTTGCCGTTGAGGTCGTAGGTCTCGGTGGCGGCTCCAAATGCAGTCTGTTGATTGTTGGCATTGTAACTGGCAGACGCGAGTGTGGGAGGCACGTTGGTGTGCGCAAACGTACCGCCGGTTTTGATCCGATTACTGGCAGCATCGTACATGTATGTGAGATCGCCCAGAGTTGTGGCGCCTTGCTTATACGTGAGGCTGGTCAACTCGGATGCAGTGTTGTACGCATAAGTGATGCTATTGGCATTCGGATACGTCACGCTCGTTCGCCGATCCGCATCGTCATAGGCGATCGTAACCGTATCACTCCCCTTTGCAATCTGAGTCAGCCGGTTTGCATTGTCGTACGTACAGTTCACTGCGCTCTGACCCTGAACCGTCATGCTGGTGCGCCGGCTCGCGTTGTCATAGGTGTAGGTGACGCTGCCTTGCGGCGTGGTTTCGTTGGTCACTTGATTGAGCCCATTATAGGTTCGGGTGATCTGACCGGAGACCGAGCCATTGACCTGCGTCAGTCGATTGCCGGCGTCGAAGGTATAGGTGGTGGAGGTCGTGCCGCGGTGATATGTCGTGACACTGGGATGATGGAGGTGATCGTATTGATAGCTCGTCGTCTGCCCCTTGCGGTCGGTGACACTCGTCACGTTGTTCATTCCATCATAGATCGCCGTTTCTGTCTTGAGCAGGACATCTTGCCCAGAGGTTGGCCGATTCCGTGTATCGTATCCGAAGTTTGTGGGTTGGTTCTTTGCGTCCTTGACCTGCGTGAGATTGTCATTGTTGCCATAAGTGAGTTGCGTTTGCCCCTTTCCCGCTTAGAGACTAACTTATTATTTTCAACAATAGTAATGGTCTAGAAGAGACGCCTTCAATCTTCATTTGCAAAGCAACTTCTACATACGTTATGTCATCATGGCTGGTTAGCGGAAAAGTATTGCTCACCGAGCCTGATATCCTCTGGTGGAAACGTGGGATCGGGTCCCTCCATACAGTCACGGAGGTGCTTTTCAAATTTGACGCGGATAGCCTCCGGTCGTAAGTCCGCCAACCGCACATGGGTAACATAAGGTCCAATCGAGTGCAGCACGGTGTAAATTCCGCTATGTAGATTGCGCATGATAATTTCTTCAGCGGTACCGAAGTACCGTTCGTCGATCTCCCCTTCCTTATCGTATAGGCCTTTAATCGTATATCGTGACGACTCAGGACTACCTTTCTCCAGCTGGCTCAGATCTACTTCAGGAGGCCAATCCTGTAAGGCTCTAGCCAGCAGCGTGTCAAACTTCAGGTCCATCTCTCGCTCCTTCATTTTCGAATACGTCCATCAGGCCAAACGCTGGTCGGTGTTTCACCCTTTTCCCATGACCCTTTATCTGGCCATCGTTTCCATTGATCTCCACCATGGCCGGAGGTATCCGGCTCCCAGACAGAACCATCATCAATGCATTGTTTACCCTTCGATTTACGAATCTTCTTAAACTTCTCTGGTGCAGTCTTAGGATTATCAGGGTAAACAGCAGGGTCATCGGCAGAAGGGTTGCTGTGAAGAATCCACCAGGCTACACCAGCAGTGCCTATCGCACCGATTGCCGCGCCAATAACTGCGCCTGGCGGGCCGCTCATTGCAGCGCCAGCGATGGCTCCTGCAGCGGCAGTATATCCAGATGGATCGACATAGTTGAGAGGATTCTCCCAGACATAGCCATATAGATTAATGTCTCCCCCTCCAAACACGATCGGATCTTCGCTGATAAGCCGTTGCAATCTCGGATGATAGTACCGAGCCCGATAGTACATGAGCCCTGTTCCGTCTTCTTCCCGTCCTGTGTACTTATACGAGTTTGTGTTGGCTGATCCCGTCTGAGTCGTCAAGCCGAACGGCTCATAGGTGTACTGGGTCTGCAATGCCCCTGTTCCATCGCCGAGTGCAACCGTTGAGCCAAGCGAATCAGGTAACAGTGCACGACTCCCAACTCCATCCGTTCGCGTGAAGAACTCGTCAATGCCAAGCCCGGTCAAGAGGTTGGCCGTGACGGTCCCCCCGTTCTTCTCCTGGACCGGATTCAGCCCGTCGTAGACATAGTTGGTCACAACACCATTCACAGTTCTTCCAGTTCTTCTCCCGAAACTGTCGTAGGTGAATGAAGCCGTTAATCCTGTCCTACTGATGCCAGTCAATTGGTTCCTCGCATTCCACGTGTAGGTGGTCGTGACTCCGGCATCGGTGGATGTCGCCAGATTCCCGATGAGATCGTAGGTCTCAGTCGTGGTCCCGAATGTGGTTTGTTGATTGTTCGCGTTGTAGCTCGTGGTGGTAAGGACCGGGGGAATATTGGACCGCGCGAACGTGCCGCCGGTTTTGATCCGCTTGCCGGCAGCATCATACGTATACGTGAGGTCCCCCAGAGTCGTAGCGCCTTGTTTATAGGTCAGGCTCGTGAGTTCGGAGGTCGCATTGTACGCATAGGTGACGCTGTTCGTATTGGGATACGTCACGCTGGTTCGCTGCTCCACGTGATTGTAGACCAACGTCACGTTACTTGAGTTCTGTTGGATTCTCATTAATTCGTTCGTATCGTGATGAGGCTGTACACTGCTGCCCTAAGCTTCTGGCTTTGAATCAGGGGAGGTCCAGAGCACCTTAACTGATAGGTTCAGTGCTGCGAGTCGACAGAGAAGCGTGTTTGGCAAGATAAACCATTGTGGTGCATGCATGGCACGATACGCACACATGAGAGTCGCGGAAACCTGCAACTGAAGCAGTTTGTCTGCAACAGGCTCAATCATGCCCATCAGTTCCTCAATAGCAGTCCTGAGCAGCTGGGTAGCGGAATCATCCTGTGTGAACGTGGCTTCAGTTCGCTGCACAACTCGCCGGACCTCCAAAATAAAATAGTTATCAGGGTCACGCCCGAGCTCTGGACGTTCCACTGCCACAAACTCTCCCTTGTACCGCATTCTTGTGGGAGTCAGTCCAAGCCGCTCTGCTATTACAGAAGGTGCTAACTCTCCGGATGTGAGGTATAGCGTCGCGCTGACAAAAGATTCTGTATTTGGTAGTGGTGTCATCATGAATCGTTCAAGGCTTGCAATCCATTGCCAAGTATCTAAGGAAAGAGTGGCACCGGAACTCTTGTAATAATTGTGGTGATTATAGCTAAGGCCGTTGCCGCTGCTATGCGTGCTGCTTGTTTTAGCTTCTGATCCTCTTGTCCAGGCCTGCTTGGTACTGGATCAACTGTATGGCCGCCATCATTACCTCCATCACATCCAAGTGCCCGGTACTCATCTGCAAGCCTGTTAAGTTCCTTAAGAATACCCACCCTATCTGGACATTGGCCTGGAGCATTGAGCATTTCATTAAGGCTGTTTATTGCTGCCCTGATATCTGCACATCGAGGATGCTCCAGACCAAGCGGATCACGAAAACGGATTGGATTATTGCTCACGTACCGATATAAATTAATACCGCCTCGCAACCCAATTGGGTCCTCACTGATAAACCGTTGCAGCCTCGACTGATAGTACCGAGCCCTATAGTACATGAGCCCGGTGCCATCGTCTTCCCGTCCGGTGTATTTGTAGCTATTCGTGCTGGCTGACCCCGTCTGTGTTGTAAAGCCAAAGGGCTCGTACGTGTATTGGGTCTGGAGCGCACCTGTTCCATCCCCAAGAGCAACGGTAGAGCCAAGCGCATCGGGCAACAGGGCGCGACTCCCAACTCCGTCGGTTCTGGTGAAGAACTCGTCGATCCCGAGCCCGGTCAAGAGATTCGCCGTGACGGTGCCTCCATTCTTTTCCTGCACGAGATTCAGGCCATCGTACACAAAATTGGTTGTCGTGCCGTTGATGGTTTTGCCCGTGCGCCGGCCAAAGGAGTCATAGGTGAACGATGCAGTAAACCCTGTCTTGGTAATCCCCGTAAGCTGGTTCCTCGCATTCCAGGTGTAGGTGGTCGTCACTCCTGCATCGGTGGATGTTGCCAGATTCCCGTTGAGATCGTACGTTTCCGTGCTCGTGCCGAAGGTCAGCTGCTGGTTGTTCGCATTGTAATCGGTGGTGGTCAAGGCGGGAGGGAGGATCGTACGGGCAAAGGAGCCGCCGGTTTTGATCCGGTTGCCAGAGGCATCGTAGGTATAGGTCAGATCCCCAAGTGTAGTCACGCCCTGTTTGTAAGTGAGACTGGTCAATTCCGAGGCGGCATTGTAGCCGTACTCAATCTTGTTGGTATTGGGATAGGTCACACTCGTTCGCCGGTCGGCATCGTCATAGCCAATGCTCACCGTGCTCGTGTTCTGGGTGATTGCCGTCAAGCGATTGGCGTTATTGTAGGTATAGGTCACTTGCGGCTGCCCCGCGACCGTCATGGTCGCTCGATAGAAGATGCATTCAGTTGAGTGCATCGGTGCTGTAACGAGATCGCCGAGGTCTTAATCAAATGTGGATGTATGAGGTAAAACAGCCATGTCTACAATGGGAATCTCGTGAGTCGGCTTCATCTCGCAACCTGTCGAGCTGCCACTTTTCTAGGACGATGGGACTCATAAATGTCGAAGGATAGATCGATACCAAGCTTAGTTAACTGGGCCATCAAACCCCTGTCCAGCACGATCCCCGTATTTACTTTGACAAATAGTCCGACAAAAAATTCAATGGTCCCACCAGTCGACCGAACTTTCTTAAAAAACTTCTCGAAGTTACGGAACTTTGTCGTCAATGCGCACAGTGTTAATTCAAGGTCACTCCCGACCTTCTCGTCTAGATCAAATACACAATATGTTTCCTTATTGGTCCCCGCGAGCTGTTCACCTGCCGGGGTGCTTCTTTGGGATCCTGCTTTCCATTTCCTCGACGGGCTCAGATCTAGTTGCCCAGAAATGTCTTCAGGATCCATGCTGGGATGGGTTATGCGAAGAGAAATCTTATATTTAGCTGGATACATGGTTTCTTACGTCACTTATCCCAGGGGAGAAATTTTTTGTATGGCCCTTGGTTTGTTGCTTGGCCTTCATCACCGCCTACGATCACATCACCATCAGGAGTAATGCCAACCCAATCTTTAGGCTTGGCACCAAGACCTTTCTTTATCGCGTGAATATCATCGGTGTCCAAGTCAGGGAATTGGTCTATAGGTTTCGTGCCAGTCGGACAGTTTCTAGGCTTGGCCGATCGATCTGGCTTGTTAAAAATAAGATGATCATCAGGGGATGGAACCTGACTTTGTTGTAGATAGTAATAATATGCACCAACACCGCCAATGACAATAGTTGTTGCCAATAGAGCAGGGGGCGACAATACCAGCGGACCAATAAGCATTGCGTTCTTCCCAACCGGATCTCGAAAACGGATTGGGTTGCCAAACGCATATGCATAGAAATTGGTATCTCCACCGGCAAACCGTACCGGATCTTCACTAATAAACCGCTGCAGTCTCGGCTGGTAGTACCGTGCGCGGTAGTACATGAGCCCGGTGCCATCGTCTTCCCGTCCGGTATACTTGTAGCTATTCGTGCTGTCGGCACCAGTCTGTGTCGTCAACCCAAATGGCTCGTAGGTGTACTGTGTTTGCAGCGTGCCGGTGCCATCTCCCAAGGCAACAGTCGAACCAAGTGCATCGGGCAACAGAGCGCGACTTCCAACTCCATCAGTTCGGGTAAAGAGCTCATCAATGCCGATCCCCGTAACCAGATTGGCAGTAACGGTGCCTCCGTTCTTTTCCTGTACAGGGTTGAGCCCGTCATAAACATAGTTGGTCACCGCTCCATTCACAGTCCGACCAGTCCGACGGCCAAAGGAGTCGTAGGTGAAGGACGCAGTGAAACCGGTCTTGCTGATGCCCGTGAGTTGGTTTCTGGCATTCCAGGTATACGTGGTCGTCACTCCGGCATCGGCGGATGTCGCCAGATTCCCGTTCAGATCATAGGTCTCAGTCGTGGTCCCGAATGTAGTTTGCTGGTTGTTGGCGTTGTAATTCGTCGTCGTAAGAGCCGGAGGAATGTTGCTCCGAGCAAACGTGCCGCCGGTTTTGATCCGGTTACCGGCCGCATCGTAGGTGTATGTAAGGTCGCCGAGGGTCGTGGCGCCTTGCTTATAGGTCAGGCTCGTGAGTTCGGAGGCGCCGTTATACGCGTACTCCACCTTGTTGGTGTTTGGATACGTCACGCTGGTCCGTCGATCCGCATCGTCATACCCAATCGTCACCGTGCTCGTGTTCTGGGTGATCGCCGTCAGGCGATTGGCGTTATCGTAGGTATAGGTCACTTGTGGTTGGCCCGCGACCGTCATCGTTGCTCTTCGGCTCGCGTTGTCATAGGTGTAGTCAATCTGGCCCTGTGGGGTCACTTCCTGTGTGAGTCTATCCAAGCCGTCATACGCCCTCGTGATTGTCGCCGCCACCGTTCCGACAGAATTCTTTTCCTGCACCTGCGTGATCCGATTGCCCGCGTCGTAGGTGTAGTTCGTGGACGTGCCATCCTGGAAAGTCGTCTTCGTCCTGCGATTCAATGGGTCATAGGTATAGGTGGTCGTCTGGCTTTTGCGGTCAAGGATGGTCGCCAGATTGCCGTTGTTGTCATAGGTGTACGTTTCCGTATTGAGGAGCGGATCTTTTCGGGTGCTCGTCCGGTTCATGTTGCTGTAGGTGTAGACCGTCTGTTGGCTCTTGGCATCGGTGACGGTCAAGAGATTGCTGTTCGCATCGTACCCGAATTGGGTGACGCCGTTGATCGCGTCGGTGAGCTGGGTGATGCGATCGAGGGCATCAGGCGTGTAGACCGTCTTCTGCCCGAGGGGATTGATGAGGCTACGCAGCCGGCCCGCCGCATCCAGCATCCGTTTGGTCTCGCGATTCAACGGATCTTTGACCGAGATCAAATCACCGAGCTCATAGGTGAACGTCGTCGTGTGATTGAGTGGATCTTTGATCGTGAGCGGCTGGCCTTGGCCATTGACCGTGATCGTCGTGGTTTTGCTCAAGGCATTGGTGATCGTCGTGAGATTGCCCTTGGTGTTGTAGCCGAATGTCGTGGTATGGCTCAGAGGATCGGTGACGGTGGCGACCTGACTATAGGTGGGCTCATACGTGAATGTCGTGGTGACGGCATTTGGCGTCGCCGCCAGTCTCGTCACGGTCAGCACATTGCCCTTGCTGTCATAGGTATAGGCCGTCTTGCGCCCCATTGTATCGGTCACACTGAGCAAGAGATTCGTGCCGGCTTGCCATTCATAGGTGGTGGATTGGGCTTCGGGCTGGCCGAATGCGTCAGTACTGGTCAATGTATAGCCTGCACTGCTAAACGTAACCCGTTTGACATAGCCGCGTGGGTCCGTCATGTCGGTCTGCGTGACCTTGCCGCTTCCATCGAGTGTATAGGCAAATTGATAGGTCGTGCCGTCGGCTTGCGTCTGCGTCGCCACCCGTCCGTTAGCATCATACGTATTGGTCACATGGAGATTACCGTTGGGCTCTTTGGCGGTCAGCAAGCGATGGGAGGCATCATAGGTGTACTCGCTGACGCCGCTGAGGGGATTGGTCACCTTCCAGAGCCGCCCGCTTCCATCATAGGTGTAAGTCACCGTGCGGCCCAGGATATCGGCAACCTGGGTAATCCGATTACTGGAGTCATAGGTGAACGTCAGATAGCGTCCATTGGGGGTGGTGATTTTCGTGAGATTCCCTGCCATACCGCCAGCGGCAGCCCGAGTCAGTGTGAAGGTATTGCCGTTTCGATCCACCATCGCCACGAGCGAGCCATAGTCGCTGAAGTGCCACTCCGTCCCGGCTTTGAATTTTAAACGGTAGCGCTGGAGATTTTGATCCCATGCAAAGGTTGCGGCATAGAAAGCGGTTTGCGTCGTGGTATGTTGCAGGGTCGAGTCTAGGCAATTGGTTCCCGTCGTTCTAGTAAATTCCCGATACCCACTATCCGGCAGAATGATGCGCACGACGCTGCAGAGATCATCGCGCAGCATGTACTGCTCATAAGGATGACTCGACCCGATTCCAAATGCTCGGACCCCGGTGTCCTTAGTGCGATAGGTCCGAACCAGTCGAATTGGGAGGACATCGGGAATCTCAATATCGACGTCTTCCTGATAGTACAACCCAGTCATCATACTGACCGGATCAGCACACTTATCATCCGGGCACGGCGTATTAGCCTCATTGGCAGGCCACGGCAGAAATGTGGGCGCATTGGGCTGACCAGCAAGATGAAAGATCGTATTGTACGCAGGATTATTCCCTGCCATACAGTACGTACCCCATGAAATGCTTGTGATTGCGCCATAAAGCAGGGGAGTTCGATAACTAATGCCACCTGCATCGCCTCCACCAGGTGCACACTGCACCATGGCCCCTCCGAAATAAGGGCCCGCCCAACCGGGAGGAATAGAATCTGCTGGGCAGCAGACCTTGATCCAGGCCGCTGCGTCATAGATCGGCGAGGCTTCTAAGGAGGTGGTACCCGCACGCCCCATAAAATACATGGTGCCGGTTTGCCCGGTTTGGAGGAGTTCACCGGGACGAATCGGGGTATCCCCCACCATACCTCGGTCGAGCAGCACTTGAGCTTCAAGATGGGCTGGCAGAATGGCTCCGCTCATCAGACACAATGTCACAACACATAGTAGGATTCGCCATGTGGTTCTCATGGGCTCGTCACCTGAAGGTTAAGACTCCCCGTCGCTGTCGTCAGCGGATTGATGGTAATCGTGTATGTTCCTGTCGTGCCCAGCGTTACCGTCGGGAGATTGAAGCTCGCCGCTGAGTTCGTAGTCCCCGTCTGAAAGCTCCCGCTCGGGGTGTACAGATACACACTGACGCTGCCCAGCGTATTGCTCGTGATCTTAACGGTCGCCTGTTGACTGGCGGTTCCCGCAAATGTGTAACGGGCGTTCTGCCCGGCCCGGCTGATCGTGACCGGAGTGGCCGCCGCATTGATCGTGACGCTGCCTGAAACCTCCGTCGAGAGCGTCAAGGTGATGTTGCCGGTGTACTGTGCAGTGGGATTGACGGTGACTGTATAGGTTCCGGTCGTCGGGAGAGCGGTCGGCGCATCGAGGCTCCCCCCGCTGGTGCCGACGGTCGTAGACGCGAACTGAGTGCCATCCGGCTTCCACAGAGTGACCGTGGCCGAGGTGATGGTCACACTTGTCATGCCGAGACTGACCCACTGACCCGCCGTCCCCGTAAACGTGTAGAGCGAATTCCGGCCGATGGGGGTGATGTTCGTGGTGGTTGGAGTACCGTCCAGATTGAGTGTGCTGGAGAGATACGACATCAGCGTGAGCGTGATGGTGCCGGTGTTGGTCCCAGATGGATCGACGACGATCGTATAGGTGCCGGTCGTGGGGAGTACGCCAGAAGGTTCGAGTCCACTCCCACTAGTTCCGACAGTCGTCGAGGCGAGTTGTGTTCCAGTGGGACCGAGCAGCGTCACCGTGCTGGACGCAATGGTCACCGACGTCAGGCCCAGACTGAGCCACTGCCCGCTGGTCCCGCTGAAGGTATAGCGGGCGGTTTGACCCGCTTTCGTGAGACTGAGCAGCACTGCGGCGCCATCCAGCGTGATGGTCCCCGTCAGCGGCGACGTGAGCGTAAGGGTCATGCTGCCGGTCGCAAGACCGGAGGGATCCACGACAATCGTGTAGGTGCCAGCCGTGGGCAGCGTCGTCGTGGGATCGAGACTTCCGCCGCTGGTTCCGATGAAAGTGGAGACCAACGTCGTCCCATCCGGTTTGAGCATCGAAACGGTACTCGAGCTGATCGTCACGCCGGTCATCCCGAGATTCACCCATTGCCCGGCCGTGCCGGTGAATGTATAACGGGCACGCTGCCCAGGGACGGTCAAGGTTGGAGTGACCGTGGCACCATCGATGGTGATTGTGCCCGTCACATCGGGGGTGTTATAGAGCGTGAGCGTGACATTGCCGGTAGCGGCACTGGACGGATCGATGAGAATCGTATAGGTCCCGGAGGCCGGCAGGATTTGGCTATCGATCGCGCCGCCGCTGGTGCCAAAAGAAGTCGGCGCAACAAGGGTCGTCCCATCCGGCTTGAGGATGGACGCATTGAACGCCGCCATCGTGACAGAGGTGACCCCGAGGCTGATGGTGTGTCCGGAAGTCCCGGTAAAGGTGTACCGCGCGTTCTGGCCCACCCGCGTGACGGAGATCGGCACCGCCGCCCCACCGGGTGTAATCGTGCCGGTCAATTCCGTCGAAACGGTGACACTGATATTCCCGGTGTAGGTGCTCACCGGATCGAGCAAGATCGTATACGTGCCGGTGAGGGGCAGGACTGCCAGATCGATGCTGCCGCCGCTGGTACTGAATGAGGGGACCGGAATGGTCATCGAGACGCCATCGGGGCGATAGACGGACGCCGCGAACTGCGGAGCCGTCACGCCGCTGAAACCAATGCTGACGCGTTGCCCTGCGGTTCCATCGAACACCATCAAGCCAGTTTTATTGGCCGTCGTGACGGACGCCGTTACGGTCGACCCATCCACGGTGACACGGCCGGTATATTGGACATCTGCCGCGACCACCCCAGGCGGTGCGACATAGAATTCCTGGGCGCTCGTTGCTTTGCCGTAGATGGTCGAGATCGAGATCGGTCCGGTTTGGGCAGTACTGGGGACCGGCACGGTGAGGCTGGTACTGGATGCCGTGGCCACCGCTCCCATGGCGGCCGTAAAGGCGACGCGGTTATTGATCGGCGTCGTCTCGTAATTCGTTCCCGTCAGGGTCACTGTCGCACCGTAGTTCCCAACGGCAGGGCTGAAACTCGATAAGGTCGGGACGCCGCCGGTTCCAACGGTAAACGACGTCGCACTGGTCGCCGTGTTGGCCCCAACGGTCACGCTGATGGGCCCAGTCGTCGCTCCGCCGGGGACATTCGCGGTCAACACTGTGGTGGAAGCTGTAAGAACCGTCGCCGTCGTGCCATTGAACTTGACGGTGTTCGATGCCGGCGTAGCATTGAAGCCGGTCCCATAGATGGTCACAGGAGTACCGACTGGACCCGACGAAGGCGTGAACTGGATAATAACCAGGGTCGAGGACGCTTGCCGCGTGATTCCTGTCAGATTGCCGACGCTATCGTAGACGTAGATGGCTGTGTCGCTGGCCGGATCGATGACCGCCAAGAGACGGCCCGCATCGTCGTAGACGTAACTGATATCGGCCGCGGGGCTGGCAGGCCCAAAGAGTACCAGGGCAACGACGGTGGCGGTGGTGGTGACAGCTAGACTGCTAGTGACCCGCTGATACACACGAAAGAGGATCGCGCTCATCGTTGCTCCGTCTTCAGGGTCATTGACGCAAAGGGAGAATCACCACGCAACTTCACCAGTTCATGCGTGAGACTTATCTTACGTTAAATAACTTACGGTATTTGTGATTTGTTGCAAGACCAGAAAATGGCTCTAGCCGAAAGGCCATTCGGTCTCTTCTTGGGGAACCATCGTCCTGTGACACTTTGCGACATGGTCATTGTGTCCTGGGTTGGAGCGTGCAGCACCGGATGCAATCGGTGAGCCGATCGATCGCTGTGCAAGGAATGCGTTTCGATTAACGCGGCTTTCGTGATGAGTTCGTCGATACGCAGCTTTGGCAGGAAGTTTGCTGTGACCGTCGCCCGTCCCCCTTTTGTACAGGATTCAACCAGTCACGCACAAAATTGATCGATGTGGGGTTGATCGTCTGGGTCCTTGGACGTCCGAAGAAGTCGTGCCACAGACCTTTACTTCGGCGTTGGACAGCAACATCCCATTCTTCTGGATGCTACACGACGAGCAAAGCTACGAAGAGAGTGGCCACCAGCATGATTCCTGCCAAGGAAACCAGCTTAAGGCGCCTCTCGGTCCTTTCTCGCGCTTCGCCTTGTTGTGTTGTGAGGAGGAGCAATAACAACCAGCTATAGAGGCTGCAAAACCCACCGATGCTGAATATCGACATCACCAAGAATTGTTCCGAGCGCTGAGTACCCTCCGGCAGAAAGAACAACAGGACCGTGCAGACGGCACCATACGCCGCAGCGAGATAGGCGAACAGGGTGATACTCGCTCTCTGTCTCACCTGCTCGTCAGGGGTCATGTGAAAACCCGGCAGTACTACGTGGTATGGCTCCCGAAGTCTCCATCATTCCCGCACGACTTGCACCGACTCGCTGCGGAGCGCTGCATCATGCAACACGCAGTCGAGCGCCTGCGCTCTCCATCCGCCGCGACTATACTGCAGCTATTCAAGCAATACAATATACGGACGTGGAGCACCGTAAGTAGTATGCGCTATCCATTGACTGGAAAACCATGATTGGCCCGATACGGGCCGCTCTCAGTTCGGAGGCAGGTTCTGGACTGGAACGTTCGAAGGCCGGCGACTAGCAGCAGAAGCGCAACAATCGGAGGAGTTTCGGCCATCAGGCTGGAACGTGTTCCAGACTGAGGCCTCTTAGAGGATACATTTCACGAATACCCGGACCTACGGCTTCCCCCAGAGCGCTTCCAACCGTTGGTCTCGGCCGCATCCGATTTTATAGTACTTATATCGGATCGGGTTCTTCTTGTAGAAATCCTGGTGATAGTCCTCGGCTGGATAGAAGGCTGAAGCCTTGACCAATTGGGTCACGATCGGTGCAGGGAGCCGTTTGGATTGATCGAGCGCGCTCTTGGATTCTTCCGAAAGCCGCCTTTCGTCATCGGTCGTATAGAACACGACCGATCGGTATTGATTGCCAAAGTCGCAGAATTGCCCGTTCGGCGTAATGGGGTCGCTGTTGTGCCAGAAAGCATCCAATAGTTTCTGATAACTGACCTTCGAAGGGTCATAGGTCACCTCGACGGACTCCGCGTGCCCCGTTTTCCCCGCTGAGACCTGTTCATAGGTGGGATTGGCGACCGTGCCGCCCATGTAGCCGGAGACCACTCCGAGCACGCCATCAACTTTCTCAAAAGCCAATTCCATGGACCAGAAACAACCGCCCGCAAAGTACGCTTTCGCGGTGGTCGCCGCGCTCAGTGATCCGCTCCAAGGCCAAGTAAAAAGCGTCGCACAGGTCAGTAAACCAACTGCGAGGAATGTCAGTTGCCGACGAATAGCCATGATTGCGTCCTCCCCCTCCATCGTCGTCCCAGGGCGGCGTTTCTTACATCTTACTACGGCGATCGATGGAAAGGTGGGTGGGCGTCCCTCGGTCTTCACACAGGCAGATAGGGATAGAGGTCCGGGTCGGCCCGCCGCGCGCGGCGTTGACGCCCATCCATGAGCTTCATGATGAGCTCAATCGCTTCTTCCGGGGATGCCGCCGCATTGACCAATCGCTTGTCGAGTTTGCGGAAGAAGGCCACGTCGGCTGACGAGGCTTCCACGAGAATGACGGGCTTGCCGGCTTTCACCGCCAGAGCGACCTCCGACACGGTCCCTGATCCAGTCAGTCCGCATGCCACGACGACGTGGCTCGTCAAGACATTGATGTTGTTGCGGCCGCTCCCCATTTCCGTGATGATCGACACATCCACATGGCGAGACACCTTGTCTTTGGCTGTCGGCAGGATCCCGATGGTCAAGCTTCCACCGACCCGTTTGGCGCCTTCACAAGCGGCATCCATCACCCCGACGTCACGGCCACCCGTCAAGACGACCCAGCCGCGCCGCGCAATGAATTCTCCAAGGACGCGCGCATTATCGAGATCCTTTTTTGCCGCCTTCGCCGGCCCCATCACCCCTACAACAAATCGCATCACGGTCTCCCACAGTGCTCGTGTAGATTCTTACAATCGAGAGGACGTTAACGTCACATCGGCGTGTGCCCAGATACTCTTGAATTGCTCCTCGATGGCGGTCGCCTCACTGTCTTTCTGCTGAGCACGGAGGCTCTGGATCAGCCCGAAGTAGGCCCAGCCGTTCTGAGGGTTTTTGGCCAAATCAGCCCGGTAGACCACGGTCGCCTCACCTGGTTGACCGGCCCTCAGCAATACCGCACCCAGATAGTGGCGCACCGGAATCGGCCAGAAGGAAGGCTCGGCATACGGCAGGGCCTCTTCCAGCTTGACCGCCTCCACCAACGCCTTGATGGCTTCATCGTAGCGTTTGCGATGGGTCGCGATCTCGCCGGCCAGGAGTCGCTCCGCGAGCTTGACCAAGGCCCGTTCGGTTTTCTCCTCCGTGGTGCGATGGCGTCCAAATCGTTTCGCCATGTCGGCCAGCACCGCGTGTTCGCCCTCGGATCCCGGCAGGCGGCCCGAAGCCGCGAGCGCCATTCCCCTACCCAGCCGCCACATGGCCTGCTGTAGCCGCAACCCCTTAGGAGGGGCCGGTTCGCGCAGCAGCTCGTCCCATTGCCCGAACCGGATCATCGACCACAACGGTACCGGAAGATACAGTTCTTTCCACCGGTCCTTGCGCGCTTCCTCCTCGGTGATCGTTCCGGTCAGTTGACGGGCAACCTTCAAGGCTTCAGTTCTTCGTCCTTCCATCGCCAACGAAGCCCAGAGGAAATGGAGATTGTGCGTATAGTAGCCATCGGCATAATTGCCGCTCAACGTTCTCCCATTCAGATAGTCCTGATCCACCTTTGCCGCATGTGTATTGCGTTCAGCGGCCTCATGGTACCGTCCCAGCCTGATATAGATATGGGCGGGCATGTGGACCAAATGACCCGCGCCCGGCATGAGCCCGGGTAAACGCTCCGCGCAGGCCAGCGCCCGTTCCGGAGCAGGGGAGGCTTCCACACTATGGATATAAAAATGGCAGGCCCCAGGATGATTCGGGAACCGCGCCAGAATGGACTCCAACGTGGAGACGATTTCCTCGGTGCCGGCCTTGGGGCGCCCATCCACTGTCCACAAATCCCACGGTCGCAAATCCATCATGGCCTCAGCGAACAACACCCCTGCATCCGGATCGTCAGGAAACCGTCGCCATAACGCGCGCATCGCATCCGCATAGGCCTTATCAAGAGCCGCGCGCCCATGATTCTTCCCGCTGTATCGCTTGCCGAGCGCGTCGATATACGCCTGTTCTCCGGCGCTGGCATGCGCGCTGTGCGATCGGGCCTTCTGCAGGGCATCTCCTGCGCGCCGTTCGTCCGTCTTATTCATCGTCGCATTGATGTTCGGTCCCAGCGCGAGCGCCACTCCCCAGTAGGCCATCGCTGCCGACGGATCGAGACGAGCGGCTTCTTCGAAGGCCCGAATCGCCTCTTCATGGTTGAAGGCGTAGAGCAACCGCAACCCTTGATCAAAGTATTTTTGGGCCTCCTCGGATGTTGTCGTGATGGCGTGATGGTGGGTGCCGAGATTATCAAAAAGCAGGACCCGAGGCGTATGGAGTTCGGCGGCCACTCCGGTGGCGTGCGGTACCAGAGTCAGCGTAAACACACTCCACAGCAGCAGGCTAGGAATCCTCATGACCAGCTTTGTAGCAGACACGACCTCGACCTGGCTAGATGATGAGTGCTCTCTGTGATCGATGGGGTGGATCAGGAGGGCTCGCCCTCTCTTGGTTGAAACACTCTCGGGATGAATTCTGAGCAGACGGCAGACAGGGTTCCGACCGAAGGCTTCTTCGATGGTCGTCGTGATGGGAGGGAAGAGGTGCCGGAGTTCCGGGTGTGCGTCGAACCAGGCTCAGCGATCAAGTCGGTCACACCACGCGCGGTTTACAGATTGAGGGACGGGCCTTCGCTTTCCTGAGGCGCAATCGGCTTGTCCTTTAGGATCGGCTTTTTCCGGACGACTCGATTCCGTTTGGCCGAAGCGGCAATACTCTCACCGGCCGCCGCGGAAAAGACACCCGCTTCGAGTTCCTTCCCAAGGTGGACAAGCACCTGCTGCTGAGAAACCACCAGCGATTTCAGTTCCTGAATTTGTGTGGAGAGGCGGGCGATATCTTCCTGCTGCCCAAGAAGAAACGCTCTGAGTTCAGCGACTTCCTCCGGTTGAACAAGAGCCGGTGCCGGCTGTTGGCCGGTCACTACGTCTTCGACAACGGTGGTCTCAACTTTTCGGACTTGTTCTACGCTTGCCGCTGCGCTGGGCGCACCGTCAGCGACGTGATCCGGCTTGATCTCAATCTGCTCGGTTGTGAGGCTGATGGGCTGTGATTCGGCGGCAGCAGGACCGGGCGGCGGAGTTTCTTCTTCGTATCGCGTCACACGGGCAAAGAATTCAACCGCCTTGCGCCAGCACACGGCTACGGCATCGAGAAGAAACTGCCCATACGGCGGAGGCACCGGCCGTGCCTCGTCGATCTGCTTCTGCGAGGGAATCCGATGAATGAGGTTGATCGGCTCTTTGTTGAATCGCTGTGCCATATGACGACGTTCCTTCGCAGCCCAAATCAATTACCTACTACCGGCAGACGAAAGAGTCAATCTTTTTATCCGGATAGGCCTGCAAAGAGGTTCGAATTCCTCATGACCCTGCTAGAACCGGGTCACGCTGGAGAACCGAAACTCGGGCAACGCCATGGCCGGGACCAGCATCTTTCCGGTTTCTGAATTCACCGCCTCCATCGGCGAAGTCCACCGGTCGATGTGCCGAAATACCTGGAGGGGGCTTTCGTGAAAGCGGAAGTTCTTGACCGCCGAGACAACCTCACCCTTTTCGACCAGAAACGTGCCGTCCCGGGTCATGCCGGTCAGTATGAGCTCGCGAGGATTCACGGGGCGGATGTACCAAAAGTTCGTTACCAAAATCGCGCGTTCCACACCCTTGATGAGGTCCTGAATCGAATGTGCCGCGGGCCCTTCGACCGACAAGGCAGGGGCTTCCAGTGTCGGAATGGTTTCCACTCCATCGGTCTTCGCCGTGTATCGGTCGTAGGCCAGCTGTTTTAAGACGCCACGATCGATCCACACCGAATCCGTACTCGGCAACCCCTCATGGGTAAATCCTTCTCCAAGTAGATCGGCATGATCCGGAATATTCCGCAGTGTCAGCCGTTCGTCCACGATCGTGTGTCCCAGGTTACCGGCGAAAGGACTCGTCCCTTTCACATACGACTTGGCATCCAGTGACCATAGCAGCCATGCCCAGAGGCCGGCCACGGCAGCCGGTTCAAGAATGACAGGATAACGTCCCGCCGGAAGCTCGCATGCATCACGGCCTCGCTTCGCCTTCGTAATAGCGGCGAGCGTCCGCTCTTGAACTTTCAAATGATCGATCGATCGGTGGGCTGCCGCGCTCCACCCCGTCGCATCACCCGCTTGCACCGTCAAGCTGAACCTCGCATCGGCTCGACGTTCATAGCCGAACAGTCCATTCTCGGCGGCGATCCCCACCGCGGTCCCTGATGACGACACCACGCCCGCAGCCATGAGATTTTCCATTCGGCATTGACCGATCGCTTCATTGGCGTATTCCAGCCGTCGCACCGGCCCTGCCGCCACTGTCTCCGATTTGGCCGCCTCCCGGTTGGGAAACCGGCAAGGAGCGGGAGGCGGAAGATATTCGGGATCGGCCGGTGACACTCGAGCGATCCGCTCGGCACGGGCCAACGCATCCTGGATCGCCCCCGCAGAAAAATCTGTCGTGCTCGCCGTCCCATGCCGCCCGCCAAAGGCGACCGTGACCGTCAGCATGCCACGCCGGGCATCGACATTCTGGATGACCTGATTGTTGGCAAACCGTGTCGTTCCGGCATGGTGGTCGCGAAGACTCACGATCGTATGATCAGCGGACGAGCGAGTCATGATCATGTCGCTGAGAAAGCGGAACTCGTCGTGGCCGGTCATCTTCGGCCACTTATCGCTCAGGACGGTCATGAGCTGCCTTCGCCTCTGATCACTTGGACGCGGCGAAACCTTGCCGGAGAGGCGGCATGGGTCATCCATCCAGACTGCCCCGGCTGCCCCTTCCCACAGGTGATGAAGCCGTACCGGCGGCGAGAGGTCCGATCGGCAACCCCGTCGCAGCTGTTCCAAAATTCCGGGGTGATCCCATGATAGATCACGTCCCGCAGCATGTGCGTCCGTCTGCCGTTTTCAATCAGCCAAAACGCATCGCCGCCGAACTGGAAATTGTAGCGGCGCTGATCGATGCTATAGGACCCATGGCCTTCGATATAGATGCCGCGTTGCACGTCTTCGATCAGTTGATCGCGCGTGGCCTCGCCCGCTTCGAGCCCGATATTGGCGATGCGCACGATCGGAATATTCGCCCAGCCGTCGGCCCGATTCGAGCCGCGCGAACGAGACTCGCCGATCTTCGGCGCCACTTCCCGGTTCGTACAGTACCCGACGAAGATCCCATTGCGAACGATGTCCCATTGCTGGCACAACACCCCGTCGTCATCGTAGCCGGTCGCAGCGAGCGTCCCTGATTCGGTGTTATCGGCCACGAGGTTCACGGCGGGTGAGCCATACCGAAAGTTACCCGGCTTGTCGGTCGTCAGGAAGCTGGTCCCGGCGTAATTGGCCTCGTACCCGATCGCGCGGTCCAGTTCGCTCGGATGACCGCAGGATTCGTGGATGGTCAAGGACAGGTGCTCCGGGTCGAGCACCAGATCATAGTGGCCGGCATCGACCGCCGGAGCCCTGACTTTTTCGACCGCCTGTCCGGCAACGCGCGAAGCCTCCCGCAGGAAGTCGGCCTCCTCGATCAGTTCATAGCCTTTCCTGAGGTGGGGCGTGTTGAAGCTGCGCGAGGCGAACCGGCCTTCGTGCAGCGCGGTCGCCGTGCACTCGCCTTGCCCCGCCAATAGATCGAACTCCAAGTGCGATCCCTCGCTCGAGACAAACAACTTTTTGTCCCGGCGCGCCCACAGGCCGGCACTGCTTCTCGCAATACCGGATTGCCGCTGCAGTGTGTCCATCGTCTGAAGCAGCAAGTCGGCCTTCTTCTCCAACGGTACGCTGAACGGATCGATGCGATAGGGTGTGACGACGCGGTCCCGATACACCGGCTCCGCCGCCAACCGCACTTTTTCGATGGCGACCGACGCGGAGCTTTTAGCGATCTCGACAGCCAGATCTGCGACTCGCGGCACTTCTTCAAGGGACAGAATCGAACTCGCCGCAAACCCCCAGGCTCCATGATAGAGCACACGCACGCCGAACCCTCGGTCATGAAGGTCTCGGATCGAGGCGATTCGCCGATCTTCACCTTCGAGGTGTTCCGTAGTGCTGTCCTGAATGCGAATATCGCCGTACTCGGCGCCCGAGGCCGCAATACGTTTGAGCGCAAGCTCGGCGAACTCGTCCCACGTCGGAGTGTTCATATTGCGATTCTCACAGAGGACGAATGCAGAACGAAATCAGTATAACAGGTGGGAAGCGAAACGGTGAGCGTATTGAGATCACTGGAACGCGACGAGCATTCCTAATAACAAGCCATAGCGATGATCCAACTGTATGGCCGCGGCAATGAAACTCGATCTTGCTGATAATCTTCGACGAGCTTACCGATGCTTTCGTGATATCTCCTTCACAACCGGCCCTTCAACCGCTCATAACCCTTCTTCAATTCTTCGATGGCCAGACCCAGCGCGGTGCTGACGGATTCTGCGGTCTTCCCGGCTTCCTCCCGCGCTCCCTCCAATTTTGGTTTTATCTCTTCCCACTGTTTCTCTAAGCGAGCCCATTCGTCCTTCGCGTCCGCCTTCGCCAGATGAAGCTGGACTTGCAACTCGTCTCGCTGCTGCTTGAGATACTCCACCGCTTTCGTCATCTGCTCTTTTGCGTCTGCCATGGGGTTTGCTCCCTTCCTGGAATGTAGAAGTGCGCCGTTGTTATTTCTGCTCGAGCGCGACCTTGTGAATCCTATAACAGCGGGTTCTGCCTTTTTTTGTTCGCGCAGCACACCACAACTGTTGGTGAACCATACGCCAGACCGAATGCTGTTTCAATGAGCTGCGGCTGTGGGCTACGGACACCCACCGCCCACGACCATTTTGTTCTTAGCCCCAATCGAAAATCTGCCGTGGCATGCCAACGCAACGACAAGCCATGAAGGCTTTTTTGTGCATAGCTCGCGGTGGATGACTTGGCCGTTGTATTTCGGGTATGAATCAGGACTCGAAAGCGGTGCGAGGGATGCCACTTTGACGGATGATGGCTTGCAGCGTGCCAATTCTGATTTCGGGGTGATCAGGAACCGGGATCGTTACGGTGTCACCATCGGTACGCCGTTGCATAACCATATGACTACCTCGTTGCCGAACGAGCTGGAAGCTGTGTTGTTCAAGAATACGGCAGACCTCCCGGCCGGAAAGGATGCGGAGCTTACCCATGCGCCGCTTCAAAACGGGTGACATAGACCTGGGTGTGAAGCCGGCGTTCTACTTCGGCAGGATCGGCACATTCTAAAAACAGCTCGACAGCCTCTTTCAAATTCGCGGTAGCGGATTCAACGGTGTCCCCTTGACTGGCTACATCGAGTTCAGGGCAGAGCGCGACATATCCCGTTCCTTCCTTCTCCACAATCGCCGTGTAGCTTCTGGATCCCATGATTCACCCTACTTCCTTAGAAACTTATTTCCAAATCCTTTAGGCACTTAGACGGATATGGGAACAATACGTTCTCTTGCTAAGTCCGCAGCGTAGCCGATCGCCGCAGGAATATGCTCGGGCCGAAGCGAGGGGTATTGATCGAGAATGCGTTCAGGTGTTTCGCCTGCAGCGAGATTGTCCAGAACCACCGATACAGGGATTCGCGTCCCTCGAAAGCACACGGCACCATGCATGATTCGTGGGTCAGTCGAAATGCAGGCCCTCCAGTCCATCGCCGATACCTCCGAATATGGTCATTAATATATCACAGCGCGTTGGTGCGTAACCCCTATAAGGATATGTCGCCACAAAGCCGTTACTATTGCAAAGGAGGTCAGCCTTGGAACAGCGCATGGGATCGGGCATGTGTCCGGCAAGCGGGCGATGCTGGTCACACCACAACAGTTACGCCGTTGCGCGTGAGCACCTCAAGCAACTTTGGCACATCCGGCGGTCCAGGAGGAATCTCCTTGTCGATCGCCGTGAACATCTGAGCCGCCAACGCACCAGGCCCGGTAATCTCGAGCATCTGACCACCGCCACTTCCGTAGCTAAAGCCATGCACGGTTCCTCGGGGAACGTGCACGAGAGTCGCGACCGTGCAGTCGTAGACGTTCCCGTCGCAAAGGAAACGAATCTCACCTTTCAGGACGTAGAACGCTTCGTCCCAATCGTGGCGATGCGGTTGAGGGCCTGTTCCTTGCGCGCCCTGCTGCAAGGTGATCCCATAGCTCTGCGTGGCCGCGTTCGACGCCAACACCGTCACCTGCGTGCCGACCACATTCAACGCGGGCTCATGCTGATCCGGTCTTAAAACGATGGGTTGAACACTCATGTCCTCGCTGCCTCCCATAAAGATGGAGATTGTGTGCCGTACCGCCGAACGTGGCTTTCCGCAGCGGCGCGCAGGGCCGTCCACTGCAGTACGTCGTTAGGCGGTTTCCTCGGCGTCATCCATTTCCTCGGCGTCATCTACTCCTAGAGCGAGCGCTCGTACACGTTCTGAGAAGGACCGCTTGAATGCGCCCAGGCGTTCCAGCAGCCATGCGTGCTGTTCTGTCCACTGGGTACGATCTTCGATGTCAGCGCTACGATACTGAACGATCCTACAGTCCCGACGATGTGGAAGTTCTTGCCAATCGAGAGGACCCAGTTCAGCCTCAATCGCCTCTTTCTGAGTGAGCAGCAAAGCGAATGCTTTCTTCGAGTGCGTCGGATGTCGAATGTAGAGCTCACATCCAATACGGTGCAACTTCGTGTTTGCCGTGAGTGACAGGTTGAATCGAGACCGGCCAACGGCAAGTGAGTACCAGTGCTGGGCTCTCGGCTTTCGAAAGTTGACAGAAGCTACTTTGTTCCTTCCGCATTCGACGAGCGCGGACCAGAATTCCAACTGCGAAAGCTTCGTTTCAGTCGGCTCACCGACCGAGTCTGGGCTAGTCAGACTCTTGGCCCAATCGTTTGGTCGGCATACCAGGTTAAACTTTGGCGCTGGTGCTGACTCACCGATCCTCCACAGTTCAATTTCGAGTGCGAAGAAGGAAAACATCTCCCCGGTGATCTCGTTGAGCCAGTCGAGAGCACGACGGTGGTCGTCGCTGATTTCCTCGGCGACCCACACTACCGTCTTGGCGCCCAGCCCGGCGGCATAGGTCAGCAACTTACCGAGGTGATCGTGATCGGTGCGCTGGAGTTGGTTCTCGATGATCACACGATCGTCGGTACCCACCTCCTTCGCTACAATGTCGGCCTTAAAGACGCCGACGCGTGACTCCGTTGCCTCGAATTCCAGTTCGATTCCAAGTGCATCGCCGAGAAGCTTTAGATTGTCTGGCTGCGCCAGCCACGGTGTGAAATGTCGAGCTTCGTCCTGCCAAAACTCTCGAAGCGAGACCCGCTCGAGGCGGCCCAGGGGCTTCTTGCTATCGTTCATGCTCATGTCCTCTCAGGAGAAGCTAAAAGGTCGGACCCCTTTTGTTGTTCTAATAATTAGAGTTCCCCGTAAACACAATCCAAGTAGTTCCCTGTAGCACCAAGCACAAATACCGCCCTAAAATCCAGCTGTACGCTTTTGACGATGGGTTTCACAAATTCGACCAATACTACTCGATCATTTTCTCTTCGGAACGCTAGATAGTCGTCCACTACGATAACGAGTACGTGATTCGGTCCGTACTGTTTACCACTTTTTCCGTGGATTCTCGTCTTCACGATCTCCAGTGCCTTGCTCCGCGTTTCATCGTGCTTAACAGCCTCATTCTCCACCTCTACGGTTCGATTGCCAGATGCTTTCGTTCCGGACTTTGATACTTTCCCCAGAGCATTTACTGAACCTTTCGCGGTTAAGACCTCTAGTCGTAAATGTTCTTCGTAGCCGTCTTTCGCATAAGTCACTTCGACATAAATCGATGGCATGGATGAATCGCAAAAATCGATCCTGCCATCATAGTTGTCGTTCGTAAGACTTGGCGTACATTTCACGTCAGTTCTCTGACCGTAAAGACAATAAGCAAAGAGTCCAAGCGGTCGAATTTCATCCCAAAGCTTTTTCGGCAGTAACGCCCCAGAGCGAGCATAGCGTTTCCCTTCAGCAGTTTCGGATAGCTCAGATGATTTTGAATTTACCCAGTCGTAGAGCTCCTGTGGGGTCCTCGAAGTTTCCATATCAGGCCACTGCAGGATGGTCTCAATGTCGTTCATAGAAACCTACGGGGACCCACCAACAGACTTGGAACACCTGTATAGCTGCGTATCAGATGTCCGGTGCAGCCGTTGGTTCGGAACGCGCGAAGCGAGGCTACGAAGGGTCTGTGTCATGGTTGGGGATTAGGAGCTCTCATGGTAGTACCTGTCAATCGACATCTGCATCATCTCCACACTTCCAATGGAATGTAGCATTCCATTGACGAAATTGAGGAGCGCATCTCCTTCCGCCACCTCGAATTTTGGGGGATCTTCCGCATATGCCTCTTGGCTCACGTGCCAGTCAGAATCCAAAACAGCTAATCCATGAATATGGGTCGAGACTCTACGCGCCTCTTCCGCGAGATCGTCTACAAAGTCACTAAGGGACTCCCAACCTTTCTGTTCGTAGGCAAAGACAAACGCTCTTGGTGGAACGTTGGAATGGAGTTCGGATCTGCCAACAATCTGCTTTGTAGGTTGCTCGTCCGATTTATGGACAGCTGAGTACTTTAGATAATAGCGGTATTGTCCGAGAGTACGTATCTTCGCTATGTCGGTACAAATCTTCGGAAGATCCCGCCTCTCAAGGCGACCCTTAACCTCTACTGTGCCGTAGACAATCTCGACCGGATACACATGAGATGCTAGTTCTCTATGTATCGGTGCATTCTGGAACTCATCAAACAGCACAACATCGGTTTGGCTGCTAACCGATACCGAGGCGTCCGAGCAAACAACGAATCCGGAACCAACTGAATACTTCCGCGGTAGAACTCGGCTAAGAAACTCGCGAAATCGTTCCTCGTTGTTACGTCCGCGCTCTCCTGAATGAGGTAGTACGTCTGTCAGGATGCTGGACTGAAGGCGAAACTGCGCCTGAAGCGCGGAGTAGTAGCTCTTGACGCTTGGGGTCTTCATAGTCCTCCCTGGACACCTAATTACGGTGAAGATAACTACGGAATCGCATGGAAGTTAAGGGGGCGGACCCCTTGATTGTTTCTTATGTCATTGGCTTGTTCCGACGTAGATGAATGCCACGTCGATTGCACCGGATGTGCTGATCGTAATCAGTCGTCGCTTGTACGCGCTGCCCTCGAAATCATCAATACGGGGCCAGTGCTCCGGTAACTGTTCAGACAGCAGAACTTGCGCATCAATGTTCGGTCCTGCAGGGTCCCAGGAAAGGATGGGAAGCCCGTCAATTACGTCCATTGATCCTCGCAGGGTACAATTTCTCCAAGCACCCGAGATGTTCTCAATGAATCGGTGGTTAGATTTGCCAGGTGCAAGCGTGCCGTAAGCGACAAGCTTCGTGCTGGGCCGATCAAGAAGGAGATCGATCAACATGAGTTGCAGAGGTATGATAATCGCGCAGACGCTTTCATCACGCTTCCTTTTTTCATGATTCGGGTCGTAGGGAGGCTTTTCACCATGGGCAATATTGGATCGCACTACGTAGAGCATTTCCGCAGCACGTTTGAGCACACGATCTTCAGTCTCGCTGTCCCTTGACGACTCAAGCTGTCGGTACGCTGTCACGAGCTTTTGGTGCTCTTTCGAGGCAGCCTTGGCCAAGGCAACAGGGATCTCGCTGGCCGGGCGATATCCACCATTCCTCAGGGTGTCATGGTTCATGACCCGTGGTTCGAAGTCCACGAGCGACCCGAGCTGCGAACTGCGAAGAAAGCTGGTTCTTGCTTCAGGTGGCAGCCCGTGTGTCATCAATTGAAATGTTTTGACTTCGCCGATCTTCTCACCGGGCTGCCTGGGATGATCTAGGAGCCATTCGGTCTGAATCTTGTTCAAAGCATCAAAGAGCCCACGCGAAATCTCGACGAATGACCGGGAGCTTTCTATCGCGTTCCGAGCTTCGTTCACGTGAATAACGGCCTCAGTGATGTGGCCTGGACTCTTCAACTTAGCGAGAATACTCATGGCGACCTTCATGCAGTCTAGCTATGCTTAGTCAGATCTGCATAAGAGCCTGATCTGCCCAGTTCTATTCGTATGGCACCTTCACTTTTGTTGGTGACCAATACGCCAGACCCGGTGCCGTTTCAATGAGTGACCGAGACGGAAACGTTTGGTACGAGTTCTTATGCGAACCGGGCTAGAACAGTCCTGCAATCCCGGTGGAGATTTT
The DNA here is from genome assembly GCA_024760525.1 of Nitrospira sp. Taxonomy (NCBI): domain Bacteria; kingdom Pseudomonadati; phylum Nitrospirota; class Nitrospiria; order Nitrospirales; family Nitrospiraceae; genus Nitrospira; species Nitrospira sp. Next base: position 3,928,637 of record CP060499.1, read on the forward strand.
TTCTTGGACGATCGGGGTGGCTTCGGGAATGTCTAAACTTTTTTGCCGCACGTGGCCGACCATTCTCATCTTCTGCACTTTCTGCACGGCTGCCGTCTGGCTTCCCGACGGCTGACCCAATGTCTTGCCCATCTTGCGGTCGGTAATCTGCACGTCGGTGATGCACACGTAGGTCACACCGTCTTCCTTCGGCGGCGGCTGCATACCGGACATGCCGGGCATCCCGCCGAATCCTGCTCGTCCACCGCTCATGGCCATGGCCTGTCTCATCATCGCGCTCATGTCCGGCATGCCGGCCATTCCCATGGCAGGCCCGTCACCCATGGAACCGGCCGAGGCCATCGCGGTGCCTCCGCTGCTGATACCCGCGCCCGGGCCCGATTTGGCCACGCTTTCCGGCGTCACATCGTCGGCGGCCTTGTGGCAGTAGATCACCTTGGCCTGTATCCAGTAGTTGGCCTGTTCCGGCACTGGCACCAGTTGATATCCCTTTGCCGTCAGCTTCGTGTTGACCTCATTCAACGTCACCTGCTGGTTTTCCGAGACATTCCTGAGTTGGGTGTAGACGCTACGATTGGTATTGGGATCGAGGAAGATGGTGTTGCTGTTCATAAGGCCGGATCGGATCACGTTGGAACAGCCGGTTGTGGCTGCAGCCAGCATGACGAACGTGAGGATGAGGGCGCGTGATCTCATGATCTAGCAGACTGCGGAAAAACTCGGTGCTGACGCCAGAATTATTTTAGGATGCTCAAAAAACCATTATTCTCACCCGCCCACCCCAGCGCGCCAAGACGCGCATTTCACCGGGCAAGGCCGCAGCGAGCGAAGAAGCGAGGAGGTACATACCGCACTTCGTGTGAACCGTTCACCCATCGAATTGATCCTGGTGAACGGATAAACTCCACCAGTTTGATTCTTCTTCACGGTTGAGCCTCTGAGCGATGCGAGAACGCCGCTGGCGGACTTTTTCAGCATCCTGCTAAAAGTTGCCTGCCACAGCGGCGCTGAGTTTCTGTTGGAGTAACGGCGTCGCTTCGGCTTCATCCAATTTCTTTTGGTGCACATCGGCGGCCAGCCTCGTCTGGTACACGCCGGGCTCCTCCCCTGTTCCTGATTTCATTCCGCCGGGAAGCTGCCCGACAGCTTGTTCTGTAATCTGGATGTCGGCCACGCAGGCATAGTTCACGTCGTCCGGCATTTTGGGACCTGATGACGAGGAGCTGATCAGATCGCTGATCCCTTGAATCGCGCTCAATCCCATGGAGGCTGCCGCGCCGCCCATCGCGCCATACGGGCCCGCCATGCTCGCCATGCTGGTCAGGCCTTGCATGGCCCCCATCGTCGAGCTGAAGGCCGACCCATAGCCGCTCGCCACCATTGACTCGACCGGCATCTCGGGCTTCGTGATGTTGCAGTAGACGATGTTCGCCAACACGATGTAATGCGCGCTATCCGGATCGCTCACGACCTGATACCCCTTCGCGGCTAAGCGTGGTCCCAGATCATGAAACGAAACGCCCTGATTGTCGGACGAGTTACGAGCCTGAATGAAGACTGTTTTCTGTGTGCTGGGCGGCAGGAAGAACGTGTTGCTGGAAATAAGATCCGTGTCTTTGATGTTGCCGGCGGAGGCGGTGAGCGGCAACAGAAGGAGAATGGACAGTGCCAGGTATCGCATCGACCCCCCTCGACAAAACCGCACGGATTGTACGCCAACGACAATTCAACGGCAACTGCGAAACGTCGCGCAAATGCGTCCTGCTCATGGTCCGCCGCCGGCCGGCTGAGCCGCTGGTCTCGACTTCCGTTTGAGCGTCATCGTCGTGGTTTCGTTGCAGAGCTTGCTGCAGGTGGTGGTCATGATCTTGGTTGCCAACACGTCGCCTTGGTTCACGATCGTCCAGCCGTTCACGGGAAAACCCGCCAGTTGCCAATTGAACGTCATAAACCGTGTGATCGTGAACAGGCCGCTCCAGAATGCCGTCGGCACCGGAGGCGGGGGCGGCCCTTTGCAGGGTGTGACGCGGCCGACCTCATCCGTATCCCCAGGTCGGATGAACAGCCCATAATCCACCACCGCTCCATTGCGCTGTTGGGGCACGCCCGCTGTCACATCGAACGTGGTCACTCCCTTGCCCTCGACGACCACGATACAGGGAATCATCTGTGACGGGACCGTCTCGTAATACAGCGGTCCCTGACCGACGTAGCCTCGCTCTCTCGTATAGCGCAAGGGCACGACGGCGCGGGCATGCGATTTCCCATACTGCACCGTCCCGACGATCATGCTGTCGAATTCCAGCACCAGCGACGGCGCGGCCAGTTGCCAGAGATTCTTGGACTTGATGCGTCCGGCCCGCGATGTGCCTTTGTTGACGTAAAAACCCGGTGGATCGTTCGGGTCGCCCAAGTCCGATGGAGCGACGAACCGAAACACCGCCGGCGTCTTGGGCGCAGTTCCAACGGAAGCCGGCGACGCATGGCCGCCTCGATAATCTTCGATCTCGGATAGCCGACCCCAGGTCGGTTGAGCGCTCTTCACCGTGTGGATCTCCGTTGTCACGTCGGTGGATTGGCCCGGCCCCACCTCCTCCGTTTTCGTCGGTGGGGTAACGTGCAATTTCACGCACTCGCTGCCGTTTTGCTGGTCCTCCGGCTTATTCCATTTATCTTCGGCTTCGCCATAGGCTTTCTTCGCAAGATACGCAATGACGTCTACACCTTTTCTGGCCATAGAGAGGCAATCGCTCTCCAACACCCCGGAGACGACATTCGCCCCTTGTGACACGGCGCAGGTCGGAGCCGACATCTGCTGAATGCCGCCGCCCGGGTCGAGCACCGCCTTGACCATGGCACGCACGGCCGTGGTTCCTCCCGTAGCATGTTTGGCCAGACCTCCATTTCGTGTGGTCATTTCGCTCACGAATGTCACATCCACCCGAATCTCTTTGAGCATGGCCTCGTCCGTCACCTCGCCCTCAGTTTGCGCGGTGACGCTCTCCATCTTACGGCTTATCGTCGTCTGACCGCCCTCGCTGACTGAGCTGGAAATATCTACGGTGAGTTGCGCATCTCCTGACAAAATCCCTTCAGCCGTCGGGCAGCGCGGTACGACGGCCCTGATCTTCATCCCAAATTTTCCGCCTCCCGAGACGCTCTTGTCCTTAGCCTCGGTATCGATGCCGAACCCGTAGCCGTCATCCGAGCCGACATGTTCATCGTCGACTGCCAGCGCATCGAGCGTCATCGACAAGATCGCGGACCCCTTGTCGCTGGATTGAGTCACCGACCCGCCGCCGCTGTGCATGGCGCCCCCCATAGGCCCGTCCACCAGAGTCAGATGAGGATTTTGATCGCGCGCCGCACGGACAGAAGGGAAGAAGCGTTTGAACGATGGAGGGTTTGGATAGGATGCCGGTCGCACGACGGCTTGCGATTCATCCAACTCCAGCCATGACGCATTCGGCAGCGCTTGTCGCCGCCGTTCCAGATCCTTGCGCGCCTGTTGTTCGACTTGCGGGAACATGGCGCGGAGGGTGGAGACATGGGGAGCGAGCATCTTGTCAAACGCCGGCCGCGCGTCCGGTGAAAGCCAGTCGTTCGACAGGATCTGTTCAAAGAAGAGACGGTTCCTCTGCTCTGAAGTCGGCTCGGCCGTGACCGTCATCCACACCGAGTGCAGACGGATGCTCTCGATAATGTGATCGTGAATGTCCCGTTGTTCTTCTGCGTTCAGCGACGAGGGTCTGTCGGACGGTTTGCGGGGTTGCTGAGCATCGGCATTGAAGGGAAAGGCGAACAAAAAGAACAGCAAGATATATCGCATCGAGCGCCCTCAGCCTTGTGGCACGGATCCTAGGCGCGCGACAGATCAAATAGCAACGGCCAACCTGAGCTGAAAATGTACGGGTTTCATCATGGACGACCTTGAAGAATCGTTTCTCGTCGGCTAGCATGGGCGGCCATTCCAGCCGCTTTCGGCGCGCCAGTAGGGAGAACTTCGGTGCGATTTCGCGTCTCACTGGTCCTTGTCCTCCTTGTGACCGCTGCGTGCGGAGGCGAAACCAAGCACCTGCCGTCTTCGAATCCGCCGGAGTTCGATCCAACGAAGGTCTACACGGCACCAGCCGGACCGCCCGGTGCACAGTCAACGTCGATCAAGCCGACTCAACCGACTGAACTCGAACGGCTCCGGTCCAAGCTCGATTCGCTGGGAATCGACCGGAACGCCAAGGACGAGGGGAAAAAGGTCCCGCTCGATCCAACCTTGCTCCACCTGTTCAAGGGAGTCACCGACCCGTGCGAGGCGCTCTCGCGGCTGGCGCCCGGACTGGGCAGCGCGCAGCTCTTTACAGGTCATGAAGGTGCAGCGCTGAAGAAGGCCTTGGGTCCGGACGCCGATGGGATTGCCCGTCGAATGGATGAGTACCTGGAGGAGGGACTCAAACATTCGCTTGGTCCCGGCGCGGCGGATTGTCCGATCTCCGTGCGGCCACAGCAGAAAAGTCGCCTCTCTCAGCCGCCACGCCTCGTGCTCGCTCACAGGACCTCTACCCAGCCGTTCCTCTTGGCGCAGACCACGATTCCTGATGCGTCGCAGGATGACTACGACGTGCAAAAGAGCGTGCGCAAAGAACAGCCTCCTCCCGACTGGGTGGGCTGGAAGTCGACGGAGACCATGACACGGATCGGCAAGAAGCCGCACACGGAAGGCGTTCGAGAATATTATGAGATGGTCATTGCTCCCAAGACGAAGCGATGCCCGGATCCGGCTGGGATGGTGGAGGGGACTGCTGAGTGGTCTTTGGTGATGTACCGGGCCACGACCGGACCGGCCGGCGAACCCCATGGGGTGCTCTATCGCCAACTCGTCCGGGCCACACTCAAGGGCGAGGTTGACGACGATGCCAAGGTGAAGCATGTGGATTTCGATGTCACGGTCACGCTGCAACATATCGGCACCGCGCTCGCTCACTCCTCTCACACGTACGGAAGCCGTGGCCGCTTCACCCTCGATCAACGCCAGAAGGGGATTCCCCAAGAGCTAAAGATCATCACGGTCTCCGGCTTCTCGGAAAGCGAGGCTCAGGTAAAGGACGCCCACCTCCTCGGATCGCTCACGGCGCTGATGGCCTATTATGCGGGTCAGGAATATTTCAATGCCCAGACCGAATGGAACAAGCCCAACACCTGCGTGGAGATCACGTTCACACCGGCGACCAAGACGAAGAAGTTCAGTCCGAACGAGTCGGTCTCGGTGAAGACTGAGCTGCGCATCAAAAAAGAACAGGCCGTCGTTCCTGCCAAGTTCAAGGAGGCGAAAGAGAGGCCACGAGAAGGCAATGGCACCGTGTCCCCGAAGCAAGCGGAGTCCGCACTTGGATCTCCCGCCACCTTTACCTACACCATGCCGGAGAAACGGGTGAAGCGCAGCGGCTTTTGGGTCGGCGCCGTCTCCCGCGCAGGAGTGGCTCAAGCGCTGGACGGGGAATGGGAAGTGGTGGATGGAGGGCTGAGACTGCGAATGACCGATCGCATTTGGCATGACCCTGAGTCATCGTATGCGAAGATGGGCGGTGCGCAATTCGACGGAACTGTCCAGTTCGATATCCCGCTCGAACCGGTGGCGGAAGGATGGTTCAGAGGAGAAATCGATGTGGTCCGACCCATGGTGGTCCGCCATGTGAGGCCTGCGGCCAATCCCTGCGCCGGCTCTGGTTCCGAAACCGAGCATTGGCAGGTCTCGGCTCAAGTCGACCCTACATCCAAGTCCATCCTGATTCACTTGGGTTTTGTTACCTCGGATGAACAAGCATCATGGACATGCACAGGGCCGGCTGGGACCTGGACTCAGGAACTGACGGTCGACGTGCACAGCCGATTGAAATCCGTGCAGATGACGGCGAAAACAGGCACCTCGCAGGACTTCGGTGGTCGTGGTGGAAAACTTCTGGAGCAGCTCAATGTGACGGTCATGGAGGGAATCGATGAACCGGGCCGGTGACCGAGGAGAGTTCGGGATGCGGTTCCTGACCGTCGCCGCTCTATTGTTCAGTTACAGTTGCAGCGGCGACAAGCATCTGCCGTCCTCGAATCCACCGGAATACGATCCCACGAAGGTCTATACCGCGCCGCCTGCACCGCCCCGGCCCGCAACTCTTCCGACCGCACCGACTGAACTGGAATCGCTCCGATCCAAGCTCGACGCGCTTGAGGCAGGTCAGAAAGCAACGGGTAAGGAGAAGAAGGTCCCGTTCGATTCCAATTCACTACAACCCTTCAAAGGCGTCACCAATCCCTGCGAAATCTTGTCGAGACTCGCGCCGAGCCTGGGCAGCGCGCAGCTCTTTGCAGGCCATGAGGGTTCGGCGTTGAAGAAGGCCTTGGGCCCGGAGGCCGACGAGATCGCGCGGCGAATGGATGAGCAACTGGCGGAGGGCCTGAAACTTTCGCTCGGGTCCGGCGCAGCGGATTGTCCGATCTCGGTAAGGCCCCGTAAGAGCAGTGGCCGACTAGACCGGTTTCATCGGGCGCGCGTCGTGCTGGCTTCCACGACCTCCACCCAACCGTTCCTGTTGGCGCAAACGACGATCCCCGACACATCTCAGGACGACTACGATGTGAACAAACCTCCGATGCGCCGAGAGAATGCCCCTGCAGGCTGGGTGGGCTACAAGACCACGGATACCATGACGCGTATCGGCAAGCCACCGCGCACAGAGGGGATTTACGAAAGCTATGAAATGGTCATTGCCCCGAAAGCGAAACAGTGCCCGCATCTGGAAGGGCCGGATCTGAAGGGCATCGCGGACGGGACCTTCGAATGGTCATTTGTGATGTATCGGAGGGCGATGGGACAGGCAGTGTTCTATCGCCAGCACGTCGTCGCGACACTCAAAGGAGAGGTCGACGATAACGCCAAGATCAAACAGGTGGATTTTGACGTCACGGTCACGCTTCAACACATCGGCACGGAGCTTGCGCCCTATTCCCAATCCTACGGGAGCAGGGGCCACTTCACGCTCGATCATCAAACGAGTCTTCCCCAGGAGTTTCGAATCATTACGGTCTCGGACTTTTCCGAAGCGGGGGCTCAGGCAAACGATGCGCATCTCATTGGAACGCTCACGGCGCTGGTGGCCTATTTTTCAGGTCAAGAATATTACAGGGCCCAACTGTATTGGAACCACCCGAATACCTGTGTCGAGATTATTTTTAATCCGGCCACCAAGACACAGAGATTCGCTCCAAACAAATCGTACCAGGTGAAAACAGAATTGCGCACCAAGAAGGACCAGACGGTGGCGCCGGCCAAGTTCAAGGAGGCGAGAGAGCGGCCGAGGGAGGGCAATGGCCGTGTGTCGCCGAGGGAGGCGGATTCCCGGCCTGGGGCTCCTGCTATATTCACCTATCAAGCTCCCGCGACCAGGGTTCGGCATAGCGGATTCCGTGTGAAGGCAATCTCCCGCGCGGGGGTGGCCGAACCCAAGGACGGGGAATGGGAACTCGCTCCGGCGGATTATGTCCTCGAGTTCAAGTCGCACATCGTTCAGGAACCGTTGAATATTGTGAACCCGCAGTTCGGCATGGGGTTAAGTTCGAATGGGTTTGACGCCCATGTCGAGGCGACAGTCCCCCTCAGGCATACGGACGATCGCGGATGGGTTGGGGAAGGCGTGATGCACTACGCAACTCGCACAACGACTCTGCCGGCTCAGTGCGAATTCCGCGTTCAGGGCACCGGCACAACCACGTTTCATGTGAACGGAGGCTCGATCAGCAGTGACCCGGAGCCATTTGCCGTGAACATGATCATTCTGCCGGGGCAATCAGGAGAAGTGCTGGAGACCCACTGTACGAGCGGCAATACCCCTGAAAAATTGAAAGAGTTGTTTGCGACACAGGGTGTGCATGGCGGTGAGGCGCATGGCGTGACGGGAAAAGCCGGAGGGTGGAGCGGGGCCTTCAGCTTCACTCGCTTCAGGACATTCAATATGGCGAAAAAAGGTTACGAGATCGGCGGCTGGACACAGGTACGCGATTCTGACGTCATCGCCAAAAAAACTCTCACCGTCAATTGCAGCATAGGGCTACAGACCTGCCGGGAAGAGACGACACTGACCTTGAAGCAAGCGGATGAGCCGGGCGAAGGTGCATCCCCAGCGAGATGAAATGTGACTGTACTAGGGAAGCCGTGAAAACCGGAGCTCTCTGGGTTGCAATTATTGTTCTGCTGCTTCAAGGGTGCGGCGGCGACAACCATCTGCCGGCTTCCAATCCGCCTGAGTACGATCCGAAGAAAGACTATTCACCGCCAACCTTGCCTGCTGCAGCGCCAGCATTTGCGCCACAGTCGGACAAAAGATCAGAAGAGTCGAAGTCGCCTCTATTTGAATTGCCGCCGCTCGAACCTGGACCGAATGAGAAAGGCGAATGGCGGAAACTTCCGGTTGCGCCGCAGTCCATGCAACCATTGAAGGACGCGAAGACGGTTTGCGATGTTCTGTCGAAACTTGTGCAAGGCCTGGGAAGCGCGCAGCTTTTTTCTGGTGCAGACAGCGGGGCGTCGAGGAAATCGCTTAGCGCACAAGCTGACTCGACCGCGTGGTCGCTGGACCGGCTACTGTTTGACACCTTCAAGCAACAATTCGGTCCCGGCGCAGGGACCTGTTCGACGCTTACGACCAGCCACAACAACGGCTTCGAAGATCTGGTGAACGCGGCTCGTATCCTGCGCACGTCTGGGCCGTCGAGGGCGCCCTTTCAGATAGCCCAGACAACGGTTCCAGAGGGAGAGAGGGAGGGGTATACCATCACCAAGGGATCGACGAAATTGGATATTCCGCCTGAATACGTGGGCCATAAGACGAGGGAGTGGAGAAAAGAGGTCGGGACAGGAAGGAATGCCGGCAATATCAACGCCTTTACGCTGGTCAATGGTGGGAAAGCACGCAAATGCCCGACGCCGGAAGGAGTGGTTGAGGGTGAGTACGAATTTGCGCTGATCGTTCATCAGACAACGGACGATGCCGGGACGATTCGAACGTTGTATAACGCCCGGCGTGTGTTTGCCACATTGAAGGGACAAGTCGACGATGATGCGAAGCTTCAGTATGTCGACCTCGATGCCACGCTGGTGATCGGACGCGGAGTGACCGATGGCCCGACGCTCTGGTCCCGTCAGCGCCAGCATGTCCGATTTGTACCCGATCACCAGTCTGCAGGGCTTCCCACACAGTTCTCCAATTGGTCCATTTCGGAATGGACCTCGGAACTGGTTGGTGCGTCGGAACGTGACTCCATGAGTATGTTGCTGCTGGCCGCAACAGTGTTCTCCGGTCCGATTTACTTGGACGCGGAACTTACCTGGTCCAGAGAAAACACCTGCGTGGAGATTACCTTCAACCCTGTGACGAAGACGCAGAGATTTGTTCCGAGCAAATCGTTTGACGTTAAGACCGAACTGCGGACCAAAAGAGAGCAGGTGATCGTTCCGGCAAAGTTCAAGGAAGCGAGAGAGCGGCCCAGAGAGAGAAACGGCACCGTATCCCCGCGGCAAGAGAGGTCACAGCCCGGCGCACCGGCCAAGTTTACCTACAACGCTCCGCCCACACGCGTGCGGCATAGTGGATTCAGGGTGGGGGCCGTTTCACGCGCAGGAGTGGCGGAAGCCAAGGACGGTGAATGGGTGTTGGGAGAGGGGGCATACGTCTTGGAGTTTCAATCAAGGATTGTCTCTTCAGGGCTGGTCGATCCCGCGCAATCTCAAGCAGAAGGGACCATTCGCCTTGAAAGACAAGACGAGGAATCCTCCAGTGCCGTTCCGAAATACACCGGACAGGGTACGATCAGCTATCAAACCGGCCCGTTGCCGAACTGGAATGCCTGTGATCCGTTGGTTCGTGGACAAGGAACTCTCCCTTTGCGCGTGTTTCAGGCTTTTATTCAGATAGAAGAACCGCGAAGTGGGCCTGAAACATTATCGGGAGGTTCCGCGAAGGTCGAATTGCTTTATGGCATTCCCGGAACGTCCCAGGAAACCAGCACGGGCATGCATGCCATGGTGAATTACGAATGCGTCCCCAATCGTCCCGAACTGTCGCCCTTTTGGTCGCCCATGTTCATCAGCGGACGGGGTGAAGTCTCCACGGATCCCATGGTCATGTTCCTGCTGAAAGATTGGACCTACGTCGGCCAGAACGGTGTCGTGGCGACCAAAACGCTGAGGAGCACGTGCGGCGGTATGTGCGATCAGGAGGTGAGTGTCTTCACGTTGAAGGTGCAGGAGTGAACGCGCGCGTGATCGGCAAAGGCGAACAGGGATCAGCGAAACTCACGCCCCACGACACCGACCGCAACGATCAGACCGCGGTTCCCATACGGGACTCGTCGACGAATGTCTCGGTGGAATCGTCGATAGCCCGGCCCTGGCGGCCTTTCGCCGGTAGGATGTAGAGCTGTTTCGCGTCGACCTTGTCTTTCTTCTCCGGCGGCGGCGACATTTCATAGACCACGGGCCGTCGGTGATCGGCCATTTGCAGCTCGGGATTGTAGACGCTGTTGAACTTCCACAGCATCTTGATGAAGTTGGTCTGGCCCCGCATCAAATGCCCTGCCGCAATCTTGGCCGTGCCCTTGAGCGCGGCCCAGCCGAGATGTTTCTTGTTCAAGACTTGTTGGGTTTTGACCAGTTCCGCGTAAAAATCAGCCAGCGGCATCTTGGTCGGCATCACGGCGTGCTGAATATCGAACAGACGGTAATCCCGCGTGTGGAGCTTGCGGGATTCCGTGACCCAGCTCTCAGTGCCGGGATACGGAGTATTGACGCTGATATTCACGATCTCCGGAATATCCAAACACCACTGCCGCACGATCTCAAACCGCTCCCGATCCCAATCGGGATCGGCGATGAGATTGATGGCGACGGTGATTCCAAGAGAGCGGGCGAATTCGAGCGCCTCGAAGTTTCTGCCCAACGAGATGCGTTTGCGATGCATCTTGAGGCCTTCCGCATCGATCGCCTCCACACCCAGGAACATGTACTGGAGCCCGAGCGTCTTCCAGAATTGGAAAACCTCCTTGTTGCGCAGCAGGACATCACCACGCGTCTCCATGTAATACTGTTTCTTGATCCCTCGCCGCGCCACGGCTTCGCCGATCTCCATGCCCTGCTTGGCTTGGATGAAGGCCACGTCGTCGACCAGGAAGATGCCCGGTTCTTGAACCTGCTCCAGCTCCTCCACAGCCTTTTCCGTGCTGACCGTTCGATAGCTGCGGCCATAAAAAGTCCAGGCGCTGCAGAAGGAACAATCCCACGGGCAGCCCCGCGCGAACTCGACCGAGGCGCAGGGATCCAACACACCGATAAAGTATTTGTGACGGTTTCGGAGCAGATCGCGCGCAGGACGGATATCGTCCAAATTTTCAATGAATTGTGCGGGAGGTCCTTCGCCATCAAGAGTCACAACCCCCGGCACTTTCGTGATCGCCTTGCGATCCTGTTCGACCGCCATGAGCAACTTAGGCGCGGCCACTTCTCCTTCGCCTTTGAGCACACAATCGATGGCGCCGTTGCCGTGCTCCAAAAAATCCTTCGCCACGAACGAGGCGCTATGGCCCCCGACAAAGACGAACGAGTTCGGCAGTTCCTGCTTGGTCAGCTTCGCCAAATCCACGATCTCCGGAACATTCGCCAGGTAATTGCAGCCGAACGCAACGGCGTCGGGCTTCCACGTTCTGATCAGCGCCTGATAGTCCTTCCACGTATCCGCCTGCAAGTCGATCAAACGGACCTCGTGTCCCGCTTGGCGGCACGCCTGAGCCACCATCTCAAGTCCAAGGGGCTCCAGACGAAGATAAATCTTGGTGTACATGAGCGGACCGGGATGGACTGCGAGGAACTTCATGACCCCAAACCTCCTGATCTATGGCACACTGAGCCGATACACTGGTCCTGGAATTCGAACGGCGAGACCGGCCCACCTGGTTATTCGTGACGTGACACTCGACGCGGGGACGGATTTTGACAGAATGGAGCCTGAGGTGCAACCTTTTACCACTAGCCCATCGAAGCTTGAACCGACCAAGGCGATCTGGCATTTACTCGGTCGGATGCTTACCATACCGGCATGCTGCCTCCTGAACGCACCCTGCGTCAGCGCATGGTCGATCTCCTGACCGAGGCTAGGCTGACCACCGAGCAGCTGGCCCGGATGCTGGGGATTCCGGAACGGCAGGTAGAGGAGCACTTGGTTCATGTGGTAAAAACGGTGTCTCGGGACCGCTCACGACGGTTTGTCCTCGAGCCGTCCATTTGCGTAGATTGTGGATTCATGTTCCGTGATCGAACAAGATTGACACGACCAAGCCGCTGCCCGCAGTGCCGCAGCGAAGGGATTTCCTCTCCTCGCTATCGCATTGATACACTCACATCACGCCGGAGAGATGCCGGGAAAGGACAACCATGACGACAGCACGACTCGTACTCTGTGCCCTCTGCTTGACACTGCTCAGCTGTTCCGATCAGAAGGCCAAGGAACTGTTCGAAACCGCCGCCTTCGAAGAGGCTCAAAGCAATCCAGCCCACGCCAAGCAGCTCTACCAAGAACTGGTGAATCTCTATCCAACTACCAGAGAAGCCGAAATCGCTCGCTCCCGGATTGCAGATCTCAACAGCAGGCAATAGACGCTGTCGCCTGTACGTATCAGTTTGACTCGCTCAAGCATCCGGCCGCGCTCTTTCAACAGCTTACGCACGGCGCCCTACCTTTGCCGCTCTCACGCCCACCTTTGGTGGCATAGCGAATCCTCTCTCTTCGACTAGATTTGAGAAGGAACAACGATCTGAATGTAACCACCTAGCCGGGAGAGGGCATGATGAAAACATACGCGATCCGCAAGAAGCTACGGACCCACGTTCAATGTCAGTTCTGCTATTTCTGCGACGGCGCGCTCGCCAATGGGATTGTCTGGGACCTTTCGGAAGCAGGCTGGCGTTCGACGGGAGAGCATCCCATACCCGTTGGGTCCGAGACGACCGTCTACATCACCCTGAGTAATGGACACAAGATTCTCATCGATACTGCGGTGGTGCGCTGGTCGGAGGGACGCGAAGCGGGATGGGAAATTACGCGGATGGATGAAGCCAGCCGGGCCCGCCTGATGGATTTCATCGAACAGTTCAAAGCGGCTGAATTGACCTCGAAAACATCGGACAAGGTGCGTCGGCGCTAGCCATCAGCCGCCTTGACGGTGTCAGGACTTAACGGATATGTATGGGCTTGGTCGAGGAAACCACGGAAAGAACGCATTGGTCGTCGCCTGATAGGCTTTATATTCTTCACCTCGACTTGAAAGCGCCTGCCGTTCTGCCCGAGGAATCCCCGTTATCTTGAGGAGGGCCAACCCCATACCGATCGGGCCGATCAATGTGAATACCCACCCGGGCGCTCCCAAGGTCATCACAACATAAGAGCACCAGTGGAGCCATTCAAAAAAATAATTCGGATGGCGCGAGTAGTTCCAGAGGCCTTCTCGACAGACGCGGCCCTGATTTCTCGGATCGGCACGGAAATGCGCGAGTTGCCGGTCGGCTCTCGCTTCACCGGCTACGGCCACTCCCCAGATCAGCAAACCGATGAGCTCGACCAAGGCGGAAGGAGGCCGGGGATTCCACATCAGCACCAGAAATGGGAGCGAGAACGCCGCCACAGCCAGCGCTTGCAGGAGAAAGTACGCGAGCATTTTCGCCGACTCTGACTCACCCCATTCCTCACGCAGTCGGCGATACCGAGCATCTTCCTCTTTCCCGATCACACGATTGAATAGAATGTGGAGCGCGAGCCGTCCCGCATAGAGCGTCACCAGCATCACCGTGAGGAATATGCGATCCGTGCCGCCGCCCGCCTGCGAGGCGTACCATAGGACCGTGAGGATGAGCCCCACACACCACCCGACGTCCCCGATCGCCGCGTTCCTTGTTTTCCGCTGCACGGCCCATAACAGAGTCATGACGATGGTCATGACCAGATAGGCCGCCAGCACAAGGGGCAACGGATCCGATACGAACATCCCATTTTCAGGTTCCATCATCACCTACGCTTTACGACAAACCGGCCTCATAATCCCACAAGTCCGTGCCCCGACGCACCCTGCTATCCAGCCAGCTTCGGAACCCTGGAATGGGAAACGATAAGACCGCCTGGATTTTCTCGCAGTTCAGCGAGAGATCGGCAGGGCGCGGCGCGCCGGTATGAACACGCGCGGAGCCTTCCACCAGCCGGCCTCGCAGTTCCGGATACCATGGCAACAGCGCCTGCCCTATTTCCCAGCGGGACAATCGTTCCCGGCCACCAAGATGATAGAGACCCGGTGCGTCGGCTCCGGTCAACTCCCAGATCGCACGCGCAATAGCGCCCGCGGGCAGCGGACAGCGAAACTCATCGCAATAGAGCGTCATGTTCTTGCCGCTCTTGGCTCCTCGGGACATATCCTCGACAAAACTTCGATCGCCGTGCGGCGAGGTTCCTGCCGTCAGGACGATCCGAACCACCGTATGCCGAGGATTCTGCAATACCAGCTGTTCTGCTTCAAGCTTCGTTTTGCCGTAGAAATTGATCGGCGTGGGGTCGTCGTTTTCCCGATACCAGCCTTGTCGGCCATCGAAGACTTCGCCGCTCGACAGGAAAATAAAGGGAATGTTCTTGGAAAGATGCGCGAGACGCACCGTGGCGTCCACATTGATGCATCGAGCAAGGTGGGGGTTTTGTTCGCAGTCCTTTGTTCGGCTCAAGGCCGCACAATGGATGACGGCCGTGGGCTTCAGAAGCCGCCAGGCTTGCTCGACGGCGGCATGATCCGTGAGATCGAGGCCGGCGCGCGTGAGTCCATGTACTTCCCAGCCGGGCGCCCATCGAGAAGCGGTCTCCGTGAAATATCGCCCGATCAATCCCGCCGCCCCGGTGATGAGGACACGTGGCTTCATGAAGATTCCATCGGAAAACATCGCGTTTGCAGAGAGTCTCTCACGTGATCCCTTTCGATGAACCACCCCTCGTCTATCAACAGAGATGCCATCGAGGTGCACAAGACTCAAGAGAGGGAGGATTCTACGATTTCACACTGCCGGTTTGGAAGATACTGCGAATGAAGCAGATTGAGGGGAAGATGGAGTTCACGTCGTGATGACCGTGAGGCTGCCTCTATGGACTCATGGACCGGCTGCAATTGCGGAAAGGTACGCGATGCTACTCGATGTCACTTCATATCTGCAGTCTCTTCCTATGCGGCTTTCGTGGAGGCCGTGTCGTGAGGCAGCCAGCGATCCAGGATCGCAGCCAGGGACTTGGTGACGACAGGCTTACTGAGGAAGTCGTCCATCCCTGCCTCCAGACACCGCTCTCGGTCCTCCGCCATCGCGTTGGCTGTCATGGCAATGATAGGGATGCGAGGTGGCTTACCGCCACCTTGTTGTACACACGCCTCTTGATCTCTGATGACCCTTGTGGCTTCAAAACCATCCATTTCCGGCATCTGGCAGTCCATAAACACCAAGGCATAGGAAATCCGTGCCAGTGATTCGACGGCTTCTCGCCCATTTGCGGCAACGGTGACCCGATAACCGAGTTTCTCAATCATATTCGCCGCCACTTTTTGATTGACCGGGTTGTCCTCGACCACCAGGATAAGCGGCCGGGACCGCATCTGCGTTTCCATCAGACTATGCCGGGTGATAATCGGAGGCGGAGCGGTCGAGCCAGGAGGTTCGGACGAGCTCCCCAGAACCATGTTGAGACACTCAAACAGCAGTGACCGGCGAATCGGCTTCGTCAAATACGCGACGATCCCGGCGTCTTGAGCGGCTTGGGCATCACCACGCCGGCCAACCGAGGTCAGAAGAACGAGGCGCGTAGCGCTGATCGCCTGTTCGGCTTTGATCCGCCTGGCTAACTCCAATCCGTCCATTCCCGGCATCTGCATATCCAAAATGGCCAGATCGAACGGGGTATGCCGATCGGCTGCGTTGCGCAGGCACTGCAAGGCTTGCAACCCGCTCTCGGCACTTTCATATCTCACGCCTTTTCCACGGAAACTCTGCTCAAGAACCCGCCGATTCGTGGCGTGATCGTCCACAATCAAGACGGCACGACCGTTGAGCGCGGCCGGAGGAGGCGTGGTTTGCTGAGCTCCCTCTGCTTGGAGGAGAAAGGGCACAGTGATCCAGAAGACGCTCCCAAGTCCGACCTTGCTGTCCACGCCGATTCGCCCTCCCATCGACTCCACGAGCTGCTTGCAGATGGCAAGACCCAAGCCGGTGCCCCCGTATTTCCTTGTGGTGGAGCCGTCGGCCTGCGTGAACGGCTGAAATAGTTTCGCTTGTTGCTTTGGAGAGATTCCGACTCCGGTGTCCGATACTTCGAATCGAATCGTTCGGCCGGTGCCATCGGCACTCGCGGCAGTCACCCCTTCGGGCTCACGCTCGGCGCTCACGGTGACGACGAC
Source organism: Nitrospira sp. (assembly GCA_024760525.1). Classification (NCBI taxonomy): domain Bacteria; kingdom Pseudomonadati; phylum Nitrospirota; class Nitrospiria; order Nitrospirales; family Nitrospiraceae; genus Nitrospira; species Nitrospira sp. The sequence goes on from CP060499.1 coordinate 3,945,140, forward strand.
TTCGCCCTGATCCGTAAATTTTATGGCATTGCCGATCAGATTCACCAAGATTTGGCGCAGGCGGCCGGGGTCCCCTCGCAGCGTCGTGGGCACGCCGGACTGTACGAGGCAGCTCAGCTCAAGGCCTTTGTCATAGGCGCGCTCACCCAGCAGGCCGACGGCTTCCTCCATCGTCGCATGCAGGTCGAAGTTGAGCTCTTCCAGATCAAGCTTGCCGGCTTCGATTTTGGAGAAGTCGAGGATGTCATTGATGATGTCCAACAGATGTTCGCTGGACAGTCTGACCGTCTCGGCATACTCGCGTTGCTCCGACGTCAGTGCCGTATCCAGCAGCAGCTCGGTCATACCGATGACGCCGTTCATCGGCGTCCGGATTTCATGACTCATCGTGGCCAGAAACTCCGCCTTGATCTTCGCGGCTTCGAGCGCTTTATCCCGGGCTTCCGCCAGTTCTCTGTTTTTCCGTTCAAGAATTTGCGCGGCTTGTGTCAGCGCGCCATCCGATACCTTACGTTCCGTGATATCGATCATCGTGCCCATCATGCGAAGGGGGCGCCCCTGCTCATCCCACTGCACCACCTTTCCGCGCATGGCGAACCATTTCCATTCACCTGAGCGGTGGCGGATGCGATGCTCCACGATATAGCTGGCGGTTCTGCCCTCGAGATGACCGTCCAGTGCCTGCTCGACCCAAGGCCGGTCGTCCTCATGAATGCGGCGCTTCCAATCGAAGACGTTGTTCATGGGAATGTCCTGGTCCTCAAAGCCCAGGAGACGAATCCAACTGGGACTGTAGTAGGCCTGGAGGGTCGCGAGGTTCCAGTCCCACAAGCCGTCCGTGGCGACATCGAGCGTGCAGCGGAGGCGCGCCTCGCTGGTTTGGAGCGCTTCTCCCGCACGCTTGATGTCGGTGATGTCACGGACGAAGGCACAGTGGAACTCCTGCCCTTCATAGGCGAGGAAACTGACGCGCAGGTCGATCGGGACGAGCCGCCCATCCTTGGCCCGATGGTTGGTCTCGAAGGACATGGTCCTGTTTCGCCGCGTCTCCTCCCAAAAGCCCGGCCACAGGGACGCCGGAAAGTCCGGATTGAGGTCATGTACCGTCATGCCGAGGAGCTCGTCTCTCGAATAGCCCACCATGAGGCTGGCCGCCTCGTTGGCGTAGAGGATCTTGGCGTCAATATCGATCCAGTACACCGCATCCACCGCTTGGTCCATAGCGAATAGGGTCTGACGTAACCGTTCCTCGGCCTGCTTGCGCTCCGTGATGACCTCGGTAGACATGATAATGCCGCCGATCTCACCGATTTCATCGTGCCACGGATGCACTTCCCATCGAAGCCAGTCCTTGCTGCCGTCCTTTCGCACGAAACAGTCCTCTTCTCGGCGCTCTACGGCGCCGGCCAGACAGCGCTGATGAACGGCCTGCCAATCAGGATACTGCCGAATTTCAGGGAACACGTCGTAATGATGCCGGCCAATGAAATCCTGGTCGCCGAGATGGTAATCCTGTATCCAACGCCTGCTGACAGCAACATACCGCAGATGCTTGTCGAACATCGCGACGGCGGCAGGCGTGTGTTCCACAAAGGACTTGAGGAGATCACGGCTGCGCGTAAGCCGTTCCTCGGCTTGCTTGCGCTCGGTGATGTCATCGGCAATACCGGCAATCCGATGGACCCGTCCCGCCGCGTCAGGGATCGGAAACGCTCGATCCCTGATCCATCCCACGGACCCGTCGGGCCGCACGATGCGGTATTCTTCGTCATAGGTACCGGAGCTCTGTCTGGTCAACGCCGCCTGAAGCACTCGGTCGCGGTCGTCCGAATGGATCGTTTCCAGCCACGATCGCGGAAACGCGTACAGACTCTCACAGGTGCGGCCCCAAATGTTTTCATAGGCGGGGCTGATATAGAGGATGTGGTTCTTTTCGGGGTCGGAGAGCCAGAACACCTCCGTGATATGTTCCGCAATCTGTCGGAAGCGCTCCTCTCTCTGACGCTGAATCTCATCATGCCTCCAATAGGTGATAAGGCCGGCGCACTCGACGAAGTTGAAGCCGCAGTACATCAAGGCCCAAATCCAAGCATGCTCGATGGCTGCGGGATGATTATAGATGGAGGCAGGGGCCAGCTGGCTGACCACACCGTGGTAGAGCGTCACGAGTCCCGCATTGATCAAGAGAGGCGGCCACTCCTGATAGCGCGCAATGAGCACGAGCATGGCGAACCCATCCAGATGCATCTCGAAGTAGCCGCCGGAGAAGTGCACAAGCAGCGCCGATGACATGAATGCACTGATCGACGCGAGCACCGCGCGGAGCCGGTGAGACAACCGGCCGATCGATGCCAGGAGCGTGGCAACCCCTACCAAGCCTCCAGCCAAGCTGGTGAGCATGAGGCCATGGCCCATCCAGAGTCCGAACGCCGGGAGAACAATGGCATGACCCCATAAGATGATCAGGAGAGTCCGGTGCCGTTGCTGCCAGGCGTCCTGAGGCAAAAGCCGGCCTTCAGGCAAATTTTGCCATATGCGTTCCAGCAAGGTGCCCACACTGGTCATCACGACAAGAACCTTTTGCGCAATAGAAACAAGTGCTTCCGAGACAAAGAGGGACGTTCCCTCTCAGTGTCTTCTCGGACGCCGCTGACGATTCTTGATAGGGCTAGAGGGCTCTGTCGGGGCACGAGCTGAGTGGTGAGACGCTGTGCTGATCGGCGGTAGACTGGGTCTGGTAGAGCCCAGCACGGCGAGCGAGCAACTATTGCGAACTAGATCTCGCTTAAAATCCGCGCGTGAAGCGGAAGTGTCCAGGGTTCATGCAGGCTAATTGCGCGTCAGCTTCCGGTATCGGATTCGATGCGGCTGATCGGCTTCCCTGCCCAAGCGTTTTTTGCGATCGGCTTCGTATTCGCTATAGTTCCCTTCGAACCAGACGACCTTGCTGTCGCCTTCAAAGGCGAGAATGTGAGTGGCGATTCGGTCGAGGAACCAACGGTCGTGGCTGCTGATCACGGCACAGCCTGCAAAATTTTCCAGCCCTTCTTCAAGCGCCCGCAGGGTATTCACGTCGAGATCGTTGGTCGGCTCGTCGAGGATGATCAGGTTCGCCCCTTCTTTCAGCATGCGGGCCAGATGCACTCGATTGCGCTCACCGCCTGAGAGATCCTTCACCTTTTTCTGCTGATCCGTCCCGGCAAAGTTGAAGCGGGCGCAGTAGCCGCGGGCATTGACTTCGGCCTTCCCCAGCTTGATGGTATCCTGGCCGTCCGAAATGATCTCATACACGCTCTTGTTGCCGTCCAAGCTCCGATCCTGATCCACGTAGCCGAGCTTGACGGTCTCGCCGACCTTGATCGATCCGGCATCCGGCTTCTCCTTGCCGATGATCATCTTGAACATGGTCGTCTTGCCGGCGCCGTTCGGGCCGATCACACCGACAATGCCGCCCTTCGGCAGACTGAAGTTCACGCTCTCATAGAGCACGTTATCACCGAACGCTTTGCTGATGCCGTTCGCTTCGACCACCACATCGCCGAGCCGTGGCCCCGGTGGAATGTAGATTTCCAGATCGTCCGACACCTGATCCTGTTTTTGGTTGACCAATTCTTCGTAGCGATTCAAGCGCGCCTTGCCCTTGGACTGCCGAGCCTTCGGCGACATCCTGATCCACTCCAATTCATGCTCCAGCGTCTTCTTCCGCTTCGACTCCGCTTTTTCCTCCTTTTCCAGTCGGTCCTTTTTCTGCTCCAACCAAGACGTGTAATTGCCTTGGAACGGAATACCATGGCCACGATCCAGCTCCAAAATCCATCCGGCGACATTGTCGAGAAAGTACCGATCGTGAGTCACGGCAATGACTGTGCCTTTATATTGTTGCAGATGCTGCTCAAGCCATTGGACCGACTCGGCATCCAGATGGTTCGTCGGCTCATCGAGCAACAGAATATCCGGCTCCTGGATCATCAAGCGGCAGAGCGCAACCCGACGCTTCTCACCACCTGACAAAGTTCCCACCTTCTGATCAGCCGGTGGACAGCGCAGCGCATCCATGGCGATGTCGAGCTCGTTTTCAAGCTCCCATCCGTTCGCTGCTTCGATCTTCTCTTGCAGTTGCGCTTGCTTGTCGAGCAGCTTTTCCATCTCATCAGGCCCAACCTCGCCGATCTTGTTGCTGACCGCCTCGTATTCGTGCAGCAACGCCACTAAGTCGGCCTTCCCTTCCTCGACCACTTCCTTGACCGTTTTGTTGGCATCGAGCTGGGGTTCTTGTTCAAGCAGCCCCACACTGTAACCCTTCGATCGTGTGATCTCGCCCGTATAGTTCGGATCCACACCGGCAATGATCTTGAGCAACGAGCTCTTACCCGACCCGTTCAAACCCAGTACCCCGATCTTCGCGCCGTAGTAGAAGCCCAGGTAGATCTCCCGCAGCACCTGCCGCTTCGGCGGATAGACCTTCCCGACGTTGACGAGTGAAAAAATAACCTGTTTATCGTTCGTGGCCATACATTCCCCTATCTAGCTAGTAACCTACACCTGCGCTGAACTGCACGTTCTCCTCAAGAAATGAGTGCACGGGCCGCCTACAGCGAATGCAGGATTGAGAGTCCTGCGTTCACCTGAACAACCAGGCCGGCCAAGCCGGCTCTGACTTCTGACTCACTACGAACTGGGCGCGCAAATGCCACACGCCCGCCCTGCATCCGGTCGGGAGTGGTAAATCGAAGATGAAATCCGAACCGATCCAATGCCGTCACCGTCGCCTGCTGCACCTCCACGTGGCCCAACGCACGTGCCAGCAGTACCAACGTCTCCGCTTGCTCGGCATTGAGCTCGCGAATCAGGTTCGAGGCTGCATCCGCAAGCGGGTCCACAGTCGCCGCTCCATAGTCTGCCGGTGCCACCCAGCCCATCGACCCAAACCCTCCAACAAAGTAAATCTCCGCGATAGCCATGCGGAAGAAACCGAAATCTTGGTAGTCCACCCAGTAGGAGGCGTTGGCATGACGTTCCAAGTAGCATGCGCGAACCTCGGCGTTCTCCTCTTTCCGCACCTTGGTCACGGAGCCCATCAACGTGACCCTGGCCGCCCCAAGGGGATCAATCCTGCTCTGAGGCGGAGTCACCAGTAAGCTGGCACGTGGATCGCCCAGGAGGTTCTGTGTGTGCATCGCCATCGTGCTGATCAGAAAGACCGGTTGCTCCTGTGCATCCAATCCGTAGGGCATCACCGATCCGAAGGGCCAACCTGGCTGCTTGCGCGAGAGCGTCGAGAGACTTCCTGTCTGCTGCAAGTACACAAGCGTCTTGGCCCGCTCAGCATGGGACGGTTCAGGAACATCAGGACCGTCTGACTCCGCCCCGCTGTTATGCTGTCGTGATGAAGACATATGATGATCGTGTGTCGGCACCCAATGAATTGCGTGACACATTACCCGGATCTGGTGAACATTTCCACTGAGAGCGCGGTCAGCTTTGAGAATTCCGTAAGATACCGACCACACATAAACCAATACAATGACGCTGATACGGAAATGTCCCTCCTTTGTCTGTTACCCACTTCTGGACCCGATTGATCTCAAGCTTGAACAACACATTCGGTTATCCTCCGTGACCCTGCTGCCTTGAGCAGTAACCCGCTTTACGGTATCGTACCGCCCGACTTGCCAACTGAGGACCTCCTCGGATGCCTACCGTCTTCCTGAGCTATTCAAGAGAAGCATTCCCATCAGAATGGGACAAGACGATGGTAGGTGTGGATATGGCGAAGAATGCACTCGCGAATTTGAAGTGACTCCTTCAGAAAACATTGTCCACGATTGAAAAACTTGAGAGGCCGTGGTTGGCACAGACGTTAGTCGATCTCCATTCTCCGCAGGCTCGTCGCGCGATAACTCTGCAATTTCGAGTTTTCAGCTTATAATCTCGCCGACCTTCATTCTCCTCTTATTATGGTTGGAGGCGTGATGCCGGAAACCCTGTCGGTCCAGTGCTGCATTGCCGGCGGAGGGCCGGCCGGGATGATGCTGGGCCTTCTGCAGGCAAGGGCCGGTGTTTCGGTGCTGGTCCTCGAGAAGCACCAGGATTTTCTCCGTGATTTTCGCGGCGACACGTTGCACCCCTCGACGTTGGAAATCATCCATGAGCTGGGGCTGCTGGAACGCTTCCTTCGCTTGCCGCACCAGAAGGTGACGCGGATCAATGCCCGGTTCGGAGATCTGGAGTTCACGGTTGCTGATTTTTCTCATCTGCCGACTCAATGCCGCTATGTGGCCTTCATGCCGCAGTGGGACTTTCTCAACTTTCTCGTGGAGGTGGGAAAGGGGTATCCCGGATTTCAGGTCCGAATGAACGCGGAGGTGACGGACGTGATCGAGAGCGGAGGCTCGATCGTAGGGCTTCGCGCTGAAACGTCAACGGGGCCGCTGGACGTTCATGCCGCGCTCGTGGTGGGAGCCGATGGCCGGCACTCCATTGTCCGCGAAAGAGCGAATCTCTCGGTGGAAGAATTCGGCGCCTCCATGGATGTGCTCTGGTTCCGATTGTCACGCCGTCCCGATGACCCGGTCGATCCGATGGGCCGCTTCGACGCCGGTCGAATCTTCGTCATGTTGAACCGGGGTGACTACTGGCAATGCGGCTTTGTCATTGCGAAGGGCTCACTCGGCGAGATCCACGCACAAGGCCTTCCGCTGTTCCGCGACAGCGTGGCGAAGTTGGCCCCGTTTGCCGCAAACCGTGTCCACGAGCTACGCGACTGGGAACCGATCAAACTGCTGACCGTTCAAGTCGATCGGTTGCGGCAGTGGTATAAGCCTGGACTGCTCTGTATCGGCGATGCGGCCCACGCCATGTCGCCGGTCGGGGGCGTCGGCATCAACCTGGCGATTCAGGATGCAGTGGCGTCGGCGAATCTGTTGGCCCATCCGTTGCGCTTTGGCCGAGTGACCGAGGCAGATTTGGCCAAGGTACAAGCCCGCCGCATGTGGCCCACTCGGCTGACACAACAGGCTCAACTGACTATCCAAGATCGTGTCATCAGCCGTGTATTGGATAGCAAGGTTCCACTGTCGCTTCCCTGGGCCGTCCGGCTCCTGGCGCGGTTCCCCTTTCTACGGCGAATTCCCGCAAGATTGATCGGTCTTGGGGTCCGGCCTGAGCATGTACGGACGCCGGCCGGCTGAATAGTCACCTTCCCTCCGTCGGGAAAACTTGGGCTTATCCGGTTCCGATCTTGAGCTGATCTAACCGTCCCATCACACCCTTACTCACTGATGCATGAAGAAACTCCGGGAAATTCTCGGGCAACGCGCTCGCAACTTTTCGAAGCGCGCGCGGCGCCGTCTCCGCCAGTTCCTCCATCGTGGCCACGACAACAGATTCCGCAATACCCGCCGCTTTCCCCGTCTGGACGAAATGCCGACCCCGGACCTCACCGATTCGGTAATGGCGGTTTGTGCCGACCGACATGGACAGCCTCATTTGCTTACGGTCGATCTGTCCCTTATCGAAGCTCGGCTGAACTGTCAGCACATCATACATGGGTGTCAGTTGATAGCGGCCCCCTGGGCCGAGAAAGATGCTGAAATTCTTCGCGTGTCCGTCTGTCGCGCCGATCAGCCAGAAAAACATTTGCGTCTTCAAGACGGTGATCCTGTTCACTGCCGGCTGGTCGCCACCTTTCAGCAAGTCCAGGATCCGGACGAGTCCTGGCCCTCCCTCACTCTGATATTTTCTTGTGGGTGGAACAGACAAGGCCTGGCAACAATCCTCCTGCGGCAGGCGTAAGAGCCGCTTGTCTTTTGTCCACCGGCGGTCAAACCGCTCAATGACGAGCGCCCTCGTGTCCCCAAAGGTGCGCATCTCCGCCTTGTTAACCTGGAAACCGAAGGCTTCGGCGAGTTTCAGGCAGTAGAACTCGTTCTCGACGCTGTCCGACAGGTTAAGGCCATTGGACAACCGCCCAATCTGCTTCTTGAAAATGTGCGTTGTTGGCGTGGGACCTGTCGGTTTCCACCACCGGCCTTTATGGCGAAGCAGGGCGGTTTTTTCCTGTGCGCCGGCCACAGAAATCCGGAATGCCTCATCACTGGTCAATCCCAAAGGCGCTTGAGAGAGGTTTCGCAATAGTTGTTCGATTGCCGTATCATCGACCATTTCCCCCTTTATCGTAGCCGTGTCACCTTCATGGGGATCATCGATCCCGGTGAATTGCAGCGCTCCGACACAATCCCGACCAATGGCCGCAAGTAAACTATACGCATCCGTTCCGGCTGCTCCCACTCTTTCGGCGACGCGCCGCCTCAACGCGTCGGAATCCGGCAATAGATTCTCGAACACCGCCGCGACTGCCTCTCCTCTGTAGGCATCCTCCCGCAGTGGAAGCGACAAAGAAACCGGTAGCGCATGCTCCCATTCCAACCAGCGAGGGTCATACCGGAAGTCAATCGCGCCGGTGGACGCTTTGCTGAGCTGGCCGACCGGCCGGTTGTTCAGCAGCACACGCAATGGCGCATGAGTGCGGCGGCGCGCCATCAGAAGATCTCCTCAATATCGGCGACTCGCCCTTTGGATCTCGGCACAATTCGGAATTCTAGATCGAGCGCGGCCAGCACGCTCAGTATGGTTTCCATAGTCGCCGACGGATTCCCTGTTTCAATCAAGGAGATTGTCTCCTGCCGCAGACCAGCCTTTTCCCCCAATTGCGTTTGACTGAGTCCCTCTTTCTTTCTGATGCGCCTGATCAGATTCCCGATCTGTCTCGGGTCGCGAGCAAGATCTCCCATAACTCCTCCGTTAGTGATGCATTATGTGCTATTCACGATAAAATTACAATATCGTCATTGACACATATTCATGGATTATGATCCAAAGACGATATATTCGAGGTTTTGAGGGCTATCAGGGATTCGGCCTTAAAGCCGAGGTGTGGCGCCTAGGAAGGTCATGAGGACCTGGCGCTTAGGCTGGGCGATCAAGTGGAACTAAATTCCCAACTCTTCCGACAGCCGCACTTCGGACTCGTCAAGGATCTCTTCCAGGCAGGTGAAGCAGGGAAAGGGAAAGCGATCGACCGGAATCGCACAGACTTCGCCGACCGGTGAGTCTTCCAACGCCGGGCCTCCGCATTCCTTGTGAATCACTACCAGCATCAGGTTCGCCTCATGACCATCCGGCGGAACAGCTCGAGATGTTCCGGACTACTGAGCCGATGGTCGCCCGGTATCAGCCGGAGGTCGAGCGGAAAGCTCGGATCACGGCGACGCAGTTCATCGGCAAATCGACGGCTGCCCTCCGGCGGGATGACGGTGTCTTCCAGGCCGTGGAGAATCGTCGTCTTCACCTGACGGACCGTGTCAAACGTCTTGGCCCAAGCCTGCTCGCTTTCTTCCACCCACTTCCAAGAGAGCGGCCAATCCTTATGCAATGGGTCCTCATCCCACGGCATCCATCCGGCCGTATACCAGTCATCGAGCCGTTCCTTGGAGATGGTCTTGGCTCGTTCCCCCATCATATTGAACGCCGGAGCGATCAAGATCAATTCTTCCACGAGGGGAAATTTCTGCGCGACCAGCCAGGCGATCCAACTGCCGAGCGAGTTCCCAACCAGGGTGATGGGTGGTCCGGATTCGACGGATTCCAGGACGGTCTTCGCATCGGCAATCCAATCGCAGAGCGTGTAGTCCGTGAACTGGCCTTCCGAATCGCCGAATCCGCGCACGTCGTAACAACAGAACCCCCAGCCTCGCTCCTGGCACCATTGCGCCAACTTCTTGCTCTTGTTGCCCCAGCGCTTCGAGAGAAAGCCGGTGATGAACAGGATTTGCCGGTCTGTCCCATCGGCACGATCGCCCTTGAGACGCTTGCCGTCGGCGCCGATCAGCTCGAACGGCTGCATGCTCATGCCTCGAGCGCCTTCATGATGAACCCGCTCAATCGTCTGAGCACCGGTTCGGGGATCTCGTGCCCACCCCGAAAGCTGTGCCACTCCACGGCAAGGCCCGATTGACTCAGCGCGTCTCGGAGACGTTCCGCCCCGATATGCGCGAGAATGTCATCCAAGGTTCCATGACTTTGAAAGACCGGCAGTCCCTTCCGTTTGGGCATGAGCGGACTCCACACCGACTGAGCCAGGAGGTTGCCGGACAGCTGCACCAGGCCGGCAAACGGATAATCGGTATGCAAGACCGCATCGCAGGTGAGCATCGCACCTTGTGAAAATCCGCCCACGACCGTCCTCTTGTAATCGATCGGCAGCTGCCGCGGCAGTTCCTTGAGAAATGCCAGCAGGCGGTCCCGTGCCAACGCGAGACCCTGGGGAGTCTCCACGGACAGGTCACGAATCCGACCGGCGGCACGATCTTCCTGTATTTTCGCGAAATCGATGATCCACCAGGCGCGCGAATCACCGAAGCCCATATTAAGCGAGAGAGGGGCTTCGGGAAACAGCCATCTGGTTCCCGCCGGAACATCGATGACCTCCGCGAGCGGCACGAGGTCATCCCCCGGTGCGCCGAAGCCATGGAGGAGCATGACGACCGGCCCATGCCCGCCTCCGTGACCGTCCGATCCACCAAGGAGTCGGACCTTCAATCCACCCAGGAAGGCTTCACGCATTCGAGTCCCCTAGCTCAGATAGAGATACTGCAGCAGCGCCACGAGCCCATACAGTGATGATTCGACTACCGGCTGCTGATAGAGCGGCACAAAGGCGCCTTGTTCGTTGTCCTCCACTTCACCGATGATGTGCTGGATCTGTCTGACCCGCACGTCGTGATCCTTGCCGATTCCCAAGGTCTGGACGATCTGCCGGTTGAGTCCGGCCAGCATCGCCGCTTTCGCATGGCTGGCGGACTGATAGAGGAGAAACGCGCCGAGCAGAGCGATCAGCACATTGACCGACCAAGAGAGCAAGAGCAGGAGTGGATAATTCCAGATGTCGAAATACTCGTTCCGGGCGGCGATCATGATCAAGAGGGCGATAAAGGGATACCGGATCAGTCGGTTGACCACCTGCGTCCGCTGAGCGATGAGATCCACGACCGCCAGGTACTTCAACTTTTCGAACTCGGCCTTGTGCGCTTCACCCAATCCATATTCGCGAAGGTATTCTTCCTGAACCTGCTCTGACCAGCCTCCCGTCGAACCAATCACCCATCCGATCCATCGCCGGCAGAGCATCACGGCGTCGAAGACCGCCAGATTCAGCAACACGACGATGCCGACGCTGGCGAGCGTCATGAACGAATCCACTCTACAGCTCAGGAGCCCGCGGCAGGGATGGATATATTCTTCGTCGAGCACGAAATACCCGATGGCCCACATCGCCCCCGAATACAGGAGGAACAACAGCATCGTGCGGACCATCCATTGGCCCAGCTGACTCGCCTCGCGATACCGAACCCAGGCTTGGTCCACTTTCATCGAGGCGATGGTGGCGATGGGGTGGTAGACTCGTTGCAGATTCGTCCAGAATGTTCCGGATGAAAACCGAGGACGTTCCGATAGGTCTTCGAATCGGAATTTCTCCCCGATCTGTTCGCCGTTCTTCTTGAGATCGCGGGCTCCTTTCACAAACAGCAGCATCGCCAGCACCACCACGATCAGCCGGAGTAATTCGCTCGGCCAGACGCTGACCCCGGCGGTCCACGAAAAAGGCTCTCCTTCATCATGGTTGGCGAGCAACGCGGTTGCGCCACCGGCCAAGACGAACACCATGAACAATGTCACGAGTACCACTGCTGCGATGCTCAGTGTGCGCGGATACCTCGTGATCCCCGACCAAAGCCGCTGATTGCTCCAGGCCACGACAATGACGAGGGCAAAGCCCACCGCCGTCGCCGCGGCCACCGCCGTATTATTGAACCCGACCCCTTGGCTCAGCGCACCGTACCCCTTCGTGTAGGCCAGATCGGTCCGCAAGGGATGCACGGTGCGCACCTCTTCCTTCTTGACGATGCTCAAGTCGACCGCGCCCTGTCTCCCCACCTCGAACAACCGTAGATGCGCTCCGGCATCGTACAGACGATTCTCCGGCGTCAGTAAGGCGTGGTACGCCGTCGTACAGGGACCGCTTGCAGTATCAGCCTGGTTCTCCCGACGGCACACAACATGACCGACCGCTTGCAAAGCGGCGAAGTAGGCGGAGGACTGATAGCTGCTTCGGAACGGCGGGACATCGCGCTGGAGACCGCCATCCAACTGCAACCCGAACGGTGAGGCGATGACCATGTTGCGTGTCCATTTATATTCACTCGGGTGGAGATGCCGGGCATCGAGACCGATCGTAAAGAAAATCGCGTGAGGAAATGCGGGACGGAGCGCTTTGATGATGAGCAACGAGTCATAGGGATCCGTCCCGAAAATCCCGATGGCTCGCGCGCCCTCTCCTTCTTCGTGAATACGGTTGACCAAGGCCCGCACATAGTCCACCTGGCTCGTGCCTTCAGGGCGATCCTGCTGGGTATCTTTCGCGCTGTCGGCACGAGCGGTTTTCCCTTTATCTTCACCCGGCACCTCGCCGTCCAGTCCGCTCAGGTAGCTGTATCGTTGCACATTGAGACGCAGCGACTCGTACTCAGCCTGCCGCTGGATCTGCAGGTCGACCGCATGGGGAATATCGGAACATCCCTGTTTGATCGCCACCGGAACCTCGATCAGTTCCAGGTCGTGCTCGGAAAAGGTCGCGATCTTTTTGCAGGCCGCGGCCCGAAATTCGATCGGGAGCGTCCTCCCATAGAACGAGTCCCATTCACCGATCAAAATTACGGCGTCCCACCCAAGACGCACTTGCCGCCGCTCCAGCTCCTCGACCAATGATTCGAACAGCTGATCGTCGGACCCGATATCGTAGGCCAGCCTGATATTCGCGTCCGACAAACGGCGGTAGAATTCCTGCTCGCAGGATTCGTATGTCGCGCAGGCCGTACCTTTCCCAACCCCTGTCTTGAGCCCATAGGCCAACAACCCCTTCATCGCGCTGCTCCAGGGCGAATACAGATCGATCCATCCATCGGCGTTCGGCCAGACACCGATACCCTCGTGCGGCTCGGCATAGGACTCCCCCGCCTCCGCCAGCAATGCTCTAAACGCAGAAGAGCTGCGAGGCCCCAGGATTCTGAAGGTCACGGCCTGTTGCAGCCGCGGATCCAGCTGAACGAGTTTACGTTTATCGTCCGTCAGGAGACATTCGCTTTTCTTCTCTGCTTCCCGGCACACGAGGGCTTGAGAGAATGACGTCAAGCTCGCGAAAAACCCTCGGCTGAGCGCTTCGTCCGGAAACCAGACGACCAGCACACTCCGGGACCTCGGCGTTTCTTCGTCACAGACCCTCGTCTTCCTGAGTCGATACCATTCGTACGGGAGCGCCGGAATAGGGCTTTGCGGGTCCCACTCGACAAACGATAGGTGGCCTTCCTGTTCCGGCACATAGCAGGACACCCCCAACGCCGTGCCGACTGCGTAGCGGTCTCTGATACGCGACTCGGTGTTTTCGACGTACGGTCCTCCGCTGGTCGTCACGAGGAGGACGGTGAGGGGCTGGCCCTCCTTGAGAACTCGTTCGGCAATGGCTTGTCGAAGGGCCCGGAGTCGTTGTGTCAGAGGCGGAGGCGGGGTTGTGGTCGCGCGGTTCGTTTTGACCTCGCGCATGCCGCGTTGAACCGCCGCGACCGGATCTTCCCACAAGCGCGCACGAATGGTTTGCTCCTCGATCGTCGCCTTCATGTCCAGTCCGGTGCCGACCGGCCGAGAGCTTCGCAATGGTTCCTTCACGAGCAAGACGCCGGCGAGCGCCAGCACGAGCGTGAGAGCTCCTGCTATCGCGATTTTGGAGTCGCTTGGCTTCTTCGCCATGTTCTTCGAACCGTCTGGGAAAGAGGACGCTTCGATTCGACCTGAAGCGGTGACACTCTACAACAGACGCTTCGGAGAGGGAAGCGAGTCCGGATGAGGGACGTTTCGAAAGCACACGGCGAAGGGTGATGCTCACCTTACGATGAGCAACTGACCGAGAGATGCTTGCCCCAGTTGGGCGGCGGAAGGGCATAGGCTTCCATGCCCTGTTGGTCGTTGAAGGGATCTTGCAACAGAGTGAAGAGGCGATCGATTTCGGAGAAGTCCTTGTGTTGAGCCTTCTCAATGGCCGTCTGCGCGAGATAATTGCGCAGCACGTATGTGGGATTCACACGGTTCATCCGGTCTCGTCGCTCATCGTCATGGCTGCGTTCATTCCGCAGTCGATCTCGATAGCGCTTCGCCCACTCATCGAAACGGTCACGGTTGAGGAAGTGTTCGCGCAGCTGGTCGTTGGGCGCGCCGTCAGCCGTGGAGAAGGCGCTCAGCTCCCTCAACACGATCGTATAATCCGCATGGCTGCCCTGAAGAAGGCCCAGGAGGTCGCGAATGAGTTCGTCGTCTTCCGCTCGCTCGTCCATCAATCCGAATTTCACCCGCATGAGCTTCATGAACTCGCGCTCAAAGAGCGGTTGATACATCTCAAGGCCCGCCTTCAACGCCTCCTTTTCCGCCAACGGCAACAGCGTTTGAGCCAAGCAGCTCAGATTCCAAAGCCCGATGTAGGGCTGCTGGTTGAAGGCATAGCGGCCGTTGTGGTCCGAATGGTTGCAGATGAAACCGGCGTCATAGTCGTCCATAAAGCCGTAGGGTCCATAGTCCAGCGTAAGCCCAAGAATGGACATGTTGTCCGTGTTCATCACCCCATGCGCCCATCCCACGGCCTGCCATTGGGCGATCAACTTCGCCGTGCGCTCGACCACTTCGGCAAAGAAGCGCGCGTATTTGTCGCCGGTCTCACCAAGATGGGGAAAATGTTGCTCGATCACATAGTCGGCGAGGGCTTTTAGGTGCTCATGCTGTTTCCGGTAATAGAAGACCTCGAACGTGCCGAACCGGACATGAGAGGGCGCCATACGGACCAGCATCGCGCCGGTTTCGACCTGTTCGCGATAGACCTTGTCGTCGCTGCCCACGAGGCAGAGCGCTTGTGTGGTCGGGATCCCGAGACCCCGCATCGCGGCGCAACAGAGATATTCGCGGATCGTCGAGCGCAGGACCGCTCGGCCGTCTCCGTCACGCGAAAACGGCGTCATCCCCGCACCTTTGAGATGCAGGTCCCACCGCTCTCCTTTCTCGTTCTTCACCTGGCCGAGCAGAATCGCGCGGCCGTCACCGAGTTGCGGAACGTAGACACCGAACTGATGGCCCGAGTACAGCATCGCGAGCGGCTCCATTCCGGGGGCCAACACGCTGCCTCCGAAAAGAGCCGCGAACTCTGTCCGGGTAAATTGCTCTGGATCAAGATCGATCAGTTCAGCTGCGACCGGGTCGGCATGAACCAGATAAGGCTGGGCGCTGAACGGAGTCGGATTCAATCGCGTGTAAAAGGCCTGGGGAAGACGGACATAGGTATTGTCGAAGGAGAGCGTTTCCAGTGTGCGCCGAGTCATGGAAGACTATAGCTCATCGGCTACCGTTCTGGATATCGCGATCCATCGTAAAGACGAAGACTCGCTCTCCGAGCTGTACGTCGATATCGGTGAACAGCCCCAGGATTTTGGTCCCGGTGATCTCGCTGACTTGTTCGCACAGCCTGTCACGGCCCTGCGCGATCAGATTTTGCCGCAGCCGTTTCACCATCTCGATCCCTTCCGCGGTCTTCGCGAGTTGACGTTCGGCCGGGGTCAGAACGCCTTTCAGGCGTACGACAACGAGATCGCGGGCGACAAGCGCACGGACTTCATCAGGGCCTCGACCCAGAAACTCCTGCTCGAATTTGATGACGGCATTGCGTATCGCGCTTTCCATACATTCTTCCTGTGCAATTATAGAATTGCGTGAGGACGCGAACAAGTGCCGTCTAGGTCTTTTGTCTCCACCATAGGACCCGTACTGGGTCTTTCGGTTCCGGACATCTCCGGCTGGAAGTCCTGGTCCACCATTTCTGACTTGACGCTATCCTTTGGACCATATTATTCATGGAGTCGCATTTACTAAAGCGCAATGTTGCCTATCCCACGATTCCGAGTGGGCTGGCAAGAAAGCCTGATACTTTCTTTACGGGCCGTAGGGTGACCGGCAATTCACGGGGAGAGGCCGGTCGCAGTACAAGCCAACCGAACATGGCTCGATCACGAATCGAGCGGGCGGTTGGCTTTTGTGTTTTTAGGGCTCTTTATCAGGCTGCAAAAAGACTCCGTTGATCTCATCACTATGGATGAAATAGTCAGTATGGTGCTAACCCCAGAATAACTTCAGGATGCTCAAAAAGGCTGTCCAGCAAGGCCGCAGCGAGCGAAGAGGTGAGGCGTACGCTTCGGTACGTTGAACCTCTGAGAGATGTGAGAACGCCGCTGGCGGACTTTTTCAGCATCCTGTTAGAGGTCATGATGTCCGCTGTATTGCTCGTGCCGCTGCTTCCCTTGATCGCCGCGCTTCTCGTGAGTGTCGGGAGTGAAGCCACGCGTCACGCTCGTGCAAGAATCGCTGCCTGGCCGATCGGCGGGGCCTTCTGCGGCGCCATCGCCACGCTGTACGTGGTGGCCACGGACGGCCCGATTGCGCTTCGACTGTACGATCCGGTCGCCTCCACGGTGCTGGCTGTTCCGATCGGCATCTACGTCGACCGATTGAGCGCAGTCATGATGGTCTTGATCTCCGGCATCGGCACGATCATCTACACCTACTCCGTCGAGTACATGTACCAAGATTTGCACGAGCGCCGGTATCTCGCCTTGATCGGGGTCACCGTGTTCGTCCTCCTCTGCATGGTGTCGAGCGCGAATCTGTTGATGCTGTTCATGCTCTGGCAGTTGCTGAGTTACCTCCTGTATCTGCTGGTCCACAATCATAGCCATCAAGAAACGCTGAAGAGCGCGTTTCGCACGTTCACGCTCTTGCGGGTCGGTGATGTCGCCTTCTTGGGCGGGACGGTGCTGGCTTACTCGCTGTACGGCACCCTGGAATTTCCTGATCTGTTCGCCGTCGCCGTGCAATCGACGGCGACCGTGTCTCTGTTCCCCGGTGTCGAATTCAACGGCGCGACCGCGGTCACCTTCCTGCTCCTTGTCGGCGGGATGAGTAAGTCAGCCCAGTTTCCACTCCACGGCTGGCTTCCCCGGTATCTCTATGCCCCGACGTCGGTCACCGCACTCCTGCACGCGGGCATCATCAATGCCGCAGGCTTTCTCATCAACCGCCTGGCTCCGCTCTTCGGGATGAGCTCGACCACTCTGCACATCGCCCTCGTGATCGGAACGCTGACGGCCATCCTCGGCGCAACGATGATGCTGGTGCAAAACGACATTAAGAACATGCTCGGCTTTTCGACGATCGGCCAGATGGGCTACATGATCATGGAATGCGGTCTCGGGGCCTTTTCGCTCGCGGTCTTCCACTTGATCGCCCACGGTCTGTTCAAAGCGACCGTGTTCTTGTACAGCGGGAATGTCATTCACAAGGCGAGACAGGAACCGATCCTCCCCCATTCAAAACGAGAGACCGAAGAAGAAAGTTACTCGCCCCTGACCTGGATGACGGGATTTCTCACGACCCTGTTGATTCCCTTACTCATCTTGCTGGCGACTCACGGTGTGCTACGGATCCCGCTGTTGGAATCCCAGGGGACCGTCATTTTTCTCTTCTTCATTTGGATCACGTCTTCGCAAGCGATCCTGACGCTGACGCGGTTGCGTGCCGTTGCCTCCTGGAAGGTCTCAGCGGCGATGCTAGTGACGTTGTTGTTCATCGTGTTCGTCTATCTGTTTGCCGTCGAATCGTTCACGGCATTCCTCTACCCGAACCCGGAAGAAGTCGCCTCATACTTCAAGGCCGCCGATCTCCCCGACTGGCTCTTCGACCTCCTCCTCGTGGTATCGACGCTGGTCACGATTGGAGGCTGGATCTATCTTTACATGCGAGCCCACGGCCGGACCGTGTGGACACCATCATGGATCAGTGACATCCGGATCCGCCTCTATGTGCTGTTTCTCAATCGACTCTATGTCGACGCGGTCTTACATCGAGTGGGGCACACCCTGACATCCGCCATTCAACGCTTGGATAAGCGCGCCCAGGAACGCTCGCTTTGACCGGCACCGGCAGGAGCGCACCGAGTGAGATCGCCGAATTGTGAACGACGGAGATGCCTCGTGCACGTCGGCGCATGAGGAGGGTCCGGGGGGAACGGTCAGTCTTTGCTTGACGAAAATAGAGAGCCCGTATTAATGGTTACCCTCTTACCGTTGTAAGTGGTGTGCCGATTGCCTGATTGAGAGAGGACAAACGCTTTTCAAGAGAGCCTGCAGGCTGTTCAAAAAGGCCGGGTTTTCACCCGTCCAACCCCAGAGCGTCAAGACGCGCGCTTCCACGGGGCAGCCGAAGCAAGGTCCGCGGGGCGACGAATACGGAGCCTGCCGTTTGCGGATGGGTGCGAGGTTATGAGCGCCCAGTATCTTAGAGGCGAAGGGGAATGACGTGCTCCTATCGCTGACCCTCATCGTTCCATTTCTCCTCCTGGCCGCCGCCGGCATCGTGATGCTCGGCGGTAAGACGCCGCGTTTCACCCGTGCGAAGGCGGCCGCCTATCCCGTCGGTCTGGCGTTCCTGGGCTCCATAGGCATCCTGACGCTGATCCCATCGCAGGGTCCTGTCACCGTTCGGTTCTATGATCCGGCTTCCGTCACGGCCTTCATTATTCCCATCGGTTTCTATGTCGACCGGCTGAGCGCGGTCATGATGACGTTGATCACGGGCGTGAGCACCATCATTTACTGCTACTCGACGAGCTACATGTACCAGGATGGGCATGCGCGCCGATATCTCGCGTTGATTTGCCTGACCGACTTCGTCCTGATCTGCATGGTCTCGAGCGGGAACCTCATGATGCTGTTTCTCTTTTGGCAGATCCTCAGCTACCTGCTCTACCTGCTTGCCCATAACCATATCCACCCTGGGACGTTGGCGGGCGCATTCAAGACGTTCACGCTGCTGCGTGTCGCCGATACGGCGTTTCTTGCCGGTATTGCGCTCGCGTATCAACTCTACGGCACCCTCGAATTCCAAGAGTTGTTTGCCAGAGCGGCTGTCACGCCCATCACCCTTTCGATTCTGCCTGGAATGGAGGTCAGCGCGACAACGGCCGTGACGTTTCTCCTTTTTATCGGGGCGATGGGCAAATCCGCCCAGTTTCCTCTGCATCTGTGGCTGCCGGGATCGCTGTTCGCCCCCACGCCGGTCCACGCATTGCTGCACGCGGGCATCATCAATGCCGGAGGCTTTCTCATCAACCGTCTCGCGCCACTCTTCGGAATGAGCTCAACCACCCTGCACACCGCCTTCGTCATCGGAACCCTGACGGCCGCCCTCGGCGCGACGATGATGCTGGCGCAAAACGACATCAAGAAGACGCTGGGCTTCTCCACGATCGGCCAAATGGGCTATATGATCATGGAATGCGGCCTCGGCGCCTTCTCGCTGGCCGTGTTCCATCTGATCGCCCATGGCCTCTTCAAGGCCACGGTCTTCCTCAATTGTGGAAATGTCATCCATAAGGCGCGCCAGGAGCCGCATTTTCCTCATGCAGACCATGCAGATGACGGGGCGGGATTCTCTCGCTTGACCTGGTCGACGGGGTTTGTAACGACACTCTTTATTCCGCTGCTTATCTTATTGGTCACGCATGGAGTCCTGCGCATTCCATTGCTGGAATCACAGGGAACCGTTATTATCCTGTTTTTCATCTGGATCACCTCGTCCCAAGCGATCTTGACGCTCACGCGACTTCGTGCCGTGGCTTCATGGAAGGTGTCGGTCATCATGTTGCTGACGCTCCTCTTCATCGTGTTCGTCTATTTGTTCGCCGTCGAGTCGTTCACCGCATTTCTCTACCCCAACCCGGATGAAGTGGCCTCCTATTTCAAGACCGCCGATCTCCCGGACTGGCTCTTCGACCTCATTGTCGTGATGGCTGCGTTCATGACGGTCTTGGGCTGGACCTATCTCTACATGCGTGCCCACGGTCGGACGGTCTGGATGCCGGCTTGGATCGAAAGTATCAGGATTCGGCTCTATACGGTGTTCCTGAATCGGATCTATGCCGATGAGCTCTATCAGTTTGTCGGCTCGATGACCGCGCAACTGGTTCATCGGATCGACAAGCTGGAACGCGGGTGGTCTCGATGATGGACGTGTTCATCCCATGGCTGTGCGCCGGGATTCCGTTCGCGGGTGCACTCGTCTGTCTGGCGTGTTGGTCCGATCCCTACCGCGTGAAGATGTGCGCGATCATCAGTTCCGTCATCAGCCTTGCGTCGATCACCGGCGTGGCCAACCGGCTCCCGACTCTGCCCGATGGCCTCTTGCCGCTCTATTTACTGCCCATCGCAGCCGTCGTGTCCGCATTAGGCCAGCCGGTTCACGAGAACCATCGGCTCTCCTGGACCATGACCTTAGTCTGTCTCGGTTTAGGAATGGCCGTGCTCACCGGCGGGAATTCGATCGGCCCGCTCTGCCTGATTTCGCTCATGCTGATCATCATGTTCCTTCTGTATCGCCATCACACCACGCTCTGGCCCATCTCCTGGTGGGGCATCGGCTCCTTCGGTGTCGGTGTTGCCGGCGCGGCCCTGTCTCTCGCGGCTGGACCGCCCATCTCATCGGTGGCATCCTTGGCGACCTGTGCCGTTCTGTTACCGCTTATGCCTTTTCATGACGGGTACCTGACGGCGCTGACCAGGCTCCCGGGTAGCTTGCCGCCGTTCATTGTGTTGCTGCTGCCCGTGCTCGGCCTTCATGGACTGGCGACTGCCATGCCGACGATCCCGAACGAATTCGTTGCGGTCGTCAGCCTCCTGGCCCTGGCCAGCGCGCTGTACGGGGCGATCAAGGCGTTGGCCCAGTCGCGGGTCCGTCTCTTGGTGGGCTACGGCAGCGTCTCGTTCTTTTCGATCCTCTGGTGGTTTGTGGCCGGAGCCCATACGGCGACGCCGCGCGCGGTCGTGCTGGCCGGAGCAGTCGGCCTGGCCACCGGCGGGCTATTAGTGGCCTGGCAGGTGATCCGCACGAGATACGGCGACGATGTGGATCCGCAGTCCATCAGCGGCCTGGCCGCGGCGATGCCCAAATATGCGGTTCTGTTTTCTCTGTTGGGCCTGGCCGCGATGGGAATCCCGCCCTTCGGAGTGTTCGCTGGATTCATGGGATTGCTGCTGACGGCCCCTCCCTCGTCAACGATCGGCCTCTTCATCGCGCTTGCGGCTTGGCTGGCCGCCTCCTGGTACATCATGCAAATGATGCAACAGTTGCTCTTCGGCGCTCGCCGGCCGGATTTACGGTATGCCGATCTCCGGCAACCTGAATTTACTTCACTGTTGATTGTGGTGCTGGCCTTGCTGGCGCTCGGCCTGGCCCCGACCCACTGGTATGCCTCGAATCAGGTTCCGAATAAGACCGCCGCCATGGAGCATTCTCTCGTATGGAACCGCTAGAGCACGTGACTGACATTGAGTCCAGGCGGATGGAATTGCGCGGGGTCGTCCGTCTTGCTGGGGAAGTCATTGCGCAGTACTGGCCGATGAGGACCTTCGTCCATCACAATCCATTGCACAGCATCGAGTATCTGCCCTTCGAAGAAGCCGTCAAGCGCGGAAAGCAGTTCATGGGCGGTAACGGGTATCTTCCCAGCCATCTGTATCGTGAGTATCTCAAGGCCGGCCGAATCCGGCCCGCTCATCTCGATGACGCGCTCAAGCCGCGTGTCATCGACAAGCATGTGACCATCGGATCGCACGTCGTCACGCACGGCTCGGTCTTGCGCGCTTGTTTGGCTGAGGGACTGTGTGCTCCGGCCATGGAACCGCTTGACGATCAACTTGAAGATCCCGACAGGCCGCTGATCGACGCACTGGCCCATAAGCTGGAATGCGTGCTGCTTCCTTTTTCACTGGATGATCGCATCCGCAAAGTCGTGGATGAGAGCCACGCCGCGCTTTGCAAATGGCTCACCCTTTCGCACTGGTGCGACGACACGCTCGGCACACAGATCGTCCAGCAGATCAACGAACAAATGATCAAGTGGTGCGGCGCCTTCCTGGACGAGGGCCATGCCACATGGGTCATGCCGGGACGCGAAAAGGGGCTGTATGAAGCCTGGAAGGCCATGGCCTCCCACGAATGGTCTCCCTGTGGGATCAAAGACAGTTCCAGGAAGATTGCGAAGCTGCCGGACTATCCGGAGGACGCCCTTCTCGAAAGCCTGGGTGCACTGGGGATTCCTGATGAACTGCTTCAAGATTACTTATCATTACAATTGACCGCGCTGCCGGGGTGGGCCGGCTTCATTAAATGGCGAGGCGAGGAACGTGACTATCCGTGGCAACAGGCCAATCCGGTAGGCCTCGTCAAATTTTTAGCCATTCGACTCTGGTATGCGCGAGAACTGGTGCAGGCGGCGTGTCAGGACTATCTGGGCATTCAGGGTCGACTTGACGCCATCTCTGCCTACATGCGCGACTATCCCGAAGAATATTATCTTCGACGGCAGCGGGTGGCCGGCCGGTTGCCCGCCCTCTACGCCGAAGAAGTTGACCGGCTTTCACATCGGAAAGGGCAAAGCTGGAACAATATCCTCACACGGTACCGTGCCGAGGTCATTCCCCGGCTGCAAGCGGCCTCTCGTCGCGGGGCCGCACGCCGGCTTCTCGCCTTGGCCCATTCCTTGACCATTGATGCAACGGCACTCGTTGAAAGCACCCCGGCGGATCTCAAACAAGTCGTCGACTGGTTGGAGGCATTCCCCGAATCGGACCATGGACCCGTATGGCTCAAGGCCCTGGAGGCCGGCTACCAGGAACAGCTGTTGGGACACTTGCGCGCGCGCACCGAGCATACCGCGCCCTCTGAGACGGCTCGCCCGTACTCACAGTCGGTCTACTGCATCGACGTGCGTTCCGAACCGTTCCGCCGCCATCTCGAATCGGTCGGCCCGCACGAAACGTATGGCTTCGCGGGTTTCTTTGCCGCCTTTATCCGCTATCGAGCCTGGGGAAAGGAGCATGATACGGAACAGTTCCCCGTGATCATGCGGGCGAAGAACGAGGTGCGGGAAATTCCGCGTAGCTATCTCGATCATAAGGTATCGCAGCACGCCGCACGAGCCAAGTGGGTACATGCAGGTCACACGCTCTTGCACGACCTGAAAGAGAATGTCGTGACTCCCTATGTCATGGTGGAATCGCTGGGGTGGTTTTACGGCCTGCCGATTTTCGGCAAGACGTTGGTCCCGGCGCTCTATCAGCGCTGGACCGCCTGGTTGCGACGCCTGCTCGTCCCCTCATTGGCCACCACACTGACGATAGACAAACTGGCGCCTGGTGAAACCGCCGAGATGCTCGAAGCGGAACAACACGCCGTGATCAGGGAGGCGTTGCACGAACACTTCGGACTGCGCAGTTCCCGTATCATGCCCACGCTCGTGGAAGGGTTACGGCAGCGTGCGTTGACCGTGGAAGGAGACCCGGAGCCTCCGATCGGTGCCGAAGAAATCGAGCGGGCCGGTCTCACACCGGAGACGATCAACGCGTTTGTCGAAATCCTACGCCGGCAATACGATCTGACGACGAGATCCGCGTCACGACACAAGGAACGGCTCACCCGGACCGGGTTCACCTTGGAAGAACAGGTTCTGACTGTCGACACGGCGCTCCGTATGATGGGGCTGACCAAGAATTTCGCCCGGCTCGTCCTCTTCTGCGCCCACGGGAGCACGTCGGACAATAATCCCTACGAATCCGCGCTCGATTGCGGGGCCTGCGGCGGCAATGAGGGCAAACCTAATGCACGTGTCCTCGCGATGATGGCGAACAATCCCAGGGTTCGTGAGCGAATCGCCAAACTGGGAATCAACATCCCCTCCGACACGCATTTTCTCGCCGGCCAGATGGATACGACGACCGATGCCGTACAACTGTTCGACCTTGAAGACGCCCCCCCGACCCATCGCGCGGATATAGCCCGACTCCAAGAAGACCTCAAAGATGCCTCTGTGCTTACCAGTCAAGAACGCTGTGCGCGCTTTCCCGATATCCAACACGTGCTCAATGAGGCGGAGGCCGAAGCGCATGTCCGCAGGCGGAGCATGGACTGGAGTCAAGTCAGGCCGGAGTGGGGCCTGTCAAACAATACGTCGTTCCTGATCGGACGAAGGGAACTGACCAAAGGACTGGACCTGGGCGGTCGCGTCTTCCTGCACTCGTACGACTATCGAGAAGATCCCAGCAACCGATTGCTCGAGGTGCTGCTCACGGCCCCGCAGGTCGTGGCGCAGTGGATCAACATGGAACACTATTTTTCGGCGGTGGACAACGAGGTCTACGGAAGCGGCAGTAAGATTTACCACAACGTGGTGGGACGGTTGGGCATCATGTCGGGCCCATGGAGCGACCTTCGGCTTGGATTGGCCAGGCAAACCGTCATGAGCGGCGAAGGCGCCTATCACGAGCCGATGCGGCTGTTGACGATCATTGAGGCGCCGCGTGAGCGGATCGACAAGCTCATCGCGCGGCACGAAGTGCTCCGGCATTTCTATCATAATGAGTGGGTGCACCTGATCGCTCTCGATCCTGAAAAGAGGATATGGTATCGGTATCGGCCCACCGGCGAGTGGAGCGCGATCGAGGAGCAGGTGTACAGTGCAACCCCTGATTCGTGAAGGACTCGCCCCGCGGTTACTGCGGAGCGTAGCGTGGACGACGACAGCTGTCATCAGAAGAAGGCCGAGAAAGGAGCGATGTAATGAGCTTGACGTTGCATCCAATGAAGGAAATCCGCGTGATTGTGGGAGGCGAACACCGTCCGTTCGTCACTGAGTTGCTCGACCGCGTCAAGGCTACGGGGTATACCATCATCGGCAATGTGTCCGGGAAAGGACATCACAGCATACGCGAGGCTCACTTCATGTTCAGCGAGCAGGAGAGCCTCGAGATGATCATGACGGTCGTGCCGGAAGAGAAAGTCGAGCCGATTCTCGCCGGTCTCCGGCCGCTTTTCGAGCGGCATTCCGGCGTCATGTTCGTGTCAGATGTCACCGTCAGTCGCCAGGAATACTTTGGGAAAAAACGGTAAGAGCCCTGACGTCGGGTTCCTCACCTTCTTAGCCTTCCCCATTTGTGCGGTTCCTCGTGATTCACTCACACCTGAAAGGCCCGAGGAGTGCGCGCGCCGAAGCCAAGTGAACGGAGGCCTGCTTGGAACGGTCTATAAATCGACTGAATGGTGGAGAGAAGTTCAATACGTCGTGCGACAGGAGGAAACACACGTAACGGCCTGCACCTGCCGCTGACCATGCGGAGAAGCTTGCTGCTTAAGGCGTCAAATCAATTCCCGACATGGAAAAGAAAACAGCTTTAAGGGAATAGGACGCCCCTGTGAACTCTTGAGTCGAGCGGTGTGGAAGGCCTTCAAAGCGTTGACCGTGTTGTCAACTTGATCGTCAGGAAGCACAGCTAAGATGACCGAATTGCTTCCAGGATAGAAAAACGATCCAACCACATCCCCTGTTTCTCCTTTTCCCGTCGCATTGGGGATCAGAGTATACGCCTCCATATGACATTCACGCAGCACTTCTTGTATATCGCTGGTCATTGACGAACGAAACACAAGCATTAGGGCAACCATAATTTAATTCCCCATGGAAGGCCGTTATAGCTCCCAGCGGCCTCGCTATAAGTAGAGAAAGTATCACTTCTTCGTCATGGCATCATCACTCGGCGTGGCAGCCTCACAACTCTTCGCCGGTTTTCAAGGAATAGTCACTGCTTCCCCAGCGGGAATTCAATGACCAAGCCACCCATAATGTCACCTATCTGAAAGTCCTTCTTAGGACTGTTGGGATGGTTGTTGTGGCAGGCCACGCAGGCCTGCCTGATGGCTCTATCGGCATACACCGCATGAAAATATGTTTGGTCATCGATCTTGACCGTACGAGTAACAGGCTGTTCCGGTCTCGCGGCCACGGCTTCCAGGCCGCTCTTATCCAGAGGGTCGCGCGGGCCATTTTTTCGGTTGATGGGCCACAGACTGATCAATCGGTAACGGATTCCCGTGACTTTCGTAGCGAACATCTGGCTTGTTTCATTAATGACCTGAACAGGCAGTGGTACGGTTTTCTTTTGGGTGCGCCATTCTCCGTCCGCTTTGACTCCTTCCTGCTCTTCTAGGCGTTCGACGACATGAGTCGCATAGAAGTCACGGTGGGTTTCAATAATAGCATGTATATAATCCGCAACCGTTTCCGGGGAAACGCCCGGTGCGTCTGCGGCGTCGACCCTCACCGTGAACCAAGTAAGAACGATCATTGGAATGACTGTTAACGGACCGATCCATTTCATGATTTCCTCTTCCAGCTTAGCGTGGGTGGCAAACTGGGACACCAGTAGGCACTCGGATTGTCCTTACTCCTTATCCAGTCCCTTGAGCCAATATGACGACGAGGCAACCCCCATGAGCCGTGCATGAGACATGCGTTCAGAGCTTGCTCGTGATTATTATGGAACATGGGGTTTCGTCAGATCATTGTAGGGTTTTGCTGATTCACCGGTATTGACGTCGATTCCCCCCGCCGGTTTCGGTTTGTCGAGATCGGAATATTGGAAAATACCGAACGGCTGAATCTGATCATCGGATGGGAGTTGACCACGGGTCCATCCCCCGCCGAACGCACGAATGAGATCGACGGTAGACTTCAGCAGTTCCGTCTTAATTTCCACCGAGCTGATGCGGGCTTCAAGGGTGGCGAGCTGCGCGTAAATCACTTCAAGACTGTTCGCCAACCCTCCCCGATAGAGTTGCATCGTGAGATTTTGTGTTTTGAAGTTTGCTCCGACCGCCGCATCCTGCCTCTCTCCGGCAACCGTCAGACGGTTTGTCATAGTCAAATTGTTCGCCACTTCACGAAAGGCTTTGAGTACGGTCACTCGGTACAGATCTTCCGTCTCGCGATAGGCCGACCAGGCCTGTTGCAATTGTGCGCGGCGGTAGCCACTCTGAAAGAGCGGGACCGAGAACGTCGCGCCATAGGACCAGAAGCTGTTCGCGAGCTTGATCAAATCCAGGCCCTTCTCTTCAAATCCGCCGTCAAGCCGGAACGAGACATTGGGGAAAAAGGCGGCCCTGGCAATCCCAATGACTCGGTTCGCCTCAGCCATGCGTCGCTCCATCATGGCGACGTCGGGTCGGCGCTCGAGCAAAGTGGACGGAATAGTTCCAGGGATCGCGAACTTCGCCATCCGGAGCTCATCGATCGGCTCAATCGAGAAACTGTCCGGCGTCAAATTAAGCAGCACAGCGATCGCCTGTTCAGCCACCTGACGCTGGCCTTCAATTCTCGCCAATCTCGTCTCTGTGCCGTAGAGCAACGATTCGACACGGGCGACGTCGAGTGCCGAGGCGATCTTACCGGCGAACTGAGTTTTGACAACATTGAGCGTATCTCGGTAGAGATCAATCGATTGCTTATAGATCGCCGTCTGGGCGTCGAAACCACGCACAGTGAAATAGTTTGCCGCGACCTCGGCTTGCAGACTCAACCTCGCAAGGCCATATTCGGCCGCACGTTCTTCGGCACGGTAGATCTCCGCCTGTGCAGCATTGCGGAGAGCCGACCAAAAATCAGGCTCCCAGGATGCAATGCCGCCTGGATCCACGGTGCTGGACTGCAGCGGACTGTTTTCGGGACGAAAGATCCGATCGAAAGATTGTCTCCTGTGAGAAGCGCCCATCTCGAGACCGATGCGAGGGAAGTACTGCGACCGGGCCGCCATCATGATATCGCGGGCTTGGACAAACCGTTCGGCAGCGGCTTGCAGATCCGGATTCGCCGCCATCGCCTGTTCAACAAGCTTTTCCAGCACCGGATCGTTATACAGTTTCCACCAATCCGGACGGAGTGCTCCATCGGCCGGTTTTGCCTCCACAAAGGGACTCGAACCGTGCCACGAGTCAGGAACGACGTATTGCGGGGGGTCATATTTTGGCGCCAGATTGACCGCCGGGAACCAACTACAAGCCGACAACGTCAGGATCACCAGCACGCAGCTGCTTCGCCATAACCGAGTCGGCCGGGTATATGTCATTGTTTGTCTGTTTGCAAACCGGTAGCGATCGGGGTTGCCCGTCATAATCATCATGTCCGTTATCTTCTGTTAGAAAGAGATTGGGATGGCTATTTCTTCAAGGCAGCCGTCTCCGGCATTTTCTCTTTTGGATTCATTATGTCGTACCCGGCTGCTGGTGTAACGACGCGCACCTTGTCTCCTTCGAGCAACGCGGCACTTGGATTATTTATGATTCGGTCGCCGTCGGAAATACCCGACGTTAGTTCAATGACGTTGTCGAGGATTTTGGTGACCTCAATCGGTTTGAAGTGAACCCGCTCGTCCTCCGTCACAACGGCCACTTGCGTGCCGTGTTCCTGAAATACCAATGCGCTGGTGGGAATCGTCGTCACGCCTGATTCCACCGGAGCGGTCAGACGAACTGTGGCGTAAGAACCCGGCCAGAGCGCTCGGTCCTTGTTGTCTATGGTAAAGACAGTGACCGCCGTGCGTGTGTTCACATCGAATCCCTTCGCCACGGTCAGAAAGTTGAAGGTGAAATGACGGTTGGGAATTTGCGGTACGGTGACATCCGCCGACACTCCGGGATTCAGGAAGGGCCCGAAACGTGACGGCACGTTCACGAAGAGCCGCAATTTATCCACCACAGCAACGGTAAACAAGTTGTTTTTTGCATTGGTGGTGTTGATGCTGCCTTCTTTGGACACCAAATCACCGACATTGATGTTCCGCTGAATTACGACTCCATCGAAGGGGGCCGTAATCTTTTTAAACCCGATGAAGGCCTCAATGTTCTTGACCTTTTGTTCCGCTGCCGCGACCTTCGCCGCCTCGGCCTGCGCCTCGGCGAGTTGGACGGAGATGGCTTGCTCGGAGAGTGCTTGATGTTCCCGCATAGCCACGTAGCGCTTGGCGGTCAGTTGAGCCAGCTCGTTCCTGGCACGTTCAGATTGCAGATCCGCAATCGCCTGCTTGTAATCCGCATCGAGGTCCGGCGTGTTGAGTTCGGCGAGGACGTCGCCTTTCTTCACATTGTCACCGTAGTCCTTGTACCACGCTTTCACATAGCCTTCGACACGCGCATAGATGGGCGCCTCGTACCACCCCTCAACCGTGCCGGGCAGCGTGATGGTGTCGGTCGGCTCCGACCGCTTCGCGGACGTAAGGGCCACAGGGGTGACGGCGCTCTGCAGAGTGTCCGCCTGCAATGCGGCGGCCTCGTGCTGGTTCTCGCTGAAGCGATACACGAGAGTCACGAGTCCCACAAGGACGATGATGACTAGGAATGATTTTCTACCTAAGTTATTCATATTGCACACGCTCCTTTTGAGGAACAGCTCGACGGTTGTAGATGATGGCATAGACGCAGGGGACAAAGAACAGTGTGAAGAGGGTCGCCACTGTCAATCCTCCCATGACGGCTCGACCAAGCGGCGCGTTTTGGGAATTGGCCGTCGCCATCGGGAGCATACCGATGATCATCGCGGCGGCGGTCATGAGTACCGGACGAATGCGTGCTTTCCCGGCTTCAACCGCAGCCCGTATCGCGTCGCCGTGGACGGCGAGCCGCTCACGGGCATATGCGACGAGCAAGATGGAATTGGCGGTGGCCGTGCCCATCGTCATGATGGCCCCGGTCATCGCCGGCACGGAGATATACGTTTTGGTCACGAAGAGGGACCACGCGATGCCTGCAAACGCGCCCACCAACGCTGTAATGATGATGAAGGGATCGAGCCACGATTGGAAATTGACGACGATGAGTAGATAGACCAGCAGGATGGCGATTATGAGACCGCCGCCCAATTCGACAAAGGCATCGTGCATGACTTCGGATTGGCCATGGATTTCGACTTCCGCCCCGCGGGGCAGGTCATCTTTCATGATCTCCGCTATATGGCGAACATCCGCGAGCACCCCGCCGAGATCCCGTCCCTCCGCAGACACCAAGACGTCGATCATCGGCAGGAGATTCCGATGCGTCACCACACCCGGTGTTCCGATCAAGGAAAGGTTGGTCATATTGCCCAGCAATTGCACACCGGTTGCCCCACCTTCCTCACGACCGCGATCTTCCGGAGCGACCGGGATCGTTTGGAGATCTTTAATGCTCGTCAGCTGTGGCTGAGGGGTATAGACATTGAGGCGGTAAGACTGTTGGGTCGAGCGGTCGAGCCAATATTTCTGATCGATCTGCTGGCTGCCGGCGGTTGCCAGCAGCATGTTGAAGCCGAAGTCCCTCTGGTTCAGATTCAAGCCGAGGGCGAATCTCCGGTCACCTTCGACCAAGATGGTCGGCTGGAACATGGTTTGATAGATATACACGTCGGCGGCGCCCGGGATCTGGCGGAACTTGCCCGCCAATTTTTGCGCATACGAGTAATTGGCATAGAGGTCCGGCCCATTGATTTGCAGGTCGATGGGCGCGAGCGAGCCGAAGTTCAGAATCTTATCGGTCAGATCAGCCGGCTGAAACGTGAATTCGGTTCCTGGATAGCGCTCTGTCAAACGTTGACGGAGAATCTGCCGATACTCCCACACCGGTGATCGTAGATCCTTGAGCGTGATGGTGAGGTCGCAATCCTGCGTGCCGATCGTCGGCGTAGGAATGAACGCGAGGTTATGCGCTCCGACCGGGAGGCCGCAATTACTCACCACCGCGTCGACGTTACCGTGCAGTAATTCCCTGACGTCATCCGAGACGCGGGCAGCCACACGACCTGCGGCCTCGATCCGCAGCCCGAGCGGCGCCCGCATGTGCATCTGCAACAAGCCGCCTTTGATCTGAGGGAAAAACTCTTGCCCCTCGAAGTAAAACAGACCGAGCGAGGCCACTGCGAACACCATCGAGATTGCGACGAACCCCACGCGATGGGCGATCACCTGTTCAAGTTGCGCTGTATAACCATCGCGGAATCGGTCGAAGGCATTCTGGAACCCATGTTGGAAGCGGGCAAAGATGCCGCCCTCCGGCCCGGTCGCGTGATGAACCTTCAAAATGTACTTCGCCATGGTCGGCACGAGGGTATAGGTCAAGATAAAGGAGGCCAACATGGCGAAGACGACGGCCTCCGCCATCGCCGGGAACACCCAACCGGCAATGCCGCTCAGATGGAACAGTGGGACCCACACGATCGTGATGGCAAGGGTGGCGACGAACGTGGGAAGAATGATCTGATTCGCGGCGTCGATGATCGCCTCTTCCAACGGCTTGCCCATGGCGAGGTGGGTATCGATATTCTCGATCATGACCGCGGCGTTGTCGACGAGAATGCCGACCGCCAACGCTAATCCGCCTAGAGTCATGATATTGATCGATTCTTCGAGCATATGGAGACCGATGAGAGAGCAGAGGATGGAGAGTGGGATCGAGGTGAGCACGATGACGGTCGGGCGCCAAGAGCCGAGCATCACCAGCACGATGAATCCGACGAGTGCGGCGGCAATGACCATTTCGTGCACCACATCAGCGATGGCATCCCTGACGAATTCCGAGGAATCGCTGATCAGACTCACCTTCACATCAGGAGGAACGACCTCCGAGATGCGTGGGATCATTTTCTTGATTCCATCCACGATATCGATGGTCGACGCCTCGCTGCTCTTCATGACGACGACGATGACGGCCTGTTTGCCGTCGACCAGCACGGAGTTCGTTTGTACCCGGCCGGCAAGGCGGACCGTGGCCACGTCGCGCAGGTGAATGAACGAGTTACCGTCTCGCTTGATCGGGATGTCGTCGAACTCTTCAATCTTCAATGGGGATGCATTCGTCAGAACAAGCCAGTCGGTTTCCTTGATCTTCATGTCCCCGCCGGGCAGCACGAGATTCTGCTTTTCAATGGCTTGGTGCACGTCCTCCGTGGTGAGGTTACGGGCCAGCAGTTTATCCTGATCGACATTGATCATGACCTGCATGTCTTGCCCCCCGTAAGGGTGCGGCAGGATGGCGCCGGGGATGGTGACAAGCATGGGGCGAATTCGCATGACGCAGAGATTGTAGAGCTCCGCCGGCGTTTGAACATCGGATTCCACTTGCAACACGGCGACGGGCACTTGGGAAGGAAACAGCCGCATAACCATGGGCGCGGCAACATCCGGCGGTAAGGCTTTGACGGAGGTCTGGGAGATCCCCACGATATCGGCCTCGCTCCCAGCCAGATCGACTCCATCCTGAAGAAAAATATTAATGATGGAGTGGCCGAAGTACGACGTGCTCACGATGGTCTTGATGCCTTCGACCGTCTGCGTCAACATTTGTTCGAACACGCGCGTGACTCGCCCCTCTGTCTCTTGCGGCATCAGGCCATCGTAGAGCCAGACCACGGAGCTGACGGGCATCTGGATATTTGGGAAGACGTCGGTCGGTGCCTCGACGATCGTCAACGCTCCGAATACGAGGATGAGAATAGCCAGCACTACGAAGGTATAAGGTTTTTTTAAGGCAACCTGGACAAGCTTATTCATGCCGGAAACTCCTACTGTCTCTGTAACAAAATAGTCCTAAAGCAGATATGACTGGGGGTGGACAGTGTTCTGAAAGAACTCTTAGGTCATGGGTCATGAGACAATGCTTAGCAAGGTGTTTGCCTGGCATGCCCGAGCCCGAAATTGTGACAATTCGTTACAAATGAACGCGGTCGACTGAATGAAAGAGAGGGTTATGATTCCCTCCATTGTAAGTTGTGCGCATTAGACAGGTGCGAGATGTGCGATTACGCTCTTTTATGGCGCCTAGCCGAATAGGAATATCAGCGACAAGCGAGGATTCGTCAGGATCATGATTTGCAGGGTTTGTCTGTGAGGTATTGATCCGACGTGCTGGATCCTCAAGTTGGAGGCCAGAGGTTTCCTACGGATGTAACAAGATTACTCCTAAAACATACGTCGTTCTTTTACCGTTCGCTGGCGCGCCCTGCCCGGTAGGGAGCACTCCGGGGGACTGGTCTCGAATGTTCGAGCCGTTTTAACGAGGGACACGAGCCGGAAGTCATGGAACTGAGGTTGGTGACTTGCCTCACCACCGGGTAATGACGGACAACGACGGTAGGATCCCTCGTGAAGAGTGATTCGAGGTAGGACATCGAGCTCACGATCGATTTGCCTGTCTGGAAAAATGGAAATCCGTAGATGTCAATAAGTGGCCTGCCTTCAATCCTCGTCGTAAACAGCGACCAACCCAATCGAGAGATGTTGGTGAAGGCGTTGAGTCATGCCGGGTTTGAGGTGAGTATCGCTTGTGACGGCGCCGAAGCTATGAGGAAGGCCAATGCGGTCACCTATGACGCCGTATTGAGCGACATTCGCATGACGCCATTGTCCGGTTTAGACCTTTTGGATTCGCTTCACAAGACCATGCCGGAGTTGCCGATCGTGTTCTTGACGGCATCCAGTTCCGTCGACATGGCGATCCAAGCCATGAAGCATGGAGCATTCGACTACATCGCCAAGCCCGTGAATCTCGAGGAACTCGTGCTCACGATGAAGCGAGCGATTGAACACCGGCGTCTGATAGAAAATAATCGAACGCTCGAGCGTGCTTTCAGCGAACGACTGCGGGCTGCCTCTCTGATCGGACAAAGCAAAAGGATGGTCGAGGTCTTCAAACTCGTTGGAAAAGCCTCTCGCAGCAGCACCGCTGTCTTGATCCAGGGTGAAAGCGGTACCGGCAAGGAATTGATTGCCCGTGCAATTCACGATAACAGTTCCCGCGCAGCCCACCGGTTTGTCGCCATCAATTGTCGTGCGATTCCTGATTTCCTGCTCGAAAGCGAACTCTTCGGGCATATGAAGGGTTCGTTCACCGGGGCCCACACCATGCGCCGGGGGCTACTTGAGGAGGCGGACGGCGGCACGTTCTTTTTCGACGAAGTCGGAGACCTCTCTCCGACCGGACAGGCTAAACTTCTCCGCTTCCTCCAGGAAGGGGAAATCCAAAGAATTGGAAGCAATGAGGCCGCACGAGTCGATATACGGATTATCGCGGCCTCCCGCCAGAATCTCGCTGAACTGGTCGCGGCCAACCGGTTTCGTGAAGATCTGCTCGATCGACTGAACGCGGTCACGATTCTCTTGCCGCCGCTTCGTGAACGCCCTGAGGACGTTCCTCTACTGGCCGAATTCTTTCTTGCACGGTTCGGCGAACAGAAGGAAGTTCCTATCACGTCTTTTTCATCCGCCGCACTGCGGGCACTGACGGACTATTCCTGGCCGGGGAACGTGCGTGAATTAGAACACGTCGTTGAACAGGCCGTGGCTCTCGCGTCGCCTGCGATTCTCTCGATTGACGACCTTCCACCTGAAGTTATTCAGAAAGGCGGGGGTGGTTCGGATTATATGGATATGTTTCCCGGGACACTCAAGGCGTTGCAGCGGGAACAGGTCATCAAGATGTTGGAATCAACGCATGGGCATAAGGAGCGAACAGCGCGGTTACTCGGCATCAGCAGACGCACGCTGTATCGGCTCCTCGATCGATACGGTCTCGGTAAAAATGGGCATTCCTCCGAGGCCGACACCTCAGACGCTACCCACTCCTAACATAGGTTTTGTGCGGCGAACCCCGGTTTGATGGGCGGCACCCTATGAATTATGGAATACGAACGCGCTCGTGCTGACATGCCCGCTCGTTCTGACGGCTATTTCGTTTCATCAGGTATGTTGCGGCGACCACACGAAAGGCGGCGCACAGAATTCAGGCCGGTTTCTCGAATTCATCCGCCGCCGGTGGGGGCGTTCGGGGGCGCGAGGTGCGAAAGTGGACGAGATCCTTCGAGAACAGCACATCTAAGGTCCAGTCCAAGGCCACGAGGAGTTTCTTCTCCAAGCGCGGGAGTTTCAGCAAATAAATGGTGCGCCAGAGCCACCAGGCGAAGAAGCCGGAGAAGTTCACCCCGAGAATGTTGGCGACCCCGGTCCGTTTCCCGATGGGCGCCAGCAGCCCGATCGTCGCGTAGCGGAAGGGTTTCATCGGGGCACCGCGCACGGTGGCGAGAATATTCCGCGCCGCCACCCGCCCTTCCCGGAGCGCATGTTGCGCGGTGGGCGGATGGAAGGCGCCCGTCCGGCCATCCGGCACGAGCGCACAGTCCCCCAACGCCCACACCCCGGGGCACCCGGGCACTTCCAGGTACTCATTGACGAGGACCCGGCCCTTCGTTTTCGGGCACGGCAGGGTGGCTAAGAGGGCATGCGGGGTAATGCCGGCGGTCCAGACCAGCGTATTGGTCGTCACGGTGGTCCCATCGCTGAGCATGACGTCGCGATCCGTCACGGCGGTGACTTTACAGTTCGCATGGATTTCCACCTGCTGCTCCCCAAGC
Source organism: Nitrospira sp. (assembly GCA_024760525.1). Classification (NCBI taxonomy): domain Bacteria; kingdom Pseudomonadati; phylum Nitrospirota; class Nitrospiria; order Nitrospirales; family Nitrospiraceae; genus Nitrospira; species Nitrospira sp. The sequence continues at coordinate 3,980,595 of CP060499.1, forward strand.
TTGCGCTGAGCGTACGTGCCGAGCTTCTCCCCGAGTTCCGGTAAGATCACCGGCCCCGCACTGACCAGGATGAGCCGCAACATGTCGCCCCGAAGATGTGGAAAGAACCGCACCGCCTCCCGCAAAAAGTCATTCATGGCCGCAATGGTTTCGACCCCCGCAAACCCGCCGCCGGCCACGACGAAGTTCAGCAGCGGCGCCCGGAAGCCCCCCCCACACTCAAAGTCCGCTTCCTCCAGATTGGCAATGAGATGGTTGCGGAGCACAATCGCGTCACTCAGGGACTTCATCGTGAACGCCCGGCTGGCCACCCCGGGAATGTTGAAGAAATTCGTGGTGGAGCCGAGGGCCAGCACGAGGTGGTCATAGGGCAGCGAGTGGCAATGCTGCTCGTGCCCATGCGACAGGCCGACGCGTTGCTGCACGAGATCGATGGCCTCGATCTCGCCATGAAAGAACGTCACCCGCCGCAGCAGCTTGCGGATCGGGCTGACGATATTGGTGATGTCGAGGTCGCTCGCGGCGACCTCGTGCAGCATCGGGGTGAAGAGGAAAAAGTTATCGTGGTTGACGAGCGTGACGTCGACGGCCGCGCCGCGCGCCAACGCCCGTTCGAAGGCCAACGCCGCATACATGCCCCCGAACCCCCCGCCCAAAATCACCACGCGTGCCTTACCCGGAGCCATCATGCTTCAACGAACGCTCGTATTGAGGAAGTGGGCAGGAGCTGTTCCATTTGTTGTCTGATAGACCCACATGCTGTTCCATCCGCCAAGGGAGTGAATCATCTCCACACTGAGTAGCGCTGCTTGATCATATCATGGGGAATTTCATGTTCTGCCTGCTGAGCCTGCGCGCCTGCATATCCGGCCGCCTCCAGCAGACGGTGAGCGAAGAATCGCACCTGTGTTACGAACTCATCGGTCGCCGGCCCGGGTTTTCTCTTCAACACCAACTCGGCCTCGCGCGCCCGCCGCATTGCCGTGATATGGAGATCCTGCGCTTCTTCACGCCGGTAAGACATTCGATCCGATGCACGCGTCTGTGGAATGGTCGATCTCACAACCGGAGCTGTAGGGGTTCTGTGAAGGCACCACGCCGTTCGCCGTACAGGAAGTGAGTACCCCGAATATGACACACATGGTGATGGGAGGAGTTCTGGCTGGTTTCATAGGGCCTCCTCAGCAAACAGGACGGCCTCACGGTTGTTTGTTGTGGGCTTCTAAACGATTGCTTATGATGTTTGGAGTCGCGGTTCGCGGGTCAATTGAATGGCGTTCCCCATGAGCTCTAACAACTCAACAGAATCGTAAGGTTTGCGAATGCTGCCATACGCGTGTCCTTGGTCCATCGCATCCGACACGCTCTTATCGTCCCCTAACAAAAGAATCATGGGTGTATCAGGCCGATCGAGCCGTCCTAACAAGGCGAGTCGAAATCCATTGATCTTGGGCATGTGATGGGCGCTGACCACCACATCGAATCGCCGGCGTTTCATTTCCTCTAGCGCGAGGTCTTCATCGGACGCTACGTGGACGTTATATCCCTCATTCTCCAGCATTAGACTCAACACGTTCCGCTCGTCTTTCTCGTGCTCAACGATCAGCACTCGTTTGCCGTATCCCTGCATGCTAGCCTCTTGTGTGAAGAACATCTATTTGAGCTGAACCACTGCTCATCACGCGGGAGGACCGGCTCAATGCTTGATCGACGGTTCACCCTCTGTATCGGAATCTGGCTTCTCAATCCCCTGGACGCTGGTCGTGGACACTGATTTGTTCCTGTTCTCTTCGAGACAGAAGGTTCGTTCTTCCGAGGGGTAATATCCCATCGCCTCTGCATAGGCGAAATCGTCGATGGTTTTCACTCCCTGGGTATTCCAGATATGAAGGCATTGCGCGCGAAGATGCGGCAGAACGCTCGGACTCCAGCCTATAACCTCTGCGCTGGCTCTATCCATTGCTCCTACAACCGCCAAGGGATTGCCGACTTGCAGCATGCCCGACTCTGGAAAGCCGTTGAAGAGAATTGCAAAGATGAATGTGTCTTCCCGTTCGAGGTTTCTTGGACCATACTGAGGATATTTCTCGATGGGTTGCTCTTCAACAAGGATGTCGACGCCTTCAGGTTTGCGAATCACTTTTATGATCCGTCCCCCTAGTTCCACTTTGTGACGAACAAAATCGGCGCTGGAAGGATGAGCCGTCTGTTCCTTCCACGCCTTGACGTTGACGGCGTTCTTTTCAACATCTTGCATGATCTCTGGAGGAAACATCGGGGGGGTTGTGCAGGCCGCCGACAACACACACATTGCGAAGAGGCCGATATTACGCATGGGCAATTCTCCTTTCTCGATCACTCGAGCATAGAGGACACTTTCCCTCTACCCGCTTGCTCTGCACTCGCTGTCTCCTGACCTCTGTTTTTAGCGTGCGTTGATGGCTTAGGCCACCCATGACGATCACCCGCAGCCGTGACCCTGTGGAGGGAGGTCGTTCGGTATAAGCGAAAATGGGAGAGCGATTTGCAACCGATACCCGCGACTACCCTCCGCTGCCGTTGATGAAAGATTGTTGCGTCAAGTATCAAGTTATAGTTGCGCCTATTTTTTCAGGGTGGTGACGTGAGCTGCGTGCCCTGAGTTTGGAACGTGAGCACGAGAGGACTTTGCATCGACGTCCCCAACTGGGTCACCATCGGCGGCCATTCCCGATCGCCCATGATGGTCCGCATGTCCTTTTCAGCCTGATCCTGCTGGTCGCGCACTCGTCGTGTCAGTGATCCCGAGAAGAACTCCGTTTGCATCGTGAGGTCCCAGGTCCCAATATACGTACATTCCTGAGGTCGAACGCTGAACGTGGTCGAAAGAGGCGTTTGCCAGATACCTAACGCATTGTCGAAACTGACCGCTGTCAGCTGATAAGAACCCGACGGCAGGTCCAGTACGAAGGGACCGTCGACCGGAACCTGATTAACAACCAGCTTGTCGCCGCTCTTTTCGTCCGTGAGTCTCCACTTCATATCGAAGGGGAACTGTCCCAAGGCCTGGGTCCTTCCATTCCACTGAAGATGCACCCGCCCCACCACATAACCGTGATTAGCCCCCTCTACTGAAGTTGCAACACCTGGCTTCATCGGGGTGACCATGGTGGCGCAGCCCATCGTAACGATCGGGCCGAGGAGCAGGAACGTGACGAATCTTCTTAACCAGCCGGGAGAGGATCGAACATACCCCGATAGATCTTTCATAGCCATGACCTCCGTGCATCTTGCCTTGACAAGGTGGAGCACTTTAGTAACCAGCAAGATGCGCACCCAGGCCGGCCTGAATTTTAAGATATCTAAGTGCTGGTTTTTATGGATTTATTTGATGAACAGAGGGAGGAGATGTTGATGAGTCTGATTGATCCTCATAGTCGCACTGTGCCGGTAGTGCGGTAACGCTCTATTTTTACGTTGCGGCTCAATCGCCTTGAAAATTCAGAGGATCTTTTGGCATAGTAGGCACCGTTTTGAATCGCGCCTCAAGAGGGGAATCGAATAATCGTGATCGGTAAGGATAGGGTCAAACCTTGGTTTCAACCAAGACACCGGAATCACATCTCCATTCTCATCCAAGCAGACCTTGCTCGACCCGCATTCACTGCCATCCGCGCTAATACCCCGCCTTCATAGGTTGTCGATACAACGTAACCGGAGATTGATTCTTCGTGGGTGAGACAGAAAGGAAGCGGTATGTTGCTGAAGGTCTTGTTTGTGATTGGAATGTCCATCCTGGCGATGATACCTCCGGCCCAGGCAGAATGGTCTGTCACAGCTGACGGCAACCTCTACTACACTGATGACGTCGCCCTTTTTTCGGCCACCCGCCGCTCAAACATCGATGGTGATCCTTCTCAACCGGTCTTGGACGTGTCGCGCACTGGGTTTGGCTCGGACATGGTGTTCGAGCCCGGATTCCTCATCTCCAATGCGGTCACGACAGGACTGGGTCGGACGGCCTTTTCCGTCAAGCCCCAGGGATTTATTTATGCGGTGAATCCCGAATGGAGCCAGGCAAGCGTCGCAGCCGAAGCGTTGCACTCCTTTACACCCAATACTGCACTCCGGCTCCGCTACTATACCGCGCCCGATCAACTTCTTGGAAATAGTGAAGTGAGCCACCATGAGCCGGAAGTCTTCGCAAACGAGAGGGTCACTTCCCATATCGGATACATTAGACTCGAACAACGCCTGTCTGACAATTGGGAATTCCGATTTCAGGGACGGGTGGGGAAACGTCTCTACAACGACCCCTTCGCGCGACGCAATACGACGTTATGGACCATCGGTCCCCAGCTGTTTTGGCGCGCGACGGAACACCTGAAACTCTTCGCCGCCTATCACTACGAACGTGGGTTGGCCAGCGGCCGGCTCGAGCACGACCCCGAAGAAGATCTGTCATATGTTCAGCACTTCGTCGCGCTTGGGCTGGACGCTGAATTGATGCCACACCTGGAATTGGAGCTGGACTTTCACTACGAACGGAATAATTGGACGAGTGGAATCGTGGGGGATGAGCGAAACGGCGGGCATGAAAACATCTTCCAAGGGAATGGAAGGCTCCTATACAAACTGACGGATAGCACCGCCGTGACATTGTCCGTTCAGCGGGCAAATCGTCGGCAGAATTTCCACCAAACGCACGATTTCAACACCAACGTGGGAGTGGGGGTCATCCATCGCTTTTAGCATGACTTCGACGTTTCTGCCTTTGAACTTAGTTCCTTCCAGGTTCCAAGCCCAACGGGTTCTCATTCTCTTCACGCATGAACCACCTTCACAGGCCGACGTCGGTGATTGTCCACCGCGTACCGGCCTGGGACCGTGTAGCAGGTGGGGAACTGGTTCATGGACCAGCCGCGATCAACGTGACGGTAGAAGTCATGACGAGCTGTCTCCTTTCCCTTCTTCCTGACAGAACGTTCGTTTTTCCAGCGGATAATATCCCATCGAGCCTTGATAGGTAATATTGTCGGTTTCGAACTCCTGAGTCTTCCAGATGTCAAGACATTGCGCGCGAAGGTGCGGGATCACTCTCGACATCCAACCGGTCGTTTCTGGTCTGGCACTGATCGTCATTCCGACGACGGCAAGCTGATTGCCGACCTGCAAGGCATCGGCGTCTGGGAAGCCGGTAAGAATGATTCCGAATTCGAAGCGGTCTTCCCGTTTCACGCGTACAGGACCATACCCTAGATATTTGTCCATTGGCTGCTCCTTGGCGAGAATGACGACACCTTCCGGCCTCCGAATAACTTGCGTGATCTGTCCTCCCAATTGCACTTTATGGGAGCTGAAGGTGGCGTCGGAGTAAGATGTCTGCTCCTTCCAGGCCTTCATGACACCGGAGTCCGTGTCGATATCTCTTGTGAGGTCTGGAGGAAATACCGGTGTGATTGTACAGGCGGCGAAGGATACACACATCACGAACAGGCCTATCGTACGCATGTGAATCTCCTTATCTCGTGCAAAAGGAGGCGGTGCAATAGCTCGCGATTCGCATGCTTGGATGAACCATTGGGCAGCGAGCACACCTGAATCTCAGTGTCGGTCACGGAAATCCTTATGCGACGAAGCCGTTGCCTGAACCGTTTCAGGGTCGATCAAGAGCAGCATATCGTGCTTGTCCGGCAGGAGTACCACCTTGGGGTTTGAGCTGTCGTAGAGCTTGAACCAGACGTCCTCCGGATCGAGACCGGCCATGGCAACGCTCGCCACTTGGACATGACGATCTTTGAGTTTTTCTACCACGGCCGCCTCTACCTCGCTGGCTATTTCAGAACTGTGCTCCAGCACAGTGACCATGGGATAGTTAGAGACGATGTTTCGGACGGTGGCCAGTAACTCGCGTTTGGCAACGCGAGCATAGAAATCCGGTCCGATGTCCTTAGCCAGAAAATACAGCTCTCCGGGAATCGGTCTCATGACAACCACGGTCTTAAGGGTGACCGGCAGGTTATCTGAGCTTAGGGCATTGATTATCTCGGTGTAACTGCGCCATCGCACGTTGTATACGTAGATTTGGTTCCATGGCGCCCGCCAATGGAATCCGCTCTTAAGTGGTTCGGTGCTCAAACCACCGGTCAAGGGATTCCATCGCACCCCTCGTTGACCAGGTTCGATGGTGGTCCCGCAGGCTGGCAGGGAGAGCAATACCATGACAAGCAGTAAGGTCTTCGTAAGGTTGTGCATGGTCCCTCCTTCTCGCCCGAACGTGGACTTCCGATTGCCCTGGCGAGATTCCGTCCATTCGACCGAATAATTTCACTTCCGTGTCCGTTCGCGTCTTTGATAGATCGTTCATGGGGACCATGACCTCCTTGCAGCTTGCTGTGGCAAGGTGGACATACTTGGATCAACAGCAAGATGCGCACCCTAGTCAGCAGAGTTTCATGATCGCTAAGCGGTTGTTTTGTATGGACTTACGATCAAGATGAGGCTGAACAGGTATTCAGCAGTCGGATTGATTTTTAAAAGCGCACTGTGTACATTGTGCGATTACGCTCGTTTAAGTATATGAATTCGTGGCGGAGAAGCACCCGCAGCAAAAGAAGTTACGATGGGCATAGCAGCCGAAGGCTAACACTCATTCAAAGGCCTCTCTGTTCTGTCCAGCGGTGCTGCTTCATGATTTGTGGTTAAGAGATCCAGACCAGACAGATGATCAATTAGTTAGAAGGGTTATAAGGGAGGGATAGTCATGGAGGCATTCTCTTTGCTGAGCACCGCGGTCGCGGTGCCTGTATCTCACAACAGTGCTCGGCGGAAGATGGTGGTTCTGAACATAACGATAATGCTTGCGTTGGCGCTGCCGGTGTGGCTGCACGCAGGAGAGACGGGATCTGCCACATGGGGTTATGAGGGGAATCAGGGGCCTCTTCGTTGGGGTAAGCTCGGACCGGAATTTTCCCTGTGTGAGAAGGGCATGGCGCAATCACCGGTCGATCTGTTGCGTTCCCACAAGACGACGCTCAACGATATCTACTTTTCTTATAAAGAAGCTCCGTTCCATGTGGTCAACAACGGGCATACGCTGCAGGAAGTGGAACCGGTTTCGGAAGCGACTAAATCGCGTTACCCCAAACACGGCCAAACAGTAAACACGTTCGATAAGGACAGCACGATTGTGTTCGACGAGGATCTTTACTTACTTGAACAATTTCATTTCCATGCCCCGAGCGAACACACGATAGATCATAAGCACTATCCGATGGAACTGCATCTGGTGCATCACAATGAGCGGCATGAAGTAGCAGTGGTTGCCGTCTTCATGGAGGAGGGGAAGGAAAATCCGTTTTTTGAGACATTCTTGCAGCATGCTCCGGCCAAGGTTGGGGAAGTCGTGGATGACCATAACCATACCGTCAATCCGATGACTCTCTTACCTGAGCGGCGCTCCTACTACCTATACTCCGGGTCCTTCACCACTCCACCCTGTTCAGAAGGGGTCAGCTGGCTGGTCATGCAGGATCCCATTGAAGTCTCCGCCGCACAGATTGAGAGATTTCGTGCGCTCGTGGGTCACGATAATGTACGGCCGACGCAACCTTTACATAAACGCTTCGTTCTGGAGAAGTAGCCTCTATGTTTACCGGTGCGATGTATCTCTCTGAGGTTTCAGAACATACGACATCGCGTTAGGGTCCTGAGTCATCGGCAGATTATCGACGCCTGCGCATTCATCCACGTTGTGAATCCGTGGAGACGTGCGCACGCATTGTCCTCCAACGCCCTGCAAAGGCAGACCCATATCACCGACGAACCAACAGGAACCGCGGCTGTCAAGCCGCGGTCCTATGCTTCACCACATGGCGTTCGCACCTGTCTATAGATTGATGTAAAAATTCAATAAGATGGCGTGATTCATCTGGTTTGCGAGATTGGGAATCGACCTGCTATTGAGAAGCTGATTTTGGTACCCAACGTCCATATTGAAATGTTTCCCAAACGTCCGGTTGAGGCCCACAAAGAACCGGTTCTGGTCGAATCCAGACGCTGGTCCTTTTCCTTGAATCGTACCGACCGTGTTGAGGTTGACAAAGATTTCATCGTAAGTCACTAGCGCCCATTTCGGAGCTACGGGCAAGGGATACATTCCCCGCACCATCATACGGAACCGCAGCGCAGTACCGTCTGCATGTTCGATCCAACGTTCCTCAAGGCGAAAACGGCTCAGAATCTTGAACGAGTCGAATTTGCTCGTGTAATTGATCTGTTGATAGATCCGGTTTTCTTCGAAGAAGGACGATTGAGGTGGTGTATGCCTCTGATTAAAGTTGCCGACCCAGGCATACCCTTGCCAGATGGAGACATTTTCCGTCAGTTGATAGCCCAGGGCGGGGCGGAGGAGCAACTGATCGATCTTGCCGGAATCGTCCAGATCGGCGAAGCGCGGGTTGACTTCCATGTAGGCGATGAAAGACGAGGGAAGCTTCACGGTAAGGAAAGTCGGTGTCCACAGGCGAAGGTCCTGGTTGAATGTTGAAGGCGTCTGGGCAAAGGATTCCGCGCTCAAAAGTAGACTCCAGGCGAAAACCGAGACCTTGATGATGTCCGTGAACTTACGTGTTCGGTGATGTGGGGCCTGATACATGATGTCTCCTAAGCTGGTTCTTCCTGGGTACTTGAGATCACATGGCTAGCGAAGCGACGCTCTCTCCATCAGGGTATTGCCGAGCTCATGATGATGGTATGTGGACGCTGCGGCTCAAGCCCGAGCGTTACTCGGCAACGTCTTGTACCCTTTTCAGCAAGAGAAACGCCAGTCAAAAATCGAGAAAGTTCGTCAAGCGCGGTAGATTGCCGGTTGCGAGATTGCGCGAGCGATCGCTCGTTTCGCATCCATTATGATCCAGGAACACGGGACTGAGATCCATGCCATTTCCTCGCGTGGCGCGAGACAGCAGGGCTCGGAGCGATGCTGCTTGGGTTTTGCTGATTTAAGAAGCGGAAAGGAACTGGGGATGCGGCATCGGCATGAAGTAGGAGTCAAAACGACTGTGAAAGCCTTCGTAGAGCTTTGAACTACAGCGTCCGCTCGGAGTGTGAAGTCGGTGTGCTTTCCGTTAAGCCGACAGGCGTGGTCCTTTCTTCAGTCTGTCTATGGCGGTCTATCTCCATTCGTAGCTCTTGTGTCATTTCCTCCGTTTTTCTCCATGCCCACCGCCAAGTTTGTGCAAACCCGACCATCGCGAAACTGACGGTCAAGTAAACGGCAACGCCGGCTTGATCTTCCAGGTCTCCAAGGCTAAGTGTATACCGCGGGTGAATGAAAACCCAATTGGCAAGCAACCCACCTAAGGCAAACGCCACCAAAGAAGGGCCTATCCCGCCATACCACGTGGTAACCGCAATGGCGATGAGGAATGCAGCATAGGCAAGTCTATCGTCGCCAAGGTAAGAATCAAGGGACCAGCGCAGGAGGAAGGCGAGGAGTGTAGTCCCGAAAGCTAGACCATACTGTTTACTCAATTGTGAGCCGGTTGGGATCCATCCCCTGTCTTCCCGACGCGGCGGGTGTTCTGGATCTATACCTATCATGTCTGCCGTAGCCTTGGGTAACAATGCCCTCCCAAGAGCGCGTCCCATTCCTTCGTTCTCCACTTTGTCTTCGGTCTGGGAGGGCATCGCGCCCTTTGGGAAATCCCCTCGATTAACCGGAGAGGTAGGACACTATAAGGAACACACAGTGAATCATACGACAACATCACGGCCAATGGAAGCCGACGAGTTGAGTCCTCGAAAACCTTACCGAGTGAGCGTCTAATGCGCCATCGATCTTCCGTACGCTCCGGTCGGGATCTTCGGGCGTCATGGAGACGCATCCTGGCGGCTGGTCAGGGCAGGGCGGAAGCACTGCATGGCGCGGTCATGTGTTCAAGGCGAGGATATTCTTTGTAACTCGGTGAGGTCGGGGAAGCTTCACCTTGGTGAGTCCGTGAGCTTTTTCAAACGCCGGTCCAACGAAAATCGGGTGAGGCCAAGCTGCTTAGCGGCCAAGCTCTTGTTGTAGTCCGCCAGTCGTAGGACTTCTTCGATGATGGATTCTTCGATTCGCTCCAGAGTGTGCTTTCCGACTTGCATCTCAATGCGAATCAGATGTTCAGAGCCTTGGGAAACCGACATGGTGGTTTGCCCGACATGTTCATGGAGTTCCCGCGGTAGATAATTAGCGGTCAATGTTTGGCCCGAACAGAAAATCATCGCTCGTTCGAGGGTGTTTTCCAGCTCCCGAATATTCCCCGGATATTGATATCGCTCGAGCATTTCGCGAGTTTCTGCGTCCATTTCAGGGACTGGTTTCCCGAATTCCTGCGCAAACCGCACGATCGTCTTCCGGCAGAGGGGAAGAATATCTTCGAATCTCTTGCGAAGGGGAGGAATCTCAAATGCTACGACATTGAGACGAAAATAGAGATCTTCTCGAAAGGCTCCTCGTTCCACCTCCTTCTTGATTTCCCGATTCGTCGCCGTGATGAGGCGAAAATCCACCCCGAGATCGTCGGTTCCCCCGAGCCGCCTGAATGAGCGCTCCTGAATCACGCGCAGTAACTTGGCCTGCGTCGAAAGATCGAGATCACCAATCTCATCAAGAAACAGCGTGCCGCCTTCCGCCTTTTCGAGCAGACCGAGCTTGCGTTGATTGGCGCCGGTAAAGGCTCCTCGCTCATACCCGAATAATTCGCTCTCAAAGAGATCCTTGGGAATCGCGGTGCAGTTGACCCCCACAAATGGCCCAGACGCCCTTGGGCCATTATGATGGATAACCCGTGCGAGGAATTCTTTCCCTGTTCCGGTTTCTCCCAGCAGCATCACCGTAGGTTTTGGATTCTCCGCCACTTCCCGTACTTGTTCGAGCAATTGTTTCATCACGCGGCTGTGCGCTTCGACGTTGCTCAAATGGTACTGGTTGGTTTGTCCACTTACTTCCGATTCCAGACGGCGGCGGAGCTTCAGGACCTCGATCGCACGGGAGACAACGGCTTCGACTCCCTCAAGATCGACCGTTTTGACCAGGAAATCGTACGCCCCCAATTTCATGGCTTCCACCGCGTCGTGTACCGTCCCATACGCGGTCAGCATGATGACGATGGCGGAGGGAGCCAGTTGACGCACGTGTTTGAGCGCATCAAGGCCGCTGATGCCGGGCATTTTCAGATCGAGCAGCACAAGTTCGGGAAGCTTGTGCTCAAGCTCTTGCAACAACACCTCACCGGATTCATATCCGGTGGCGAAATGTCCCAGTCTGATCAGCCTCCTGACGATGGCCGTTCGAATAACTTGTTCGTCGTCGACCACAAAAACAACTGTGTGCATGGATCAATGCCTTTCCAGTGCAGTTTCTTGTTCCAACGGCAACCAGATGCCGACAATGGTGCCCTTTCCAACTTCGCTCGTCACGTAGATGTCCCCCTCGTGGCTTTCGACGATATTCTGACAGATAGCCAAGCCTAATCCGGTCCCATGCTTTTTCCCGGACGTCACGAACGGTTGAAACACATTCGGGAGCAGTTCCGGCGAAATGCCGACACCGTCGTCTTTGACTTGAATCACCAAACCGGGCCTCTCCTCTCTGAACAATTCATGTCCCGTGATCTCGATAGGAGCGCCAGCCTTCGGTGTGGCATCAATTGCGTTGTCTATAATATTCAACAGCACTTGTCTCAGAAGGTCTCGATCGGCGGTGAACTCGCTGATCATGGGTGAAATACTGATTTTGATCGTGAGGTGCTTATCCTCCAACCGGGACTTCAACAATTTGGACACCTCACCGGCGAGCCGGTTGAGATCGATTCGTGTGGGCGCAAGTCGTCGTGGCCGCGCATAGTCCACGATCTGATTAACGATTCGATCCAACCGCCGAGTCTCCGATAAGATCACTTCGACCTCTTTGCTCTTTGGATCACCGGATTCGAAGTCGTCCAACAGGACCTTTGCCGTCGAACCGATGCCCACCAGCGGATTTCTGAGCTCATGAGCGATGCCCGCCGCAACTTGTCCCAACGTCGCCAACTTTTCTGCCCGCCTTAACCGTAATTGCAGATTGTCCAAGGTGGTAATGTCGATATTAAATCCCACATAGACCACATCGGGACTCTCTAAATCCATGATCGGCACACGTTGACTTAAGACCGTCCGGATACTGCCGTCATCATGGAGTAATCGGAAAATCAGTTCGCAGGGCCGGCCTGCAGCAACGGCTTCTGAAAATGTCGTGAGCACACGGTCACGATCTTCAGGATGCACCCGTTGCCGGAATGTTTCGGGATCAACATCCGATTCGGGATCCAGTCCCGCCAACTGCTGATTGTACCGATTGCTGAACGTGACCCTTACTCCTTTCGTCATAAAGATACCGAGTGGCGCGTGATCCACGAGACCTCGATATTTCGCCTCGGAAGCCGACAAGTGCGCATTCAACCTCTTGAGGGTCGCTTCGGACTGCTGGACTTCTTCGAGATCTTTACGGATCTGCAGGCTCATTTTTTTCATCACGGCGGTCAGCACCCCGATTTCATCTTTCCGGTCAAGGACCGGAATGGAGGGAATCGCCTGACCGGCCGTCGAACCTACGACCTTAGACAAGGCGGTGACCGGAGTTGCAATTGAACGCGCAATGAGTGCCAACGCGAAGATGACGAGGCAGAGGGTCACCAACCCGCCTCCAAGAATAAGGAAGCGTGTCCACGCTCGATCGTAGCTCAGTCGCGATAGCTCCAGTTGCTGCATGCGATCTTGCTCCCGATCAAACCATGCCATCCATTTCCGAACCTCAACCATGATCTCCCGACTTCGTCCATCTCGAACATACTTGACGGCATCGGACCGATTTCCCAGCTGGATGGCTTGGAGCAGTGCTTCTTTCTCCAAAAATGACTTCTCCACCAGGGCGCGAATGTCTTCGAATTGTTCATGTTGCTGGGGGTGTTGGGTTTCCAGTTGCCGGTCCATTTCCAGGACGTTTTTTCGCCCCTCCTGAAACCGCGCCAGATATCGGTTGTTCTCAGAGATGACATAGCCCAGAAATGCCGTTTCCAAATCAGCGACCGAGCGCATGTATTGGGCCGCCGTCTTTTGAAGAACATAGAGACGTGTCAGGCGTTCTTCATCCTGTATAAAATTCTGGACATCCAGATAGGTCATCACGCTGAAGATCATGAGAGAGATGAAGGGAATGGTTGGAATGAGAAGGAGCTTGGGAAGGATCGGGAGATCATCCAAGAACTTCTGAGGAAAGCGTTCCTGCATAAACACTCCGATGGAATCCGGGCGGTGCCACCCACCGTACATGCCGACACACCCGGGTCAGCTGATCCAACCTCAAGAACTCAATGCGCGCCGGGGAGGTCACTGCTGGTCAAGGTCTTGCCCATGCACAACATCATGGCCCGTTCGATGATGTTTTGAAGTTCGCGCACATTGCCCGGGAACGAGTAGTGTTGAAGCGTGGCGACGGCTTTGGGATCGATATCGGTCACCTCTTTCCCAAACTCCAACCCATACTTCATCATGAACAGCTTGGCGAGGGGTATGATATCCTCGGTACGGCTCCTGATCGGCGGCACGACGAACTGCATCGCGTTCAGACGAAAGAAGAGATCCTCTCGAAACCGTCCACCCGAGACTTCCTCCTTCAGATCCCGGTAGGAGGACGCGATCACGCGGAAGTCTCCGGAAATATCGTCAATTCCACCCAGACGGCGAAACATTCGATCCTGCACGATTCCCACCAGTTTTCCCTGCATCACGAGATCGAGATCGCCGATCTCATCGAGAAACAGCGTCCCGGTTTCCGCTTGATCCAGCAGGCCGAGCTTTCTCCTTTCGGCCCCGGCGAAGGCGCCCCTCTCATACCCAAAGAGGTCGCGCTCGAACCGCATGGGCGAAAGAGTGGTGCAACTGATCTTCACGAATGGCCCCTTGGCGCGCGCGCTATTGTGGTGGATGACACGGGCTAAGAATTCCTTCCCTGTTCCGGTTTCTCCGGTCAGGAGTATGGGCACATGTGGACTCTGGGCCACTTCTCGCACCTGCACCAGCAAGGCCCTCATCGCCAGGCTATGCGCGATCAAGTTGCTCAATCGATATTGATCGGCCTCGTGCTCGCTGTTGTAGGACACGCGCCGCTTCAGCAGAATATGTTCAAGGGCCCGGTTGACGACCGGTTCCAAGCTTTCAAGGTCGACCGTTTTGATGAGGAAATCGAATGCCCCGAGCTTCATGGCTTCCACCGCATCCTCTACTGTTCCATATGCGGTCAGCAGGATGACGAGGGCATCGCAGCCTTTGGGGCGAAGCGCCTGCAGAACTTCAATGCCGGTCATGCCGGGCATTTTTAAATCAAGCAGAATTAAGTCCGGCACGTCCTCTTCAACTGCAGCTAGCAGTTGTTCACCGGATTGAAACGACCGAACCCGGTGCTGCATCCGTGAAAGCAGTTTATCCAGGGCGTTACGGAACGCAGCCTGATCGTCCACCACGAAAATACTCGCTTGCATCATGCGAGATTCCCCTAGTGGCATGCTACTGTATGCGCGGGTACGCTGCAAGACGTTTGACGATGCCCATTTGTCTGGATTGAGAATCGATCATGGGGATGTGGGCATGCATGTTCACCGACCTGTGACATTCTCATCATACGGCCTTGGCTGAGACATCGACACGGCGTCACCTCCGATTCGACCACCTAACTGATCGTCGACGTATCCCAGCGCATCACGCGTGGCTCCCTGCCAGATCATGCGCTCGACACATCCTTTCATGTGCCGATCTTCATCCATAGGCCATAGCGTCATCGGATTGACTCACTCGGTATGCCAACCGATGGTTGGAATGAGAAAGAAAATGCTGCGTTCCAAGGATCACGCACTTATGGCCTGCCTTCTCATGTTGGTCACGGAACTGATACAAGTATTCCATCGCCGTGTGATCCACCACATGTCCAGCCAGGATGATCATGAAGTTGTCCCTGTGACTGGGAAGAGCCTTGAGCTTCGCGTCAAGTTTCATCAGATTCATGCAGCTGAGCGACGAGAGGTAGATTTTGTAGGGGTGTTTCATATTTTGCGCTGCGACGCTCATAATGGTTGTATCTCCTCCTCCCCGGGTGCGCCCGTCTCCAATTCTGATAATGGGATCTCCGAACAGCTCTTTGAACGCAGCCTGGACACGCGTGGAGAAGGATCCAATGTTACCGGCGTTGGATTGCCGTTCAAATGTCAGCGCCTTGACCAGGTCAAAACAGAGGACGAGAATCTTCGTCACTGTTCCGGCGATCACTCCCAGTAAGATGTCCGACGTGTACAGCGTGACTACGACACAGACGGTCGCGATCAGGAGTTGCTCTGCGCCGATCGAAAACATCTTTAAGAAGATTCTCGGCGCGCACAACCTCCACCCGATGAAGATGAGTAACGCGGCCAGGACGGTGAGTGGAATCCTGTTGATCAGGGTGGTCCCAGACCATACAAAGAAAGCCATGAACAGGGCGTAGTAGAGATTCGCCCATAACGTTCGTCCTCCAGCAATCATGTTTGCCGTGCTCTTGATCCCCCCTGGAATAATCGTCAATCCACCCGCTAAACCAGAAAGGATGTTCGATACTCCCATGGCCCGAAGCGTAACATTGGGGTCCGATTTTCTGCCGAAGGGGTCGATTTTATCGATTGCGGCGATAGTGGCCAGGGTCTCGGTTCCGTCGATCAAAGTCAGGGTGATAACCGTAGTCAGTAACGTAAGCCATAGCTCCGACCGTTGCCATACATCCGAGAAGTTCGGGAAATGGATGCCTTGTGCAAGAACATCTTGAGGGACGTGAACCAAATAGGTTTCCGGGAAGTTCAGCACCCAACCGGCTACGCCTCCTAACGCAACGACCAAGAGTGCCGCAGGAATACTCCGCACCCATCTTTGGCGCTTGACTCTGTCGCTGTCGAGAGCGAAGAGGAGGGCCAAGGCGATGCCTCCGACGGCAAAGACCTGGGTATTCATTTCCATGATCTGCGCGGGAAGGAGAAGGATGGCTTCTGGAATTGATTTTGTCGAAGTAGTCAAATGGCCGAGAAGCGAGGGAATCTGCTTGATGATAATCAGCATCCCGATCGCGGCCAACATACCCTGCAGTACCGACATCGGGAAGTACATGGCAAAACGGCCGGCGTTATAACTACTCAACACGATCTGTACTGCTCCGGTAAGACAGATGGCCACAAGGACCAGAGGGTACCCTACTTCGAGATCTCCTTGACCAAGAGCCAGCATACCGGCCAGCAGGGCTGGAGCAAGACCTGCCGCCGGCCCGCTCACGGTGATATAGGCACCACCGAGAAAGGGAAAGACCAATCCGGCAATAATGGCGGAGATCACTCCTGTAATCGGAGCTGCCCCCGAGGCCAGTGCGATTCCGAGGGATAGCGGTAGCCCTACCAGCGCAACTTGCAACCCTGCTACGAGGTCGTACCGCCAGTGTTTTAACCCAGCTATTCCGTTTTGTGGCTTTTCGTCCCAGGTGACAGCCAAGTGTTCGAGAGACGACACCGCACCCTCACTGAGCTTCAGGGAGGCCTGTCCTTCGTCGATCACTCAATCAAATTCGCTTCCAGCTGCCATGACAACAGCATGGCGCTTGTGGACCATAAAGCACATCCGGTGCCTGCGTCGTGGATTGACACAATTCACATGAGTGAGGCGCACAGAGCGAATAACTTCAATAATCACAATTAGTTGCCGTATGTTATGTGCGGAAATGCCTAACACATAGTTATGGTGACAAGATTAAGGTGAGCGAATTAAAGATGATGGTATAGTGCGATTTCGCTCTCACAAAAGAACTCTATTTTCATCCTTGGAAGGCGGCTCGCGCGAGGATTCTATCGAAATGTTAGGTACTGAAATGCATCCGAGAAACGACGGAAGAATTGTGGCGGTTATTGAGAAGTCGCACCCTGTTTACGCGATTCCTCAGGCCATCGGACAAGGATATCCGAAATCCTGCTCCCTTCATTACCCCCATGACGACATGAACGGCATGCCATACTCCTCGCTCTGTGACCACGAGAGGAATGCACGCACTGCCGAAGCCTCCCCAGCCGAACATATCCGTGTCGTCTAATCGCTTGCTCCCACATTGGGTTCAAGCCTCGGCTCGACGCAAGACTTGCCTAAATGTGCTGTCTGGAGTCTACTTTCGAGGACATAGCGACTACAGGGCGGACGTGACGGACTGCTCCCGTCTTCTCTCGCAATGCGGGTAATGTAGCCGCCTCCTCCCTTTGAGGTATTGTGGAACAGCCGGCAATTTGGCGATATGTACCTCGCAGAACACAACCGTACCGCCGCCACTATGCCCCAGATTCTCAACTGCAGTGAGTATGCCAATGACGACGAGGTCCAGTACCTCACGACCCTGTTGCTCTATCATCTAGTCGAACGATGCGGAGGACAGTTGAAATTCAGCGTCCAGGACGTCCAACAAATGCGCGAACGCCTCTCCAGCAAAATGGTCCAGATTCATCTGGGCAATGAAGTAAGCCTCCGCATCATTGACCGCCTGCCGGAGTTGCGGTGACCCCCGCCTGTTGAGTTTCGGATTTGAATCTCCACGGCTTCCCTCGTATCTGGACAATGGACCGAATCGCCTAGTATTCGTTTGACCATTTGACACGTGTTTGCATAGACTGGCACAGTAAAATGGAGTTCTTTTGCCGCCATGAGTGCAGTACTGTCTATCACGCCCTTCATCTCCATCTCCGATTCAGAAATCCAACTCCACGCCATGCGGTCACAGGGCGCCGGTGGACAGAACGTCAACAAAGTCGCAACCGCCATTCATTTGCAGTTCGACATCAGAAGATCGTCGCTGCCGCAGCAGTATAAGGACGAGCTGCTGCAGTTGCGGGATCACCGCATTTCAGCGGACGGCGTGATTACGATCAAGGCGCAGCAATATCGTACTCAAGAGCGCAATCGCGAAGATGCGCTGAATCGCTTGGTTGCCCTGATTCAAGGTGTCGCCACTCCTCGCAGGAAGAGGAAAGCGACTACCCCGACTAAGGGGGCGCGGGATCGGCGAATTGAGCAGAAAAAGCGGCAGGGTCGATTAAAAGCGCTGCGAAAAGCGCTGGAGTGACTGCGCGTGGCGAACGTCAGGACTGAGGCTTGTAATTCGTGCTGCCCGACTTAGTGAGCAGTTGCTGCAGCACGGCCCTTGCCTCAGGAATGAAGTCGACCCGTTTCAGTTTTTGAGCGATGGCCAGCGCGTCCGAGGCAAGGGTCACCGCCTCTTGATGGTGTCCATGCTCGCACCGGACTTTGGCGAGAGCCAATCTCGCGTTGACCGCCTTGGGCGCCTGATCGACGACTTGCTGCAATAGTCGCTCGCCCTCTTTGGAGTCCCCGCCCAGAATTCCTGGAAGCTTCACGAGCAAGGTTCCTTTGGCCGAGCGCGCATCGATATGATGCGGAGCGAGCTCAAGGGTCCGATCGAGTTCCTTCATCATGCGGCGGAGCCCGAAGACCGACGTGAGAGATTCTCCATCGACGCGAAGCAGCTCACCTAAGTTACAGAACAGCGAGAAATGCGCGTCCGGGTACTGCTCATCAGCTGCAACAGCCTGTTCCCCCAACGCCTGTCCTCTTTGGAAATGGGCCAGCCTGACTTCGCGTTCCTCGGCCACCCGCCCTTCAGTACATTCCTGTAGGGCCTTACTCGACAGCTCCCTGGCCGTCTCCTGTGCCAGAACCGGAAGTGGAACCAATGAGAGGCCGAGCGCAAGGATGCCGACGATGGCTAGGGGGAGGCGATGGATTCTCATACTGTCTTGATCAGCAAATGTGGTGCCGTATCTTCAGAGACTGAACTGCTTGATAACTGAGGGAGAATTTCGACCTCCCAGCCGAACAGGTTAAATTGTGCTGTACAAGATGTCCCGATACTGAAAAGTCGTGCTCACTAGATGGCCTAGTCTCCCGAGGCTATCATGCCCAGGATATTAAACCCTCCATCCACATAGATCACTTCGCCGGTAATGCCTCGCCCCAAAGAACTGACCAAGAATAAGGCGGTGTCGCCGACTTCACCTTGTTCTGTGGGACGCCGGAGCGGAGCCACCACCTTGTGGTGGTCGACCATTTTGGTAATGCCTGAGACACCTCGCGCGGCCAGTGTCTTAATCGGCCCGGCGGAGATCGCATTCACTCGAATATTCAGCGGGCCGATGTCGTGGGCCAGGTAGCGCACGGCCGACTCAAGCGCAGCTTTTGCCACACCCATGACATTGTAATGAGGGACCACGCGCTCGCTGCCCAGATACGTCAATGTGACGACCGAGCCTCCGGCAGGCATCAACGGTAATGCCGCTCGTGTGACGGCCACAAGTGAATAGGCGCTGATGTCGAGCGCCATCGCAAACCCTTGTCGCGTGGTATTCACGAATTCACCCGCCAATTCTTCACGAGGTGCGAAGGCCAGGGAGTGGACAAGAAAATCGATTTGCCCCACTTCCTTCTGGACCTGTTGCATGAGCGAGGCAATTTCTCCATCATTACTGACATCGCAGGGAAAGGCTTTCGCGCCGGGCAACGTCGCAGCGAGCTCCTCCACATTTTGTTTCAGTCGTTCATTCTGATAATTGAAAAGAAGTTGCGCCCCCTGTCCGGCGGTTGATTGCGCGATCGCCCACGCGATGCTGTGTTTGTTGGCCACGCCGATGATGAGTCCTTTTTTCCCCGTCAGCAACATTGGTCCTCTTCTCCTTCTTTCAAGGTCAACGACAATTGTCGACGGCATGAGATGTCGACCAGGTTCCTCATCTCACACACAAATCGCCCCTTCCACCTGAGGATAGATCTGAGGTGTAGCGAGGCACACCCTGGAGTCGGGAAGGGAAGATAGCACGATTCGTTCTCGCTGTGAACTGAGATACGCATGGCTTGAATCAACCAATGTAACCTGGGGCAGTTTAGTAGGGAGTAATGCCATACTGCCACAAGGATGTGTAGAAAGCGCTAACCCTGCACGATGGCAAGGTTCTAAACCTGCTGATTACTGAGCGCAAGGATGGCGCGGTCGAGATCGGCAGAGCATGGCACCATGTTTGCTGAGCACTCTCTTAGGTGCCGAGTGGTCGGCACACAACTCATTCACGGGAGGTAACTACTTATGAAGAGCATATTGATGACAATCATGGCAGTGGCGGTTGCGGTCACCTTCAGCGCACCATCTTTCGCCGGTGAGAAGAAAGAGGAAAAGAAGGGTGGCAAGGTTGTTGAGAGCATCTATGCGGCTGAGACCTTCAGCGACAAGAAAGAAGAGAAGAAGGGCGGCAAGGCTGAGACCTTCAGTGACAAGAAGGAAGAGAAGAAGGGGAAGTAAGCTTTTGGTTTGCTGAGGCGAGCTGACTGGGGGTACTCCACTTTACTCGCTGTGGATGTGCCCCCAAACCATCCTGACGTATCTTCTTCCGTGATCATGCATACACGCACCGACAGCGAAGGGGGTACACTCTTTTCACCGATATCGTTAATTATCGAGTTGTGCCATTCCGTATGTAGACCGCTTGTAAACCTACGATCGTCTTTCCATCTCTGATGGTCCCATCCTGGATCATGCGAATCGCCTGATCCAGCGGCATTTCGACGACATCCAACACCTCATCTCGATCCAGTTGTTGCCGTCCTTTTGTAAGACCGGTGGCCTTGTAGACGTGAATGACTTCATCCGCAAATCCCGGCGCGGTGAAGATACTGGAAAGCAGCTCAAACGACGACGCTCGATAGCCGACTTCTTCTTCCAATTCTCGTGAAGCACAATTCAGTGGATCTTCTCCGGGAGAAAGTTTTCCGGCCGGAATCTCGTAAATGAATCCTCCTGCAGCGTGCCGGAACTGTCGAATCAAGACCACCGCCCCATCGTCCTTTACCGGAACCACCGCGGAAGCCCCCGGATGGCGAATGGTTTCGAGATCCACCGTGACCCCGTTCGGTAACTGTACGGTATCGACGTTCAACGTAACGACTTTTCCAGTATAGATGTTACGGACCATTCGATAGTCTCCTCAGGTGCTCACCATCGTTTTTCATCAGGCAGATGACCACTGACGGTGCGTGTCCCACTTACTTGGAAGGACGTCGATAGAACGGCGGCTTCACGATCCTCGCTGGAACCATTTTCCCCCTGATGTCGATCATGACGTCCGTCCCGGGTTTCATGTATGCCGAAGACACAAAGCCCAAACCGATCCCCTTCTGAAGAAGAGGGGAAAGATTACCGCTGGTCACCTCGCCGATCGGTGACTGCGGCGGTGATGAAGAGAGAATCTTGAAGCCATGTCGGGGAACGCCCTTTTCCAACAATTCAAAACCGACGAATCGGCGGGATACGCCCGCTTGCAGTTGTGCAGTCAACACGGTCTTTCCGAGGAACTCCCCCTTCTCAAAGTTCACCGCCCATTCCGCCCCAGCTTCGATCGGCGTCGTTCCTTCGTCGATATCGTTGCCATAAAGCAGATATCCCATTTCGAGGCGAAGGAGATCGCGGGCACCGAGCCCGGCCGGTTTCAAACCAAACGGCTTGCCTGTGTCCAGCAATCTCTCCCAGACGGTGGAGGCTTGCCCGTACACATAGAATTCGTAGCCAAACTCGCCTGTATAGCCCGTTCTGGCCACCAGGCACTCCACGCCGCCGATCCGAAGCGTGGTTGATTCTCTGAGTTTGAGGTGATCCAGCTCGATCAACCCGAGCGCGGCCACGATCGATCGCGCCGCAGATCCCTGCAAGGCGATTTGAGCGATCTCCGCCGAACGGTCGGAGATGTGGCAGTCGGGGAATGCCTGACTGTGCTCACGAAGCCAGGAGAGAACCTTGTCACGGTTTGAGGCGTTGACACAGAGAAGAAATTCTCCCGCCCGAGCCAGCCGATAGACGAAGATATCGTCCTTGATGCCGCCCTGCTCGTTGCACAGCATCGAATACTGCGCGTACAAGGGCTTCAGCGTAGCGAGATCATTCGTCGTCATTCGCTGAAGGAAAGACTCCGCCCCGGACCCACTGACCACAATTCGGCCCATATGGCTGACATCAAAGAGGCCGGCTTTGCAGCGGACGGTTTGATACTCATCCACCACGCCGGTATATTGAATGGGCATTTCCCATCCGGCGAAGTCGACCAACTTTGCGCCGGCAGCGCGATGCTGCAGGATGAGAGGGGTCTGTTGCACGGCGATGTCACCGCACTCCGAGCAATTCGACGTCAAAAATCAGCGTGGCGTTTGGTGGGATCACTCCGCCTGCACCGCGTGGCCCGTATCCTAGGTCGGAAGGAATGGTCAATTTGCGTTTCCCACCCACTTTCATTCCTTGCACCCCTTCGTCCCAGCCTTTGATGACGCGTCCTGCCCCAAGGGGAAACGAGAAAGGCTGCCCACGATCGACCGAGCTGTCGAATTTTTTGCCGTTCTCCAACCAGCCCGTGTAGTGCACCGTCGCGTTCTTGCCGGCGACGGCCACGTCGCCGGTGCCGACCACCTGGTCGACGTATTTGAGCCCGGACGGCGTGCTGACTTCTTGCGCGTTCTCACCTGCTGCCATAATGTTTCCCCCTCCCAGTGTCGATAGTAAAACCGACAGTGTACAGATAGCTATTCTGCTCAGACGTTTCATCACGTTCTCCTTCTTGTGTTCTATGGCACGGAAGAGATCACCAGGTCAACTGTGACGTGACGACGAGTGGCGCTCTGCAAAAAGCGCCATACCGGCGGTGTACCCATGCAGGAAGTTTCGGTGACCGATGGGTCCAATCTCGCCTTGCGCAAAGAACCCCGCAACGGGAATTCGCCCCAGTTGCTGGGTCAGTGCAGCGGCATCATGATTCGGTCGGCCAAAGAGTCCTCGACCACGACCGCAACAGCTGAACATGAGCGCTCCCAGGGGGGGATGCCGACGACCGGCTCGGTCGGCAGCCAGAAGAGAGTTCAAATCTTCGCTGGCGGATTCCGCATCCCGAAGATGGAATTGCACGGTTTGCCCCTCTTGCACCACATCTCCGATCGCGACAGCGCCCGTGGTTTGGTCAGCCCCGAGCAGATTGCGAATGAGAAAATCTCCTCGCTCAAATCGGTTCCGATGTTCATCGATGACAATGCCGAGATGGAGCGCCCGATGCGCGCGGCGGCGGTCCTCTTCCGTCAGCGATTCGAAGACGGCCTGCAACCGCTCCAGTGCGGGCACGCCTCCGAGTTCGTGAATCAGATTGTGTTCCGCCTTTGTGACGACGAACCGGTCGCCGATCAGACGACACCCTTGGGAGATGATAGGCCGAATATCCACAGCCCCCGATAGTCGGATCCCCACCAGGCCGCCCTCAAAGACTTGATCATTGAGGACCAACCGATTCATGCCGGCCTCCTGCCCACCTCCGGCCAACCCGCCAACGGCCTTGGCTCCCGGATACCGGTCGTCCACCAGCCCAAGGATTTCTTGAACCGGGGCGGTGAAGGGATCTGCCAGCAGGAGGAAAGAGTCATCCCCTGCCCCTGGCTGAGGCCATCCAGCGAGTTGAAACTGATCGTGTGTCTGTGAAAACGATGATCGCAACGGGTGGATGTCGACGTCAGGGAGCGCGGCCGCCCAAACGGTGATTGCCGGGGTTGTCTCTAACTCTTCTGCACCGGAAATGACGCCCTCTCCGCTGCACCCGATCAGCCATTTGGGGCGAAGGGTTCGCGTGAGCACGCTCGCCAAAAGTTCAGCGTGTTCGGCATGATGTGCCGAGAAGAACAGGCAGGCAAGGTCGATCGCCGTACCGCTCAGCTGTGCGCAAATACCATCGGCCACCTCACGGGCGGCGGCTTCCGTCTCTGACTGTTTCGACAGGGCTACAGCGAACTGCACGGTCGTGCCTCGTTGCCAGGAAAAACGATGAACAGCACGAAGAAGGGACGACGAACGATTCCGAGGTGTTACGAGTCAGACTCCCGGATCCATCCGCTGAGATCGGGTCTGCGCCAGCTTCTTATAGTACCGCCACAGGTACGAATGGTAGTCGTCGACTTGAGCCAGGAGGTAATGCAGTTCAGTCGGGTCCTCGGTTTCAAGCGCATGGAGCATTCTCGTTTTCAGGAATTCCCCAAATGCCTCGGTCTTTTGCACCGCCGTCAGCAGCTGCAGCCCCCCCCCGATCTGGTATTGGCTCATACCATCCCTCCCGGTTAACGTGCCGCAGGATAACGAGGGAAGAGCCACATTTGCAAGCGTTGCTCGCTTCGCAACAGGTATGCAGGAGTCCTTGCGATCAGTTTGGTCGCCCACCAGACAGGAGCGCGTTGAGGCGATCGAGGTCGATCGCATCGGCCCGATGACCGTCTCGCCCGACCACCGTCGTGGCCGTCGTCAGGGCGTTCAAAATCGCTTCCTCCGTCGCTTCTACCGTTGCAGCAATCAGGGGGTTGAGGTGTGTATCCGCCAGATGCGTGAGTGTAAAGACCGGCTCTTTGGGATAGTGGGGGATCACGTTCGCGGTGGAAAATGCCAAGATGAAATCACCGCTCCCGTGGCGAACGGTCGAGCCGGTTCGGGCGAGACCGAGCGCAGCGCGTTTCGCAAGGCGCGTAAGTTGTCTACCGTCCAACGGCGCATCGGTGGCGATCACAATGATGATAGACCCTTCGCTTTGACCGGGTGAACGTGCTTCGGAGAGCTGCGGCGGCTGTTGATAGAGCTTTCCGACCGGCACGTTGGCGACTATCAATTCCGGTTTCCGGCCGTGGTTCGCATTCACGAGCACCCCGAGCGTATAGCCTCCTTCTTCGTCGGATACTTTTCTCGACGCTGTGCCGATACCGCCTTTGAACCCATACGACACCATACCGGTGCCGGCGCCGACTGTACCTTCTTTGACCGGACCGCTACTCGCGCTGTCCAACGCAGCGATCACATCCCGTTCCGAGACATGGCGCCCCTGGATGTCGTTGAGTCGGCCGTCGTCGCACTCCGCCACGACCGGCGTCAGCGTATCATCGGTAATGCCAATCTCAGGATAGTGACGAATCATCCAGCTCACCACTCCGTTGGCGACTCGAGGGACGTTTAGCGTGTTCGTCAGGGCGATCGGATACTCGAGAAATCCCGACTCCGCCACCCAGGAGAGGCCGGTCATTTCACCTGTTCCATTGAGCACGAAGGCTCCGGCCGCAACTTTTTTGTGCCAGACATCCTCGCGCGGAATGATCACGGTCACGCCGGTCCTTACCGGTCCGTCTCCAGGTCTTAATGGCCCTTCGCCTCGTGTCAACGTCGTATGGCCGACTTTGACTCCCTCCACGTCGGTAATCGCATTGAATGGGCCGGGCTGGTATTGGCCGACCACGATCCCCAAATCGCGCGCACGTTGCCGCTGTCGATCCGGCTCGGCTGCGGCGGTGAACAGGCACCCTGACAGCAGGGCAGTCACACAGGACAGAATCAGCAACCGGGCCGGTCGTTCGCCGACGGCCCACATCGCCAATAGAGCATTAGACTTCATGCGTACTGCCTTGATGGGGAATTCGCACATCGACCTTTGGATGCTCCGCTTGGATCGCGGCGCCCAACGAGAGGGCCTGCTTTTCTTCCCCATGCACAATGAAGATCGTGCTGGGGCACGGATCGATGGCTCGGACGTAAGCCAGCAGATCGTTGCGGTCCGCGTGGGCCGACAAGCCGTTGAACTTGACGATCTGTGCCCGTCGTGGGGTCGGCACGCCGAAGATCGGAACGACGTCCCAGCCCTCGACGAGTTTGCGGCCCAGTGTGTGTTCTGCTTGAAAACCCACGAACACGATCACGTTGGCCTCGTCCTGAATCGCGTGTTTGAGATGGTGAATGATGCGCCCGCCTTCGCACATCCCCGATGAGGAGATAATGACGCAGGGGCCGCGCATCGTATTGAGCCGTTTGCTGTCTTCAGGCGAGGAGATAAAACGGATATAGCGGGACGCGAAGACGTCACCACCGGCGGAGAACGTTTTAAGGGTCTCTTCGTCATAACAATCAGGGTGACGCCTGAAAACCTCCGTGGTCTTATCGGCCAGCGGCGAGTCGATATAAATCGGAACGGGGACCACCCGACCTTCGCCGACCAATTCTTTGATTCGCATGACGAGTTCCTGCGTGCGCCCGACCGCAAAAGCGGGCACGATGATCTTACTCTTGTGCGTCCGGGCATGCTCGAGGAGATCCTGCGCCTTCTTCTTCGTCTCTTCACCGACTTGTTCATGTAAACGGTCGCCATAGGTGGATTCGAGAATCAGGACATCGCAGGGCGGCGGAGGTTCGGGATCCCGCAGGATCGGCATGTGGGATCTCCCCAGATCTCCGCTGAACAAGACCGTCGTGCTATTTCCTCGCGCCGTATACTTGATCCGGACGGCGGCGGATCCAAGAATATGGCCGGCGTCATGAAATGAAGCGGTGAGGCGTGGCCCGATCTTGAGCTGATCTCCGTATCGTACGCCCTCAAACCTTCTGACAATCCTCCGGACATCCTCCCCGTCGTACAACGGGCGAACACAGGTGTTCCCGCGCCTTCGTTCCTGTTTGTTGACGTATCGGCAATCGTTTTCTTGAACACGAGCCGAATCTTCGAGCATGAGATTGGCCAAATCGGCCGATGCTCTGGTGAGGTAGACCTTCCCAGAAAAGCCCTGCCGGGGAAGAACGGGCAAAGTTCCTGAGTGATCGATATGCGCATGCGAGAGCAAGACGGCGCCGACAGACTTCGGCTCAAAACCCAGGTCGCGGTTTCGCCGGACCGCGTCGTCCCGGCGTCCCTGAAAGAGCCCGCAATCCAATAACAGCCGAAAGCCCGGTATCTCCAAGAGATGTCGGCTCCCAGTGACTGAACGAGCTGCACCGTGGAATGAGAGCTTCATACAGTAGGTACTCCACTATGGCGCGCGATCAGGTCCCAGGCTTCCTGAGCCGTCTCGGCATAATGAAAGAGGCGAAGGTCTGTTTGAGAGATCAATCCATTGTCGACGAGCCATTGCCAGTTGATCAGACGCTCCCAAAAGTGCCGCCCGACCAGGACAACCAGGACACTCTCCGTTTTCCCGGTCTGCAATAACGTGAGGGTTTCGAATAACTCATCAAGAGTACCGAATCCTCCGGGGAATGCGACGAGTGCTTTTGCCCGGATGAGGAAATGCATCTTTCTGATGGCGAAATAGCGAAATTGAAAACTAAGCCTTGGCGTGACGTAGGGGTTGGGGTGCTGTTCGTGGGGCAGGGTAATGTTGAAGCCGATGGATTTGGCGCTCACATCCGCCGCCCCACGGTTGGCGGCCTCCATGATCCCTGGCCCACCGCCGGTCACGATGACGTAGTCGCAACGGCCGTCGATCTGGCAGGTTGACGATACCACCCGACCAAATTCCCGGGCGATGTCATAATACTTCGCGAGTTCGAGCTGCCTTTTGGCGATCGCAACTTTCTGTTGCCGGACAGGATCGTCCGGAGCACCAGCCGCGTCCGCTTCCGCTGCCTGTAATGCCTGCCTTGCAGCAGCCGGATCGAGAAGCCTTGCGCTGCCGAAGACGACGATGGTGGACCTGATGCCTTCTT
The DNA here is from genome assembly GCA_024760525.1 of Nitrospira sp. Classification (NCBI taxonomy): domain Bacteria; kingdom Pseudomonadati; phylum Nitrospirota; class Nitrospiria; order Nitrospirales; family Nitrospiraceae; genus Nitrospira; species Nitrospira sp. The sequence goes on from CP060499.1 coordinate 4,008,232, forward strand.
CCCGTTGAATCAATTCGGGTTTAAGCAACTCAAGCCCGATCCGGACGGAACGCAGCTCATCCCGTTGAAGAAACTCAGTGTCCTTATCGGCCGGGATGTAAGAAGAGGACAGCCCGTCACTGTTGTGAGGATGTGGATGATCCGAAGTACTCCGGCTCATGGCGCGTCATTATAGCGGGGCCACCGGACGGCGGCAATTCGGTGGGAATGGACAGCCTTGATTGTTGGAAGGGATAAGGATGAAGGGGAGGCCGGTAGAGATGACGTTGGAATCCCCGCTCTGACACAACCCACTGAGGGTCACATAATACTTGAAACGCATCGACGCCAAGTCCCGTGCGTGAAAAAATCAAATCTGGATCCACAGGTGTCCAAGGCCTCGCCAAATAACCAAAATTGACACGTGAGTATTTCAGATCGAGAAATCGGTATGTTGCGACAATGCCCGTATCCGAATCGGTAAGGGAGTCGGGTGCCCCCAACCTGGCAACAACTTCGGCGAATGTGGTCTTCCCCGGTACAATGAAGGCAACATCCTCCGGGGAAAGAGAGGTATTCAGGGAGACCCGGACCACGTTACAGCCCAGCCATGGCAAACCGGCCATCACGACTAGGAAAAAGAGGGTAACCTTCCTACTCCACGCACCGATCATGTCATTCCCCGAACGGCCAGAACCGAAACTCCATACCTCCCGTGCGTTTTGATGATATGACGTCTTCGACAAGTCCATCCCGGTTCAGGATCACGAACAAGTCGTCACTTTTAATGGAAAGACGGGTGAAATTGAAGAGGATCAGCAGAAGACTTCCTGCTTTGGCGTCGTATCGATAGTACTGAAAAACGTCTCGTCCATTGAGCTGCAGCAGCCGATCGGGCGCCCCGAGCAATTGAAACACTTCGGCTTTCGTGGTGGCGCCTGTATGAATGGCGGCGATGGTATCGGGCTTGATATCGTCACCCAAGGTGCCTCGACTGAAGGCGCAGCCTTGAGACAGAAACACAAGAACCAAGAGCCCAAAAATGTGGCGACTGAGTTTCATGGCAACTCCTTGTTCATTGCTGTAACGGACGGAAGCCCAAGGACAAAATCCTGTTCATAGACGGCATAAACGGACGGCAACAATCCAACCCGTTGGTAAACAGATTGAGCCCTGTGATTCTGCTGTTCGACGTACAATCGCATCCCGCAGACTCGCGGATCGGCCTTGGCTCTGGTCACGACATGCTCGTGCAGGGCTCGAAATACTCCCAGCCCGCGGCGGTCCGGTGCAACATAGACACTCTGAATCCACCAAAAGAGCCCGTTGCGCCAGTCACTCCACTCGTACGTGATCATCAATTGACCGACCGGCTTGTGGCCGCTTACTTCCGGAAGCTCAGCAACCAGATAAAACCCATACTCAGGATTCTCCAGGAAGGCAAGAGTCCCCAAGCGAAGTGTGGAAAGATCGAGCCGGCGATGCTCTGTTTCGAGTGCCATCGCGCTATTGTACTGGACAATGGTCTCTACATCGTCCAGGCAGGCCGGCCTAATGTGGATTCCGCCAGAAGTCATTGATCACGAGGAGATCGATTGTGATGTGCCGAGCCAGCCGTTTTTCGGCTTATAGAAACCTGCTGAAAATTCCATTTTCATGGCGTCCTCAGGGGGAAGATTAATCGGGACGAGCGCCTGTTCCGGGATGAAAGCCAGAAATCCGGTAAAGGGATGGATGGCGGTTGGAACGAACACCATGAAAAGAGTGTCCGAAGGCGCGACCTGGATGGAGGGAGGAGCCGCGCCCATCACAAACCCTAGCGCCCAGCAGCCATCTCGAGGAAATGGAAACGCAACGACCTTGCTGCGGCCAAATCGAGATCGGAAGTTCAGCACATCGGTCATGCCCTTCAATGTGAGGTAGATGCTCTGCACCAGCGGGATCTGCTCGAGGCGTTGCTCCAAACGCGCCAATAAATTATGCCCGATCACATGATCCGCAATGAGCCCGGCAATAATAAGTAACAGAACCAAAAGGAGCAAGCCAAGCCCGGGGAGTGGATTCAACATGTACCGACCGACCAGGCCATCGAGCGTGGTAAAAAGAGCTGACAGGATCAAGAAGGTAGCCCAGGCAGGGAGTAAGACAATGAGTCCAGTCACGCAGGTTCGCCAGAAGGCCTTGATCATGATGAAACACCTTTGCGGTAAATCGCTTCAGTCTAGCAGAAATAGTCCATCAAGAGGAGTTCTTCGGAACGGCTTGCGCTCTCTACTCCTATCGACTATTCTAGCACCTTCCTAGAGACAGGAAGATTGAAGACTCATGAGTATTGATTCGGATCTCCTTGCGATTCTCTGTTGCCCTGAGACCAAACAGCCGGTGAGTGTCGCCGAGGCTTCCCTTATTGAAAAGATCAATGCGGCCCTTGCACGTGGGGAAGTGAAAAATAGAGGGAACAGGCCGATGACTGGGCACATCGACGGGGGTCTTCTTCGTGCGGATCAGAAAATCCTTTACCCGATACGAGATAGCATCCCGGTGATGCTGATCGAGGAAGGTATTCCGCTTGAACAACTTCAGTGATCCAGAGAAGTTCTTCCTTCTGCCTTCCTGATCTTCACGCTCAGAATACCGCCGGTATGAGGCTCTCGGTTTCTGGTCTTCCAGTTTCCCTTCTGTTGGTGGTCACAGAGGTTAACCGCCCCGGGCTGTAGATGGTCGAGCTGCTGTTGTGCATCTCGCGGCGCCCGAACCGAAACCTGGAATGGGTAGGACTTTCTGATCTAAGGGCTGACGATTTGAACGGTCTTCGCCGCCGCTTCCGTTTTGGAGCCGGTGGATGTGCCGCAGTGAATGCAGAGATACTCATAAAGATTGCCTGTGGGAAGCACGAGGAGTAAGCGTTCTCTGGTGGGTGTGGCCACTCGGCAACGGGGGCAGAAGAGCAGAGAAGCATTCAGAGAGCCGAATTGGCCTTGAGCATCTTCGGGGGTGCTTCGCGGGCGAGTTCTGGGTGCCTGGCGAGTGCCAGGTGTCCAGGGGATTCCTGGTTTTCGTGGAGGTTGTAACATATTTCAATATTATTGATGAACTGCCGGTAGGGTCAAGTAGTAATCTCGTAGCGGACCGGGTCTGGATTGCTCGGCGAAGGCATGCGGGGTACCGACGAAATTGTGAATAGTCGGGAAAGTGAGACGGGGCCTTGCCTCTGCATCTCTTGTGTGAGACAGAGGAGCCCCGCTTAACACATACCCATTAGACGGTCGTCTTGGCAGACTCGATCTCGGTTGCGGTAATCAGGCTGGAGAGATAGTCGGCAACGAAATTGAGGGCTTCTTCGCGTCCGTCCGCGCGGCGGCCTTTTTCTCTGCGTTGAACGGATAGTTCGTGTTCCAAATCAGATTTCACTTCACCCAAGATACGCTGAAGCGAGGACGGTGTGAGATTCGCATCCATCTCTTCAAGTTCCTGACAACGGTCAAGAACCCAGTTTAGCCCTTCAATGCGTCCCGCGTAATGTTCCTGTTCAGCCGTATCGATCCGCGCCATCGCGGTAGCGAAGGTTTGTGCTTCATAAATCAAATTGTAGAAACTGGTGACGGCCCTTTGCAGCGATGGATTCATGATTCTCCTTCTCTTATGGATGAAGGGCAATTATACATGAGATTGCCGTGCCGACAAGGAGTATTTTTGTTGTTTATGTGAAGAGGAGGGAATGAAACTCGTTCATGAATCCGTAGTAGAGGGAGGCGAAGTCTTTGAGACAGTCTGGGCTGGTTTCCTTCAATCGTTTGAAAAAGAAGACCTGAGTGCGAGGATCGAGTTGCTCGAGCAATTGGCTCAGTTGGGCCATGGAATAGCTGCCGGCAGGGACACTCAGGATATAGTGAACAAGTCGCTCGACAAATTGCTGGGCGACATATTCGCTGTTGAGGTAGCCATCTGGGAGTTTGCCGGCGGCGAGGAACTCGTCAAATGGGATGGCCTGCGCAGCAAAGGGGACTGATTGCTGCTGATCGGATATCACGCTGAACGTGCTCCCTCGTAGTAGAGCTCAAAATACGACCTTCCAAAACTCTACTGGAGGGAATATATCTCGTCAAGTGCGCAGAAGAAGTGGCATCTTCTGAGCCGAAAGACGGATGGGAGAGATAGATGATGCTCTGATAAGCCCTAGAGACGATAGGCACTATGCCATCTGATACTAAAACATAATCTTAAGAATGGATATAAAAAGAGAAGGGCGGAGTTCCTGGTTGGGACTCCGCCCTTCTCTCTACCCTGCCCGCCCCCGACGACGACGGGAGTGGACCCCGCGCGCCAGGCCTAGAGCCAGGTGACGCGTTCGGCGGGGCGAATATAGATGGGCTCCTCGACCTGAATGCGGGCGACTTCCTTGCCCGACTTGTTGAAGCCCAACACCGTATCGTTGTACATCTCGAACCGCTTGCCGTGGATCTGCGTCTCGAAGACTTTCGGCCCGGGAATCACGTCATAGCGGAAGACGATCTGCTGACTCGCCCGCCACAACTGCAGCACGGCCAACAGTTCCCGGCTCGGCACCAGATACTTCTCGATGGCATTGTCCACCCCGGGGCCGAACATCTGCCGGGCATACCCGCGCGGGCTGTGCCGCGGCGGGATGTAGAAGCCATTGGGCTCGGTGCCCCATTGCGGATAGAGCGGGAGCGCCACTTGCTCGACCCGGATGGCGTAGTACAGGGGGTGCCACCGATCCTCCGCCCACAGGCCGTCCTCCCCGATCCGCACCAGGCTCTGCATGCGAATCTTGCCCACGCAGGCCGCCATGCAGCGTGTTTCCATCGGCTCGCCGCCCGTCAGCGGATCCTTGCCTTCGATCCGCGGATAGCAGGCAATGCACTTTTCACTGACCCGGGTCGTCCCCCGGTACATCGGCTTCTTGTACGGACACTGCTCGACACATTTCTTGTACCCCCGGCAGCGGTTCTGGTCGATCAACACGATGCCGTCCTCCGGCCGCTTGTAGATCGCTTTGCGCGGGCAGGCCGCCAGGCACCCCGGGTAGGTACAGTGGTTACAGATCCGCTGCAGGTAGAAGAAGAAGGTTTCGTGCTCCGGCAGGCTGCTCCCCGTCATTTTCCACGGTTCGTCCCGGGAGAAGCCGGTCTTGTCGATCCCTTCGACCAAGGCCCGCATGGAGGTGGCGGTGTCTTCGTAGATGTTCACGAACCGCCATTCCTGGTCGGTCGGTATGTACCCGATCGCGGCCTGGCCCACTTTGGCCCCCGCATCGAAGATGGTCATCCCTTCGAACACGCCATAGGGCGCATGGTGTTTGCGGCCCACCCGCACGTTCCACACCTGGCCCCCCGGATTGACCTGTTCGATCAACTGCGTGATTTTCACGTCGTAGAACTGCGGGTACCCGCCGTAGGGCTTGGTCTCCACGTTGTTCCACCACATGTATTCCTGCCCCTTGGAGAACAGCCACGTCGACTTGTCCGCCATGCTGCAGGTCTGGCACGCGAGACACCGGTTGATGTTGAACACAAAGGCAAACTGCCACTTCGGATGTCGTTCCTCGTACGGGTACAACATCTTCCGCCCCAGTTGCCAGTTATAGACTTCAGGCATTGCGTCTCTCCTTTTCGTTCGGTCCGAGGGACGGGGCCGCGTGGACGCGGCCCCTCGCCCCTCTCTGCCGGACGGTTAGACCTTGATTTTGATGTGTTCGCCTTTGAGCCACTTGATCATGAACTCGTTCTCTTGCCCCGGCGTAAAGCCGGTGCGCACCGGCTCCCACGGCCCTCGGGCCCCGATCCCGCCGTCTTCCGCTTTGGTGATGCGGATCAGGCACTCCTTCGGAACCGTATTAATAGCATGGTGGTCGACCTGATATCCCCATTTGAACTTCCAGGCAATGGCATGTTTGCCCGGGAGCGAGTCGGTTTGGTGTATCGGCATCAGCCAGTTGCGTGTAAAGGACTGTTGTGCACCGTACCGGAAATTCGACTGATACCCCGTATCGATCGCGATGGCCCGGCCGTCCGGGCGGGTTTCATGGCCCTTCACCGATTTCGGAGTCGACACATAGGGCGCATGCTTCGCCATCGTGACATGGTACGGATACGATGGGTTGTACTTCGCGCGAATCATCAACCGGGCGACTTTGTAGTAGGGGTCGCTCGGTTTCCAGCCACGGTACGGGCGATCGACGGGGTTCCCGTCGACATACACATAGTCGCCGTCGTTGATCCCGCGATCTTTCGCCGCTTGCGGGTTGATGTGGATCTGGTGCTCGCCCACCCCCGGCGTCCGTTTATCCATGCGGTACGGATCCCCGAAGTTGGATTCGTAAATCTGCACCCAGTCGTTCACCGACCACTGACTGTGCACCCGGTGGCGCGTCTTCGGCGTCACACAGTAGAACTGATAGCCCTTCTCCCAAAGAGGATTCGAGTGACGCATTATTTCATGCCACGACAACTTGATGTTCCGGACGGTTTTGTCGTCATGGTGTTGTGCCGTGATCGGAATGCCGTAGTCGTCGGGCCGAACGTAGGGATTTGTCGTGAAGATGGCGTTCGGCAGGTAGGGCGTTGCCTCCGGCCCTTCGCGGTGGGAAATAAAATTCTCCCCGTATTCAATAGACTCTGGTTCAATCCGATAGTTCTCGTACCGTCCGCTGCGGGTCCACATGGGCTTCGACTCGTTGGTCTCTTCCCAGAAGGGATGCCGCGGGTAGGTGCGCACCATGACCATCCACCCTTTTTCCGATTTCAGCATGACGTCCGCTGAATAGCCGTAGAAGGTGCTGGAGGCATCGAGCATTCGTTGCGCATAGACGTCCACGCGGTTCGCGTAGACCATAGCGAAATAATCCTTCATACGCTTGTCGCCGGTCATCTCCGACAGTTTCGCCGCAACGCCTGCGAAGGTGTCCAGGTCGTTGCGAGTATCGTACAAAGGACGAATGCCGCCTTTCCAAATCTGGACCCACGGATTAGAGACCGTGATGGTCATTTCCGGATAGGTGAATTCCATCCAGGAATTGCAGGCAAAGGCGATATCGTTGTGATTGACGTCGGACGTCATCTCGATATCCTGCGTGATGAGGCATTCGATGTTCGGATCGACGTTGCGCACCATGTCGTAATGGTGCTTCGCGTTGTTCAAGACATTGACATTGACCACCCAACGGAACTTGCTTGGTGTCGGCATGTGGGTCTTGCCGGTGAACACCTTGCGGCCGTACTTCGGCGTATTGACGATCAAGGCCGTATCGCCATGGTTCCAGTACCCAACTTCCTCGCCGTAATAGTAGGACTTTGTCTTAATTTCTTTTCCATGGGCGTTGGGGTCCAAGGTGATGTTGAAGGGGTCTTCGCCGGTGTGGACTGACAGACCAGCACCGGACCAAGGTGTTGCAGTCCAACAACCGGCTTTGTAGTTACCGGCCCAGGTATGCTGCCCCGTGCCGAACTTGCCGACGTTGCCCGTAATGATGAGGACCATCGCAGCCGCACGCCCGTTCGGCGTCATGTGGAAATAGTGGCAGACCCCTTCGCCGTTGTGAATCGCGGCGGGCTTGATCGTACCGGAATCCCGTGCCCAGCGTACGATGAGATCCTTCGGAGTGCGGCAGATCTGATGCGTGGTATCCAGGTCGTAGTCTTGAAAGTGGACCAAGTACATCTGCCAGACCGGCATCGCATCGATTTCACGGCCGTTGAGCAGCTTTACCCGGTAGGTGCCGTTGAGGGCGGCATCGATACCGCTGTTGATGTAATGCCACCCCACTTGCTCTCGATGCAGAGGAACAGCCTGTTTCTTATTGAGATCCCAGACCATCATTCCGCCGAGTCGCTCAATTTGTTCGGGCTTCAGGGACTGAATGCGGCCCGAGTAGCTGTGTGAAAAATCGGGGAACTTATAGTCCGCCACCACATCACGCGGATCCAAGTATTGCAGGGTATCTGTGCGCACCAAGATAGGCGCGTCTGTAAATTGCTTTAAGAAATCGGTGTCATGCATGTTTTCGTCGACAATGATTTTCATCGCGCCCAAAAACAATGCACCGTCTGACTCCGGACGCAAGGGCATCCAATAGTCCGCTCGATAGGCAGTTGGATTGTATTCTGGTGTGATGACGACCACGCGGGCGCCGCGCTCGATACACTCCAACTTCCAGTGCGCTTCCGGCATTTTATTCTCGACGAAGTTCTTGCCCCAGCTCGTGTTCAGCTTTGAAAAACGCATGTCGGAAAGATCGATGTCCGACCCCTGAACCCCGGACCAGAAGGGCTGAGAAGGATTCTGATCCCCGTGCCATGTGTAATTGGACCAATAGCGACCACCCTGTGCCTGATCAGGACTGACTTTGCGGATCCAGGTATCGAGCAAGGCATTGATCCCGCCATTCATCCGGGTGTTACCCATCTTGCCGATGATGCCAAGGACCGGCATTCCAGCGCGATGCTTAAAGCACCTCGTGCCCGCGCCCTTCATCATTTCGATCATCTCCGGCGCATACCCCTGCTCCCGCAGCCGCCGCGCCCCGGCTTCCCCACTGTAGCGGGTGGCGATCACAATCATGGCCTTGGCCGCATAGGTAAACGCGGTATCCCACGAGACCCGCAGCATGTCGTCCAAGAAGCGACTGTCAAACTTATACTTCCGCTTGGTTTCGGGGGTGACTTCCGGGGAGCCATCATCCATCCACTGCTTCCAGCCCTTCCGCATCAAGGGGCCCTTCAGCCGATAGGGCCCGTAGACCCGCCGGTGGAAGGTAAACCCTTTCAGACACATGCGGGGATTATGGGCGAACGTCCCCCGGTTGCCGTACAAGTCCTCATAGGTTTGGTGGTCGTAGTTCTGCTCCACGCGCATGACCACGCCGTTGCGCACAAAGGCCCGAATCCGACAGGCGTGCGTATCGTTGGGCGAGCAGACCCACGTGAAGGAGGAATCATACCGATACTGGTCATGATAGACGCGCTCCCAAGAGCGGTCCGGGTAGTCCCCCAGGGGATTGCCCACCTCGATCACCGGCTGGAGCGCGGTCAACGCCAGGACCTTGTCCGCCACGGCGGCAGCGGCGACCGTGCCGACGGAGACCTTCAGAAATTGGCGACGTGACAAGAACATTGTAGCTACCTCCTCAACATTTATGAGCTTGAACGGGACTCACTTCCGCTTTGCTTACTTAGCTTTTCTTTAGCCAAGCCTATAATGGGTATCCAGAAATCAGGTGCAAAGAATTTCATCAAGGGCGTTCGCAATATTCAAACCACACGATGGACTCGGTCATTCTTTTGGAAAGGAATCATAAGTTACTGAAATAATAGATTACTTTTTACTTTCTATTTTCTGAATTTTAGGTCATCAGGAAGACATGATGAGTAGTTATAGTATCACTGCTGGACTGCGCAGGGCTGAGCCGTAGAGCAGACTATACGAATATAGTTTGTAATATTAGGTATTTATGGATTCGAGTGTCGACCAGTTTTGGTGCGTTACCTGAACGTAACATTGTAGAATTGGTAACCCTTGTTTTTATTCAGATCGCATTGGATTCCTCGCTTGACAGTGTACTGAGAGGCCAGTACACTCCGCTCCTCAAGCCTCTCGAGCGGGAATAGCTCAGTGGTAGAGCATCGCCTTGCCAAGGCGAGGGTCGAGGGTTCAAATCCCTTTTCCCGCTCCAACATCCAAGTTCAATTGATTTGAACCCTCGACAAGGGGTGCCGAGGGGGGTGTGCCCACTTCGCGGGGAGCATGCGAGGGGGCTGGCCCCCTCTGCAGGAGTCAGCGAGACATGCTTCAGGGTTGAGCTGACGACGGAGAGCGGTTCAAATCCCTTTTCCCGTTCCAAGCACCCTTACAACTTCGCGCCGGATTTGAACCCATCACAAGCCTTGCACCTTCGCACTTGGAAAAGAGCGAACAGGTTGTCGCGTTCTCAGTTTCTTAGGGTTTTGGTAAGGCTATTAGGTGGCGAAGGTTATTTTCCGCTCGTCGCAGCTCTTCTGTGGTCAACAGTGCCCGACCAAATCGTGTTCGGCAATACAGTTCTGTAATAAGCGCGACGGCTGAATCCGCTTCGCTCCATTTCGCTTGAGCAATTCGAACAAATTCGAGGGGTCCCATGGTAGTTGGCTTCGAAATGCCTTTCCCGGCGAGATGCTTGATCATTTGTCTGTAGAGCTGCACGATGGCCTGCTCGTCGCGCGTTGTCTTTTTCCGGGCCCTTCCACTTACCCATGGCCGCTTCATGCCGAACCACAACAAAATTGCAAATCCAATCAGTATGAAACTCAGCAATTTCCCCGAAGGGTGCATGGTTCCCTTGACCACGTATTCGGTCATTCCCCTGGCTAGATTCATGAATGGGCTGAAGAGTGCCGTCATGGAATCGAAGGCCTTATTTCTGACCGATGTACCTCCGGCTTTCAATTCTCGAACAACAGCAAGCTGATCCGCTGCGCTGTACTGCACAAAAAACCGGCTCCAGTGGAGCCGAATGCTGTCCATCATTCGTCCCACAGCTTGCCACGCCGGGTACTCACTGCCGACGTTTTCGATTAACGAAGGGGTCGGATCCATCATGATCCACCCGGAATTGGGCAGATGCACTTCGACCCACGCATGGGCGTCCTGCTGCCTTACCAAATAGTAATTTCCATACTCGTTCCATTCCGTAGCCAGGAACCCCGTCACGAGGCGCGCGGGTATTCCGATGGTCCTGAGCATGATTACCATGGCCGTCGCATAGTGTTCGCAATAACCGGTCTTGCGGGAGAAGAGAAATTCCTCAAGAGGTTGGTCCTGTTCCGCAAGGGGCGCCTCAAGACTGTAGCGATAGTTCTGCGTCAGGTATGTTTGAATTGCAGCGGTTTTTTCATAGAGGCTACGTTGCGTTTGCGTGATGTCTCGCGCCAAGGCACCGATCCGCTCGGAATAGGTGGGGAGTTGTAAGAAATGTCGGGCAAATGATTCGGAGTATTGACCCGGTTCGGAACCCAGGTCTACCGGCAACACAGGATTGGATCGAGAAACGACCGTGTATTCGATCCGTGAGGAACTGGGAAACGGCAGATAGACTGAACCGATGAGATCGGACTGGACGGTCGGAAACTTTCCGTTGACGCTCTCAATGAAAGGCGCTCCGAAGAGGACCGGGGTGTCCAGCGGTTCGAGGAGGATCTTCTGGTGAACGACCTCCCCGAAGCGGGACGGGAGAGAAGATCGGCTGCCTCGGACAACGAATGTACCTGCAGCCTCTTCGTGTAGGTTTCTCCGATAATTCAGCTTGTTCGTCCATCTTTGACCGTCGTACCTATCAAACGCGACCCCTCGAACGTACAGCCTGTCCGTTTCGTGCGGCGAGCGATCGATCAATTCGACCCGCATGACAACGCTGGGATCTCGTTTGATGGGTCCTATGGCTCCTAAGTCCACCGTGTCGGAGAAACCTGACGTCCGAATGTTCTCACCGAAGCCTTTCTGATAAAACCCCGCGCTGACTCGCGGGATTGTGAAGAAAATCACCAAGGTCATCCCAAAGGTGGCCAGCGCCAATCCATTCGCAAACCAGAAGAGTTGTGGAGTGACCCGACAGAGAGACTCCGGTTGTTCCTGCCGAATCTGGTCCGACATTCCGAAGCCCATCATTCCCTCGGATCGTTTGGTGAGCTGGAACAGAAGGAGCGTCCAAACTCCGGTAATAAGATAGAGTAGGAAAATCGGGAGATACCAGAGATCCGTCGTCAGAGACCCAGATGCGAGGATTGCCACAAGACTGATGGCATAGAGATGCAGATAGTCCCGACGAAGCTTGAGGTTGAACAGCTTGATGATCATGAGGATCATGAGGAAGTGAATTCCCGCGGGCAGGAGCTCACCAGAAACCCACAACATGTCCACCCAGAATCCAAGAAAGCCGACGATCACAAGCAGATTCCATCCGGTGGTCGAGAAGGGAGTGCGCGTTGCAAGATTTTCAATCGATCCAACTCTTAAGTTCCTCGAGAGCACCAGGATCAGGGAAGCCCCGGCCAGCGCCGCCAGCCATCCAGGCAAACCGGCTCCGAGCGTCAACCCTATGAAGGACGCCGATGCCAGCAGAATCGACGTGAGTCGAAGGGCCTGATCAAAGGACATGTGAAACTCCACCCACCATTTCTCCGTTGATCAGAAGGGTAAGGTCCTCTGCCTTGACATCCTCTGGTCCGCGCCATGACCGCACCACAATCAGGGTCCCCCCTTCGACTTCTGGACAGTCGGCGCCCAGTCCTTCAGATAGTACGAACTGTGTAGTTGGAGCGCGTCGTTCACAGAGGGCGAGCATGCGCAGGAGTTCGAAGTAGTGGGCTTCCCCCTGGCCAAACGAAGAGCGCGATGTCCCGAGAAGCAATTGGAAGAGATAGCCTCGATGTGCCAGGTAGTGAACGATGGAGGCGGTCAGGGATACTGCTCGTTCAAACAAGGCGTCATGGCTGACCGGAGCAATGGTCGGCAAATGAACGACGGCTCGGCGTTGGTCTTCGGCCTCAGTTTCTCGAACCGTCAATTGCGAGGTCCGTGCCGTCGTCGGCCAATGAATACTTCGCGAGTCATCCCCGGCCTGATACAGCCGTAGATTATACAAATCGTTGCCATGGCCTCGTCGATAGACGCTTTGCTCTTGCCCCGTGACGTGAAGACCTCGTAACAGAGTGTCTTCAAGCGGTTTGATCTCCGGACAGGCGACGGCTGTCCCTTCGACTTGATAGAAGGCCTTTTTCATGAAGAGTCCGAAGGGAAACTCCGTGGCGATGCGCACGCCCTCCAATTGGAGCTTCCCGCGGCGCGTGGCAATCAAGGGATACGACAACAGGCGGCTGCCGCCTGGAGGAAGTTGGGAAACGTCGACCCCGCGATCCAGATCGCGACCATCGCTGACGTCAAATACCTTCAATGAAAAGCTGGGGAGCCTCGATTTGCGGTTCTTCACCACCAGGGTCGCTGTGACGGGCTCGTTCACAAAGAGCAGATCGGGAAGATGGCGGTGGAATTCCAGCCGCCGGAGGCAGTATTCCGCCACGATTCCTGAGACCAAAATGAGGCTCAGCATCATGGCCAGCAGAAGATAGAAGAGGTTGTTACCCGTATTTATGGCAGCCGCGCCAATGGCGAGGGTGAAGATCAGGAACTGAATGCCCACTGAGGTCACGCGTGTTGAGCGGTGGCGAAACATCCGCCGAACGAAGGAAGGAGATTGAAAAGGCATGTGCCATTCGCTCCACGCCGGCCGGCAGACTTCAGGCGAGACCTAGACCGGAACAGGAATCGACTCGACCAAATCCTGGATGATCCGCTCGGCCTGCTCAAAACTTCGTTGGTGCAGACTCTGCGTGCGCGCAACCATGATGCGGTGAGACAACACGATGGGGGCAAGCTCCTTGACATCATCCGGCACACAATAGGTCCGACCGCGAACGAGCGACAATGCCTTAGCAGCCCGGCTCAGCGCCAACGCTCCTCGTGTGCTCACCCCCAAAGACAGCAGGTCCGACTGCCTGGTGCTCTGGACAACAGCCAGGAGGTAGTCCGTGATGCTCTCCTCCATGAGCACCCGATCGACCTGCTCCTGGAGCAGAAGGACATCCTGTGCCGTGATCAGCGGTTGGAGCTCCTCAGCCGGGTGGAGGGATTGCGCTCGATCAAGGACCTTCTTTTCCTCTTCGTGCGATGGGTAGCCGATGCGAAGCCGCATCAAGAACCGATCGAGCTGTGACTCGGGGAGTGGAAAGGTCCCATGGTATTCAGCGGGATTCTGCGTCGCGATGACCATGAACGGCTGGCTCAGGGGATAGGTCTTGTTGTCGAACGAGATCTGCGCTTCGCTCATCGCCTCCAAGAGACTGCTCTGCGTTTTGGGCGTCGTTCGATTGATCTCATCCGCCAGTACGACATTGGCAAAAATCGGACCCGGGATAAATTCAAAGGCTTGCTTCTGGCGGTTGAAAATGGAGACTCCCACGATATCGGACGGCAGCAGATCGCTCGTGAATTGAATGCGTTTGAAGGAGCAATCGAGCGATCGCGCGAGACTATGAGCGAGCGTGGTTTTCCCAACCCCCGGCACATCTTCGATGAGGAGATGCCCTCGCGCCAGGAGGGCGACGATGCTCATCTCGATGACATGCGGTTTCCCTTTGATAACTCGGGCAATATTCTCCTGAATGGCCTGAATGGTCTGCGTTGAATTCATCTTGGGACTAACGTGTGGGAAGTGGCTGTAGAGTTGCTTGGTGATCGGACACAATCGAAGTCTAACAAAGGGTCTAAAGACGGTCAATTATTCATGTTTTTTGCGCCTCTAGGATCTTGGCGCTGGGCGGAGGTGTTCGATGAGCGCTCTAAGCCTGGACAAGGGTGACCATCCACGGGGGAACTTCTTCGATCATAGAGGAAAACTTCCGAGCGGTACTGCTCGCGGGAGTGCCTGGAAACGTTGCGCCTCGGCTGATACGGACATACCGGAAGGTCCCATCCAAGCCGTCCAGTGAACGAGATGGAGTCGATGTCGGAGGTTGATGCCGAAGAGCCGCCAACTCGGCGAGATCAACCGATTCACCGACCGGCAGAGCGGCCAGCACATCGTAGACCTTGCCGAAAATCTTCGGCAGATTGACGGCGGTAAATGGCTCGTCCTGTGGACGATAGTGTGGATTCTCCAGAAGCTGCCCGAGGAGTTCCCAGAAGACTTGCGCATCCACTGAGCCCAGCACGCAAACAGATCCACGACGGGCAAGCAGATTCAGGAGAGCGACGGGTCCGGCGATCTCGAACTTCCAAGGAGGGAAAAGAAGGGCGCGATCACCATGTTGAACTTCCAAGGCAGGCTCCTTTCCAAAGCGTGTCTGGTGAAATACGCCCTTGGTCCGCTCCAATTCCTGCCTGATGAGTGCCTGAGAGAGCCGCGTCGGTTCATACGCAAAGGTGGGCGTGGCCGGAGCCCAACAGGTGGCAATGGTATATCGAGGTGCCAACAACTCCTGCTCATCCAGCTGTCCAAGCTCGAACATATTCTGGTTACTGTAGAAGGAGAACGAAAGCCCGGGTTCCTGCTGTAGTCGCCGCAGCCTCTCCGGATTCGCATGGAGCGGTCCACCCAGCCTCGAAAGAGGATCGAGTCGATCCAGGCAATGGAGAATAAACTCTCGGTTCTGCTGCATAAGCGCCGGCCCATAGAGATCAACCAGTTCTTCAGCGAACGAGAGATCACCGGCTCCGATATCCAACAGAGAAGCCACGTCTGCGCGATGAAGGAGGTCGAATGGATTCTTCAGATTGCGGATCGCTTCTTCGATCTCTGCATTTGATAGGCGAGTCTGCGGCCATCTTGCTCCCGGTTCCGGAACGAGTTCAAAAAAGACACTGAGCGACCGTAGCGCTTTGGCCGGGGGGAAACCGGTCACGGATCTCAGACCCTCTCCGTCGAGGTCCTGAACGGATTGTGCCGATTGCGATTCGAAAAGACGCAGCAGGGATTTCTTCACTAAAACCGGAAGGTCTCTTTCCCGAATGGTCTGGTGAAGCCGGAGAAGGGTGGAAGGAAGAGTGGTCCTTTCAATCAGCTGCTTTGATGCGTCCCATTGTCTTGGAGACCGGCGGGCGCGATGGCTCACGACACGGCGGAATTCAGCGAGCGGGTCGGGATTCATCGGAGAGTGATCGGCTTTGTGTATCAGGGATTCAACGAGACTACATCAAGAGCATAGTAGCGTTCAAACAATAGCGTCAAGTCCGCTTGTTCACGCTCAATCGGTGTGGTAGGACTGAATCCATGGGAACACAGTTCGGATTTGCTGCCTCTGGAAAGTGGAAGTCGGCCGTCATGCTGGGCCTGCTGGCCTGCCTTCTGACGTTCACGGCCAGTTGCGCGGTTGAGCGCCATAGCAACCCTGGCTCCAGTGATGGTGGATGGCAGCCCTGGCAAATTCTCGAGACCCAAACCGGTCGCACCCTTCCTTTTTCGGAGTGGATCAAGGACTTGGAGCGTCACGACATTGTGTATCTGGGGGAGGAGCATCACAACCCGTCCCATATCCAAGCCGCACTGAAAGTATTGGACCAACTGGTCGCCGACGGCATCGACCCGACGATCGGCATGGAGATGTTCGGCTGGGACGGCCAACAAGCACTGGACGGCTACATATCGACGACTCAGCCGGTTACGAACGAGTTTTTGGAACAGGTGCGCTGGAAACAAAACTGGGGTGGAGCGTTTGAAGACTATGCCCCGCTCGTCACGTTTGCTCGCGACCATCGGATATCTGTCCGAGCGATGAACCCTCCCAAACCGTTGGTTCGTCGCGTCGTCAAACTAGGGCTTGACCAGGCCAAACAAGAGCCGGAATGGGCCGACTGGGAAATACTTCAAGAAGATATCGTTGACGATCCTGCTTACCGGGAAAGGATTGTCGACCAGCTGAGGCGGTGCCATGGAGGAACCGAGGAGCACTACCGAACGATGTACGAAGCATCGATGGTTCGTGATGAGGGCATGGCCAAGACGCTGGCTATCAGGCAGGAAGAACTCCGACGTGCCGGCGGTGTCCGCCACATCATCGTAAGTTATACCGGAGGAGGCCATGTCCAGTACAACCTCCCCGTGCCGAAGCGGGTTGCCAGGCGTCTCGGAGGTGCTGTCAAACAGGTAACCGTCTATATGGTTTCGTTTGACGCAAGCCGAACGGATGACGTACGCGCGCTCTTGCGGGAACCCATTGCAGATTACATCTGGCTGACGCCTATGGGTAAGCGACAGCCTTCCCAACCCTGCCGGTAGGTCCGTCTCACCGTGCGTTCCACCGCGCCACCATCCAAGAGCAACTCAAAATTGATCAGCGCTTGACAGGATTTCGTTCGCTCGTCACACTGATAGAATCATTCTCATAATTCGGCGTCTTAGAGACTCGGGTGTCGAAGATGCGAAATAAGATTCCTTGCAGCGCGGAGCGGCTCGGGTTGCTAGACCCCCAGATGATCAAGGCCGTGAGCGAAGCTTCCGCCTATCAAATCGGTCAACAATACCTGACCGAGAATCGGGTTCGTATTGTGGAAGCCGACGACTCCCAGATCACTTCGGCCGTCATCGGCAACTCGGGTTTGTACGAGCAAACCATCCGGCTGAAAGACGGTCATCTCATCTCGAAATGTTCCTGCACGGCTGCTGAAGAGCCCATGTGCCGACATTGCATCGCGGTCCTGCTGGAATACCATCGGTGGGCCCAACCTCGGCAAGCGCGCAAACCGGGGTCTCCAAAAGAATCGAAACCGCTACCGCAGGTCGATTCTCCGACGAATGGAAAGGCGCCCACCATGCAAGCGCCTGCAGTCGACGTTAAGCTCAACGAAATCATGCAACTTATGGAGTGGTTGCAGTCGGCGACGAAAGCGATCGGGAAGCAAGAGGTGCTTCCCGAACCTCCCAAACTCGGCCCCGGAGAAATCTCGACATGGATCCGAGCCATTATAAATCTTGAGGAACGATGCCGCGAAAGTGAAGACGCTTTTGGTCAGCTGGAAGCCGATTTGCACGGTCATCATGCGCACGTGGGACGCCTGACTCAACAACTCCAAACTGCAACGGCGCAGATAGACACCACACGGATGACGGTACAAGAGCTTCAACGCCAAATCGCAACATATAAAGAGACGCTCACCAGAGTCGGTGAGTTGACGGCCGAGGTGGTCCGCTATGATGAACAGATGCAAGCGGCTGCTCGCGACATGCTTCAGAAGGGTTCTCAGTTCGATAAGCTCGCCGGTTCTTTCAAGGAAGTCGCGGAAGCACTCAGAGCAGCGGTCAAGAATCCCCCTCTATAATAGCTATTTCCCCCATCATTTACGCGCCTACTTCCGCTTCTAATGCCTCTTGCGCCTTCCAATTGAGGTCCAGTAAAATACGCCCTTCTTTTGCTTGTCCGATTTGGAGGGAGACGGAGATGAAACAGCTACTTTCAGGTATGGGTCTGATAACCGGTGTTCTGCTAAGCCACGCGTTGCCGGCGATGGCCAACGCCCCAGAGGGAGGAGGGGCTCCGGACTATAGCGGAATCACCGGTCTGTACTATTTTTTGATCGGAGTGATCCTCGTCTACGGCGTCTATGATACCTTTTTCAAGAAGTCGTAACGAGTCACGTCCTCTTGTTCAACTGCAGGTCCTCTTGTTTCACTTCTCGCAAGTTCCGAGGGGAACGTCACGCACTCAACTCCGCCCGTGAGCGAGTCATGATTTCTGTCTTCGCTCATTCAGCACGGGTCTGAGTACGTTCACCACCTGCTCAACGATAATCTCGTAACCTTCCTTTGTCGGGTGAATGCCGTCCGCCTGGTTCAGTGACGACGACCCGCCAACCCCCTGAAGAAAGAATGGAATCAAGGGAAGGTGATATTCGTGGGCAATCGCCGGGAAGACGGCTTCGAAGCTCGCGGTGTAATCCTGTCCGTAATTCGGCGGTAGTTTCATGCCGGCCAAGACGACGGTCGTGCCGGCCTCCAGCAGGCGTTGAACGATCTGGCGGAGATTGTTCTTGGTTTGATCGACGCTGAGCCCCCGGAGTCCATCGTTCGCCCCCAATTCGACAATCACCAGTTCAGGCTTGTTGTTGAGAATCCACGGCACGCGGCGCAATCCACCGGCCGTGGTGTCGCCGCTGACACCGGCATTGATCACCCGGTACTGATAGTTCAGGTGATCCAGCCTGCGCTGGAGTTGGGCGGGGTAGGACTCATCGGCTTGTACCCCGAGTCCGGCGGTGAGACTGTCTCCAAAGGCCACGATGCGGGGCCTGGTGTCCGAGGTTGAGGAGGAGACGCCTTCGGTCGTGGACGTCCAGAGAAGCATGATGAACACCGGCAAGAGTATATGGTGAAATCGCTTGGCTCGTAACATGATCCCACACAACAGTCGCTCACTTCTTCGGTACAGTATAATATCATTCTCTATGGTCTCGTTCTGAGGCAAAAAGGATTCTCAATGATCAACGTGAAACAGATTTCGATGGTCTTAACCGCGGCGGGGCGTTCTGTCACCATCCTCGACCGCATCTCGTTTGAAATTCCGGCCAAACAGACCGTGGCCATCGTGGGACCTTCAGGGAGTGGAAAGTCGACATTACTCGGTTTGATGGCCGGCCTGGATCGGCCGACCACCGGAGCGATCGAGCTGGATGGAACCGACATCGTCGGCATGGCCGAGAGCCAGATGGCCAGATTCAGACGGGAAAAAGTAGGGTATATCTTCCAATCGTTTCATCTCATTCCCACCCTGACGGCAATCGAGAACGTCTCTATTCCGTTGGAGCTTAGCGGAGTGGGTCGGGCCGGTGGTCGTGCGGCAGAACTGCTCGACGCGGTCGGGTTGTCCGACCGCATGGGGCACTATCCAGTGCAATTGTCCGGTGGTGAACAGCAACGGGTCGCAGTGGCTCGCGCCTTTGCTTGCCGGCCACCGATCTTGCTGGCCGATGAGCCGACAGGTAATCTCGACAGCTCGACCGGCGCCCATGTCATCGAGTTGCTGCTCTCTCTTCACCGAGATCACGGCACCACCCTTGTGCTCGTGACGCACGATGCCACGCTGGCTTCTTCGATGCAGCGGGTGGTTTCGCTCCGCGACGGACGCCTGGAGTCGGATACCATGCCCTCGTATTCCGAATTTGTCGATGACCTCCCGGCCGGGCTGCCAGGCTCTGACCGAGTCTTCTCCGCCGATCGTTCACCTTCCGATTCCCCCGCCGAATCAAATTCATGACATCCTTCATGTTCAAGATGGCATGGCGGGAGACACGCGCGGCGTGGCGACATTTTCTGTATTTTTTGGTCTGTATCGCCATCGGCGTCGGCGCATTGACGGGCGTCTCCCTCTTCGGTACGCAAGTGGAGCAAACCGTCACCAAAGAAGCGCGGGGCTTGCTGGGAGGCGACCTGGAGATCCGGTTATCGCGGCAGATCAGTCCGAACGGCCAGGCAATCTTGGACTCACTGAGCGATCGTGGAATCTCGCGCACGCATATCAGCGAACTGGTCGCAATGGCGGCGCCGGCAGAACCTTCCACCACTGGCCAGCTGACACAGATCGTTGAGCTCAAGGCCGTCGAACCTGAGTACCCGCTGTATGGCTCGCTGCGATTGGAGCCCAACAGCAACTTAGCGGAACTCCTTCACCAACAAACTCGAGGGTGCCCTGGGCGTACCTGTTTCGGAGTCGTAGTGCAGGAGTCGCTTTTAATCAGAATGGCGTTGGCCGTCGGCGACCGGCTCAAGATCGGTCAAGGTCAGTTCGTCATCACCGGTGTGATCAGGACGGAACCCGATCGCATGGCCAATGCGTTCAGCCTCGGTCCCCGCATCCTGATGTCGCGAGAGGGGCTTGATGCGGCTGAGCTGATCAAAGCAGGCAGCAGAATCCGTGAACGCTATCTCTTGAAAGTCCCTGGCAACATGGCGCCTGAGCCTCTGCTGTATGAGTTGAGAACACGCCTGACACCTGAATCTGCCCGTGTCTCGACATACCGGGACGCCCAACCACAACTGAAGCAGTCGCTGGAACAACTGACCCGGTACTTGGGACTGATCGGATTGACGGCGCTGTTCGTGGGCGGTCTGGGAGTCGCAACTTCGGTTCATGCCTTTGTGCGAGAAAAGTTGAATACGATCGCGGTGTTGAAGACAGTCGGCGCGGATTCTCCAACGATCATCGGAACCTATGGATTGCAGGCGATGATCCTTGGGCTGGTCGGAAGTCTGGTCGGCCTCATTATCGGCGTCCTCCTCCATCAGGGACTCCCTTGGATGATTGCGGCTCTGGTGGCGTCGGATCTTCTCGAGCAGTTGGGATTCACGAAAGGCGCGATGAACCTTGCTTTCACGCCTCTCGCGAAGGGTCTGGCATTGGGCATACTGTCCACGTTGCTGTTCACCCTGTGGCCGCTGCTCACGATCCGTGAAGTCAAACCGGCTCGGATCTTTCGCCGTGATGTCGCTCCGCTTGCCCCGGCTCGAAAGCAGCAGAGATTCCGATGGTGGACGGTCTGGGAAAACTTTGACCCCATCAAAGGAATCGTATCGAGCGGGATCGGCCTGGGGTTGGCTCTCTTATCCGTGTGGCAAGCGGGGTCCTGGAAAGTCGGCCTGCTGTTCATTCTGGCGTTTGGAGCAGCGGTTCTTCTGTTGGGGGCGTCAGCCCGTGCCGTCCTGGCAGCGGTCAAGAAATGGCCTCGTCCCGAGCGCCTCGTCCTTCGCCAAGCGCTGGGAAATGTGATGCGCCCGGGAAGCCAGGCGGTGGGCATCACGATCGCGATTGGAATCGGGGTGATGGTCGTGACGACCGTGTCGCTCGTCGAACGGTCGTTACTCGTGCAGGTGGGCGAGAATCGACCGACTGATTCCCCGACGTTTTTCTTCATCGATATTCAGCCGGATCAGACCGGTGAGTTTCTGCGGCTCCTCCATCAACGAGCCGGCGACTCGACCCCTCGGTTGACACCGTTGGTGCGCTCTCGCCTTGCTGCCCTTAAGGGGGAACCGGTCAAACTTGAAGCCACATCGGAGGCAGAAGAGCAACGTGAGAAGGCCTCCGAGAAGGAAGAGCGGCGAAAAAAGTGGTTTCTGACACGAGAGTATGTCCTCACGTTCCTCCAGGAGCTTCCCAAAGACAACACGGTGATTCAGGGCAAGTGGTGGAAAGCGGGACAAGTCTTCACCAAACCTCTGATCTCGATCGAAGAAGAGGCTGCGAAGCAACTCGGCCTGACAGTCGGAGATACGATGGAACTTGACATACAAGGTGCGTCCATCACCGGAGAGATCAGCAGTATTCGCCGAGTGGAATGGGGAAACTTCTCCACCAACTTCTACATGATTTTGTCCCCGGGTGCCCTCGACGGTGCTCCCCACACCTACGTGGCAACCGCTCGAGTCGCTCCATCCGAGGAAGTGCCGCTCCAGCAAGCAGTGGTGGCCTCATTCCCGAATGTGACGGCCATCAACATCGGAGATGTCCTCGACAGCTTTGCGCGCGTGCTCGATCGACTGTCTCTCGCTATCCGTGCCGTGGCGCTGTTCTGTGTCCTATCGGGAGCTGTGGTGATGGCGGCAGCCTTGGCGGCGACGCGTTATCGCCGTCTGTATGAATCCGTGATTCTCAAAGCCCTTGGAGCGACACGTAGCGTGATCGCCCGCTCCTTTGCGGTCGAATATGCCTTGCTTGGAGCCCTGGGCGGGTTTCTCGGCAGCACGCTGGCCAGCGCATTGTCTTGGGCGGTCCTTGAGACCGTGTTTGAGTTATCGTGGAATCTTCAGCCAGCCGTGCTGGCCATAGGCGTGATCGCGACGATCACCTTGACGGTGTCGGTCGGTTTTCTCAGCACCTATCGCATTCTGGGCCAACCTCCGTTGGCGGTGCTTCGCCACGAGTGATTGCGTAATAATAGTTACCTGGGTATTTATTGTTGTCCTGCCTTGTGATACGCCTTACCTACAGGTGTATACCCAACATTTGTCCATCCCGTCCGGTGCAATAAGACATGGGGCGGTTGTCGCTTCGATGCTTGTGTGTCTCGGTCTTGCCGGATGCTTTGAGAGGATTGTCGACTCAACCGAGGTGTTCGGCGACGTGAAGCAAGGAGAAACCTACAGTCTCACTTCGACGATGATTGATGACTGGTACGCGGTCGAAGCAATTGACAGTCAGACCTTCGCCATTAACGAACCAAAATCTTCTCAGTACAACACCAGCTATCTGATCATCGGGGACGCGCAAGCCATCATGTTCGATGCAGGCAGCGGCGAACGTCCTCCCGGATCGCGATCCATGCGCGCAATAGCGGAGCACTACACGGCCAAACCCATCACGCTTATCCTGTCCCACTTTCATTATGACCATATCGGAGACGCAACAACATTCAACCGCACCAATCTTATCGACCGACCGGAAATCCGCACTAATGTCAAAGACGGTGTCTTTACCATCGGCCCCTGGGAATCGCTGGACATTGAAAGACGACCGCTCAAGGTGGCCGCGTTCATTGCCGATGGCGACGTGATTGATTTGGGAGACCGTAAGCTGGACGTGTTTAACATGCCTGGGCATACCACGGAATCAATAATCCTGCTCGACAGAAGCCGCAATCAGGTCTTTACGGGCGATTTCGTCTATCAGCATCTTGGCGGCATCATTGCCTTTGCGCCGGGATCTGATCTGCTGGCGTACAAGACACACAGCGGTCGGCTGTTGCAGCTTACCAATTCCGATACGCTCTTTTTCGGTGCACATGGCGTTCCGCAGCTCAGTCACGACTGGCTGACGCTGCTGGACCGCGAACTTGGCAAGATCGTCAGAGGTGAAGCGGAATATCGATATGCAAGCCATTATCTTGCCCCCGGCATCCCGTGGCGAGTACACCAGAATGGAAACCTATACATCTACATCACGCCCCTGGTGGACCCGCCGCTCTTCTGGTCCATATGGACGCTGCTGATATTGGGGACTGTGAGCGTCATCTTCATGTATCTGCTCCAAAGGATCGTTCGTCTGCCTTTCGCTTCTGTTCGGACAAAACCCTGGTAAGCAAATCCGCCGCGCCAAACACCTGTCGTGAGTTTGCGATCGAAGCGAGGGAATTTAACGGGTGATGCGAGGCAGAACCAGCTGATGGATCATGGCTATGGCAGCGGCTTAGGTTGGGAGGCTACCGGCGCGATTATAGGAATTCAGGCAACCACACATCGACGATGTGTCGAATTCGCCGCTCATCGTCTCGATGGAGCCGGGTGAAGCGCAGGCCGATCGCGCCATCGACGACGGACCGAACAACGGCCTCATCAATCGTAACCGGGAATGAATCGTCGGAATACTGGAACTCCAGTTCAAGCCGCGAGCCGATTCTGATCGGAATGGTGGAACGGATTCGGCATCCGCGAATCGAAAGGTTGTCGATCGTCCCTTCCTTCGTTGTCTCAGAGGAGAAGGCGGATTCGCGATGTCTAAACCAGACTGGAAAAGATACGTCGATGCGCTCAAAGCTTCGACGCGGATTGGATGTCCGACGGCCGAGAAATGTTCGAAATCGCCTGCCACACAGCTGACAGCGAAAGGGATAAATGGTCAAGCCACTCAGGACGGCATCAGGCAGAGTCGTTCTCGCTGCGAGGCGAATTTTGATCGCCCCGCAAGCCGGACATCGTAGATCAAGCATGTTCATTTCCGAATGGCGTGCGGCAATTGTAACGAGGTTCACAGCCCGGCGACAACCGGGGAATATGCGTATGAGTGGGCGTCTCTTAAATGGATTGCGTCGCCTGAGATTCCAGTGCCCTTCGCATTGACTGAGTAGCATTTCCATGGCTAATCTACGCCACTTTTTGTCTCTGTTGGCTCATCAATAGAGCTGGGTTTGGGTGTTCCCTCGGTTACTCGTGTCCCTTTCTTTGTATGGTTCATACATGCTAATGCAATCTCGTTCATTCAGACAGTCGATATGATGAATATGTTCATATGGATGATCGTCCTTCTCCTGGGCTTTCTGCTGATTGGATTCGTGCTGTACCTGCTCTTTCCCCGCAAGTATCAGTCTGCCGATTCTGTCGCCAATTCCTATGATGACTGGACGAACGACGGCATTCTAGAGTTCTACTGGGGCGAACATGTGCATCTGGGACACTATGGCTCTCCCCCGCGCAAAAAGGATTTTCTCAAAGCCAAGTCAGACTTTGTGCATGAAATGGTGCATTGGGGTGGGTTAGACAAGCTTCCTCCCGGTAGGACAGTGTTAGATGTGGGCTGCGGCATTGGGGGCAGCAGTCGCATGCTGGCGCGGGATTATGGGTTTGCAGTCACAGGAATCACCATCAGCCCTCAGCAAGTCAGACGTGCTCAAGAACTGACTTCCCCGGAGGTGAATGCGCACTTTCAGGTTGATGATGCGCTGGCACTTTCGTTCCCCGATGCCAGTTTTGATGTGGTCTGGTCGGTCGAGGCAGGACCGCACATGCCCGATAAGGCACAATTTGCTCGAGAGCTCTTGCGCGTTCTGAAACCGGGTGGAATTCTGCTTGTTGCCGATTGGAATCAGCGAGACGATCGCCAGGTTCCACTCAATTTTTGGGAAAAGCCAGTGATGCGGCAACTACTGGATCAGTGGTCTCATCCAGCGTTTTCCAGCATTGAGGGGTTTTCAGAATTACTGGAGGCAACTGGACTGGTGGCGGGTAAAGTCACCACAGCGGATTGGACTGCCGAAACCTTACCCTCCTGGCTCGATTCCATCTGGCAGGGAATTGTCCGTCCGGCAGGGATTGTCCGGTTTGGCATGGTCGGCTTGATTAAATCATTGCGGGAAGTGCCCACGTTCCTGTTAATGCGTCTGGCATTTGGGGCAGGGCTGTGTCGCTTTGGCATGTTTCGGGCCGTGCATGCCGATGTCTCCAAGAGTGCACGGTTGTCTACGCAGACGGATGACACGCTTGTACGATCATGAGTGCCATTGATGCGCCAGCTCCCCAGCATGCCGACCAAGAATTGTCAAGAAGCGGTATGGGCCGGTGATAATCGCAGCACGCACTTCACGTCTTTAGCGAACCGAGGAGGGCAGCTTTAAGCGTGCGTCCTTCCCGTTCCCGGAAAGCCACGGCAATACGCAGTTGTTCCAAATACTGATCCAGTGTTTTCCCACCCAGGTCGATCTTGCGGGCGGTGAAGAACTCGCGCACATCCTGTTCGAGTTCCGGCGTGGCGAGCCCGGCAATTCCCGCGCACATCCGCCTAAGACCTTGTTTCGGGTACAGCCGGTCCATATGATCCCAGTTGGCTCTCACAAAATCCCAGGCGACTTCACGGCCATACACATTCATCATGAGTGCTCCGACGACGAACGGGGCATCTTGTGTGCGGATCTCGCCGTTGATCGTACGGGCCAGCGTGCGCGCGAGTAATTCCTTGTGCCGAAACGAGGCCAACGAAAACAGATACCGCCGTTCTTCCTGCGGAGTAGACGCCGTGCGATAAAGGGCTAAAAATTCATCGTACCGTGCCCCGTCTCCGGTATGCGCCAGAATGGCGACGAGCGCGGGCACGACATTCGAGTCGGCGGTGGACGGATCGTTCAGGTACCGCTGATACCGTTCTGTCGCTTGCTGTTGCGTCGCAAGATCATTGCCCATCCTGCCGAGCGCGCCGAGGAGATCCCCCCGCAATTGCCGGAGGAGATCCGATTCTTTCGGCTGCGGATCCCATCCGAGATCGTTCACAGCCGCCCCCACGCGCTCGCGAACGAAGGCTTCCAATGTTGCGCGATCCTCTGAAGTGATGAGCCTGTTCAAATAGGAAAACGAATCCAGCAACACGATCCACACGTTCTTGTCTCGTTCACCCTTAAAATGCGCGGTGAGCTGGAGATACTCGGAGAGCGGCATGACCCCGGCCTGCGTCGTAGCCCAGGCATCACTGACAAGGGCGAACCGTTCTATCGCCGCCAGACGATCGAGGCCTTGATCGAGAAGTTGCTGCAGGAGCGGATCGCGATGGCGGACCCGATAGAATCCATGCCCTCCTTCATTGACCAACACGGAGGTGACTCCGGCCGGTATGCCGATGCTCGTCTCCCGTTCCGTCAACAACACCCGTCGATGTTCCGTTCGTTCCCCGATGCTCAGTCGAATCTGGAGAGGGATCTGCCATATCTGCTCGGCGGACTGCCCTTGCGATACATACGTGAAGCGCTGTTGTGAAAGAAGCAGTTCTTGACCGCGCACGTCCACCGTCACCAAGGGAAAGCCTGGTTGGAAGATCCACCCGTTCATCAGCTCGGGAACCGGTTGCTTGGCGACCGTGCCGAGAGCCGTCCAGAGGTCGTTCGTATCGGCATTGCCATAGGCATGGGTGCGAAGATACTGCCGCACACCGTCCCGAAAGGCCGTGAAGCCGATGTGTTGCTCCAGCATCCGAAGAACCGACGCACCTTTTTCATAGGTCAAAATGTCGAACATCGCATCGGCATCCTTCGGCGCATGGACGGGATATTCGATCGGCCTCGTGCTATGCAGTCCATCGACGGAAAACGCGGCTGCGCGGGCCACGCTGAACGTTTCCCATCGTTTCCATTCCGGCCTCCACGCGTCCACGGCCAGCATCTCCATGAAGGTCGCGAAGGCCTCGTTCAACCAGAGCCCGTTCCACCAAGCCATCGTCACCAGATCGCCGAACCACATGTGGGCGTTCTCATGGGCCACCACATCGGCCACGCGTTCGAGTTCGGCATGGCTTCCGGTACGCTGATCCACGAGGAGCGCCGTTTCACGGAACGTGATGGCGCCGAGATTCTCCATCGCTCCTGAAGCAAAGTCCGGGATCGCCACGAGATCGAGCTTGTCTCCAGGGTAGGGCATAGCGTAGTAGGTCTGAAAGAAGTTCAACGATGCCGCCGCAATATCCTGTCCGAACGGCGTGAGCGGCTTTTTTCCTGGGACCGTCCACAGGCGAAGGGGTGTCTTGCCGACCCATACAGGCTCTGTCGCTTCCAGACGACCGACCACGAAGACCACGAGATAGGTCGACATCTTGATGGTATCGGCAAAGCGCACGACCTTCTTGTCGTTTTCCAGAGCCTCAGACGCCGTTGATGTGTTGGAGAGAGCCGTGAGCTGCGGATCAACAACGAGCGTCGTCGCGAAGACCGCTTTAAAATCCGGTTCGTCCCAACAGGGGAAAGCCCGGCGCGCATCTGTGGCTTCGAACTGTGTCGCGGCCAGAGTTTGGGTGGCTCCCGAAGAGTCTTTGTACGTGCTGCGGTAAAACCCGCGGAGCTGATCGTTCAGTTTCCCATGAAAGGAAAGAGACAGCCGCCATTCACCCGGCGTCACGGGCTGCTTGCAAGAGAGCCGGACACGCTGGGTCGACGGCTCCAATTCGATGGAGGCCTCGAATCGCCGGCCGTTCGACCCTTCGACCACAGCCGAGGTAATGACGAGATCGACGGCATTCAATAGGATGGTCTGGGTCGTCTGGCTGACTGAAACCGCGACAGTCGCCTGGCCTTGAAATATCCCCGTCGTGAGATCCGGTTCAAGCCGCAAGTCATAGCGAGCGGGAAGAACATGCCGTGGGAGTCGATAGGGATTACTGCTGCCTGGAATATCGTCAAGATTCATCTCTTCACCTTTCGGCCTGATCGCCGTTGCTGCGGCGCTGGGCGACACTGATGGAACGCAGAACGTATACGCTATTGGAAGGGTCAGAAGGAAGCGGGCCTGTCGAAGAAAATCCAGCAGTATCTCTCGCCTGTTGATTGAATCGTCACCTCCGAGCGGCATAAAGAGTCTGGACGCCTTGCGGTGTGCCGACGATCAAGACGTCAGTCCGACGGACGAACAGACCGGTTTCCACCACGCCAGGAATCAGGTTGAGCGCGCTCTCCAGGTCTCCTGGCCGATCGATGCGATCCATATGGACGTCGACAATAAGGTTACCGGACTCGGTTCTCAACGGAACTCCGCTTCGTTCCCTCAGGATCACACGACTTTTCGTGAGCGATTCGATTTCGCGCGCGGTACTTCCCCAGCCGAAGGCAATGACTTCGATGGGCAAGGGGAAAGACCCTCCCAGCACCGGGACTTGCTTGGTGTGGTCGACCATGACAATGAATTGTTTGGCCGATGCCGCCACAATCTTTTCTTTCAGGAGGGCCCCGCCGCCGCCCTTGATGAGATTGAAATTTTGATCCACCTGATCGGCGCCGTCGATGGCAACGTCAATATCCCATCGGTCTTCCGTGTCAACGAGAGGGATGCCGGCCTTCCTGGCCAGTGCAGCGGTTTCTTGGGAGGTCGGCACTCCTCGCAGCTTCATGCCGGCACGGACGAGTGCGCCGAGTGCGATCAGCATGTGTTTTGCGGTCGATCCTGTCCCTAGGCCGACAATCATCCCGTCGCGAACGAATTCCACCGCCTTTATCGCAGCGGCTTTTTTAAGACTGTCTAGATCTTCGGAGGTCATGACGCGGACGGGAGGGAAATGGCGGCCGCGACGGAGGCCGCACCGATGAGGGCTGTTTGTTGGTTCATGATCACTTTTACGGGCATCTGACCCATCAGACGTTTGTACCGACCTTTATTGATGAATGCCTTCATGAACGTCCCATCTTGAAGTTTCTTGATGAGCTTGGGAGCGATCCCGCCGCCCACATACACGCCATCGAGCGAGAGCGCCTTTAAGGCAAGATTCCCGGCTTCGGCGCCATAAATCGACGCGAACAGCTCCAACGCTTGTGTGGCGATTTCGGCTTGTCCCTGCAACCCTGCTTGGGCAATCTCCGCGGCCGGATTCCCGGCTTTAATCTTTTCCGCGAGCCATGTCGGCTCGTTCTTTTTGGTGTCGCGTAGAAATTCATAGATCGCATGAAGGCCGGGACCTGACAGAATCCGCTCATAGCTCACGTGGAGATACTGACTCCGGAGATAGCGAAGGAGTTCGATCTCTTGATCGTTGTTCGGCGCAAAGTCTGCGTGGCCTCCCTCGGACGCCATCGGACGATAGGTTTTGCCGTCCCAGAACAGGATCCCTTCACCCAGTCCGGTGCCGGCGGCAATGAGCGCCAACGCCTGCCGCTTGGTCGGCGGATTTCCGGCATTCAGCACTTCCAGCTCGTCGGAGCGCAGCCACAGGAGGCCGTAGGCGGTGGATTCCAGATCATTGAGCAACTGCACGCGCGGAATGGTGAACTGTTTGGCGATGGCCCGGCCGTCGATCACCCAGGGGAGGTTCGTGGTTTGACATCGATTGTCGATCACCGGTCCCGCGACACCGAAGCAGGCTGCCGACAACTGTACCGGCTCAGACGGAGGACTGCCGGCTTGTTCGCTGTGGTCCTCCTTTTCGTTTGTCGCGGAATCCAGAGGGGACGGCGCTTTCGGCGGCGTGAGAAATTCTACGAGAATGTCTTCCAGGGATTGATAGTCACGACTGTGAAAACTTTCCAGGCGCAACGGTTCCACTCGCTCGGTGGTCCACTCGTACAGCGCCAGGTTGGTCTTCGTTCCGCCGATATCCCCCGCGAGAATCATGTCCCCTCTTTGTGCGATAACTTCGTAAGCCGTCGCGCTGCGGCCTCATCAAGCATCCATACGAGCCGGCCCGATTCCGGTGAGATCCTCGCTGCCGGCAATGAACGATCTGCGTCGGATTCAGACTCGATGACCCGGCGAACCATTTCGGCCTTACCGGAACCGGTTACCAGGAACAGTACCACAGCGGCCCGATTCAGAACACCTAGGGTCAACGTTAGGCGATGTCGAATACCTGTCGGGGCATGGCCGACCGTGACGATCTTGGATTGTTCCTGTAGGGCTTCTGTTCCAGGGAAGAGCGATGCGGTATGGCCGTCTTCCCCGAGGCCGAGGAGGATCACGTCTAGACGCGGTGACTCTGGAACAGGACATTTCGTCAATTCTCGAAGCTGCCTCTCATACTCTTGCGCTGCGACCGTTGAGTCTTGGTATTCGCCCTTCATCCGATAGATATGGTCTGACGGAATGTTCAACGGCCGAAAGAGCTCGGCCTGGGCCATCCCAAAGTTACTCTCGGGATGTTCAGGCGGCGTGCATCGTTCGTCTCCGAAGAGGAAAAAGATTCGCGGCCAATTGAAGCGCGACTTCCACTCAGATTCGCATAAGGTTCTGTAGAGGGTCTTCGGCGTCGATCCTCCCGAAAGCGCAACCAGACACCGACCGGTGGACTGAATCGCCTGCTCGCACGCGGACAGGATGAACGCGGCCGCTTCTTGCGTCCATTCCCGACCATCGCGCGAAACGTGAATTTCCGGGGTGACGGCCATGTCAACGCCGAGCACGTGTACGCCGCTTCTTCGCCGTCGTGTGCCGCCGGCGTGAGGCGGCCGTCTTGAATGATGCCGTGACTCGATTGACCGCGGCGGCTTGGTCCGGCCCGAGTTGCACACGAACGGCGTGACGATGGTGCGCTCGAAGAGATTCCAGATCACCGGCCGCCTGCGCTTGCGCGAGTGTGCCGAACGAGAACGGTTTATCGGGGATCGTCACATCCGGTATCATGCGGTCCACGAATTCCAGAAAGATACCCGAGGCGGGGCCGCCCTTGTGCAGTTGTCCGGTGGAATGGAGATAACGGGGTCCATATCCGAACGTCGTGGCGACCCGATGTCCTGACATCAGGACTTGGCGAAGGCGACGAACCGCTGTGTCGAATGAACGTGACGGAGTGGTATAGGCCAATACGGAAACATAGGCTCCCGGCTGCAGACGACTTGACAGATCTTGCGCGATGTCCTTTGGAGGGGTGCTTGCCTGTTCCGGAAGTCGTCCGGTCGATCGGAACCTTTCCAGGACCCGATTGGTGTTGTCCTTGCTCTCCTGAACATTCGGCTGATCGAAGGGATGGATGCCAAGAATGTGTCCGGCGACCGCGGTCGCAAACTCCCATCGAAAAAATTCGCCCCCTAAGTCGTAACGATCTTGTAGATCCAATTGAAGGACCGGATGTTGAGCGTTGAGCAGCTGTTGGACTGTTTGATCGAGCGGTCTGTTGCGCTCTCCTTTGAGCTTGAGATAGACGAAGAATCGGTCAGTTCCATACGCACCTGGTTTCAGGACCGGCTCTTGTGCAATGGGAATGAGACCGGTTCCCTGCTTCCCTGTACTTTCAGCAAGGAGTTGTTCCACCCATAGACCAAACGTGGCGAGAGATGGCGAGGCGATGATCGTCACCTTATCGCGCCCGCTTTTCGCAAGACTCCCCATGGCTGCTCCCAAGTAAGCGCCGGGGTTTGTCTCAACGTCTTGCTGCTTTCGGCATCGCTCAGCCATGTTGGCTGCCCTGTCCAAGAGGCGAGTGATATCGAGGCCCAGGAGCGCAGCAGGGACCAGGCCGAAGAGAGAGAGGACGGAGTAGCGTCCACCAATATCAGCAGGGTTCGTAAAGATCTGTCCGAATCCGTGATCCTTTGCCAATTTCTCCAGGCCCGTGTTCGGATCCGTGATCGCGATAAACTGGCGCCCCCCATGATTGCCCTTCGCCTTTGATACCAGTTGCCAAAAATGGCTGAAGAGCGACATGACCTCGATCGTTCCGCCGGACTTGCTGGCAACGAGAAAAAGTGTTCTGGCGGGCGAAACGGACTTGGTCACTTGTCGAACCCACCCTGGAACGGTCGAGTCCAACACCCACAGACGAGGGGCACGCTTCTGCGATCCAAACACGGTGCGCAGTACTTCCGGCCCGAGGCTGCTTCCTCCCATACCCAGCAGCACGACATCGTTGATCTTCATGTCCTTCGCCGACAAGACACAGTGCTGCAGTTGAGCAAGCTGCTGTCGCATCTGCTCGTGAACCACCAGCCAACCAAGACGATCGCTGATCTCCTTGGGATCTGGCTTCCAGATTCGATGGTCCTTTGCCCATAACCGGTCAATGACCTGCGTCTGGCGGAGCGCATCAAGAGCGGGGTTGATCGCGGATTGAAACGATGGTGGAAGCGTGTCACTCAGCCGCATAGACATGGGCCTCCTTCTTCAAAGAAATCTCGGTGGTGGAGTCGGTGGGGAACTCATTCATATCTTATTGAGCCGGTAGAGAAAAGGCAACACAGACTCGATGCTGTGCTTTCCTATTTATCGGTCGGGCGACGAATGACCAACGGCATACCGTCAACCATCGACCATGCCAAGGATTGTGCGTGATCGACTGCGATCGTCAGCTGGAGATGAGCAGCGGTCGCCGATGACTGGTCCGTTGCGGCAGTGCCGCTCCAATTTTTGAAACTGCGCCACCACGATTTCCCAAGGAAGACGATTCCCTGAAGGAGATTGTCCTTGGCGGCCAAGGGTACCACGCTGACGGTGAGCCCGGGAGCAAACGACAGCGCGTAGTCGACAGGCATATCCGTGAGGGAGATGGGTTCCTGTTCGACACCGGCACCGGGTTCGATCTTGCGCCTGACGACTTGAGGCCGCGCAACCAATCGATGAATGCCTTTCAATTCCTCCGGTGACCCAGCGGACCACCGAACAATGGGAATCTGATGCAGCTCCATGCCGCGACTCTTGATGTGAATCGTGCCTGTGACGAGGTCGATCAGCAGGTACGTTTGAGGGCGAGCGGCCAGCTTGAGTTCTTCTTCAAGAACGCGCGTGGCTTCTTTCAGACTGATGGGGTCGTTGAGATTGAGGTTGGGAAAGGTTTCAAGGTCCTTTCCCCAACTTGGCGCCGCAAAGGTCAAGAGAAGGAGAAGAATGGCGCAGAGGTTCATGAGTGCTGTCTGCGCTCTCGTGAGGGATCAAAAGATCAGGATCGGTGTCCCGACTCGAGCGAGCTTGTAGACACCTTTAAGATCGCTGTCATTCAGCCTGATACAGCCGTGCGTCACGTTTTTCCCCAACAATCGAGTATAGAGCGTCCCGTGGATGAAGTAGCCTTTGCCAAACCCCAGGGCGTACTCGCCCAGAACGCCTTGCTCGGCTCGCTCAGCGGGGTTTTTCGGCACGTCAAGTCCTTCCTCGACGAACGCCCAATCGGGTTTGATCCATGTAGGGTTGGTGACTTTCGACTGTACGAGAAACTCTCCTCGCGGGGTGTCGAAGATCCACTGGTTGTTGCTTTCACCGGGTTTGTCGAGAATCGTCCCGCTCCCGGTCGACGCGATGGCATCGAGGACCACCTCTTCCTGGCGCTTCACATAAAGCCGGTTTCTGGCCGTATCGACCAAGATATACGGCTGGTTGGGCATCAGTTGGGCCAACTGTCTCGAAAGCGCCTTGTACCGGGCTTGCAGCGTACGCAGACTCGTTTCGTCCACCACTGGAGACTGGTGAACAGCCTGTGAATCTTTCAATGCGACCTCACGGCCGGTCGGCGCGGTCACAACCAGGAGTGCGAGTAAGAATACCGCTGAAGCAGCTAGAAGGAATCGGCCCATCAGCCTACCCTCAGATTTCTTCTCTGTGATTCTCTAACTCAGACAAGGCAAGCGCCACTGCGTTCTGGCCGGTCAATGCCCCGACGATCGTCACCGGAGTGCCGAGGGAGACGCCCTCGTAGAGAACGTTCATGTGCGGATTGTCGAGCATGACGCACCCAAGAGTCTGCTCGATGAATTGGTTCTCTACTCCGTGGATTTCGATCTGACCTCCGATGCCTTTTGCCAAGCCGATCCTCCCGGACTTCTTCGCCAGGGCGAAGCGCCGATGATCCTCGGCATTGGGATAATCCAGAACCAGGGCTCGATAGAACTGAGTCTGCCCCTGACCGCGCTTGTCGGTGATACGATACCGGCCTTCCGGTGTCGCTCCGTCACCCTGGAACTGTTTTTCCTTCATGCCATTGAACCCCAATCGGACAGGGTATGATAGCACCTTCCGGCCGTTCTTGTAGAGAGTCAGCTCCCGGTCGGCTTTGCTCACCACAAGGGCTGTGGATTGGTGGATTCTCGACCAGTCGATCGTTTGTTGAGCCATCGTCCGCCAATGAGTGATCCGTCGGTCATCGGCGTACCGTCCCAGCTCTCGGGTGAGCAGTGAAGTCTGGGCGGCCAGAGCGTGGTCCGCTTTCTCTACAGCCTGCATAGCCCGTTGGTACTCCTTCTGCTCGAAGAACGTGCGGGCCTGCTTCACGAGAAGACCCGTTTGAACGACCTGTTCTCCCAACAAGATACGGCCATCGATCGACTCGACCTTCGATGTCATGCGGTGAAACTTGTCTTCAAGGCGGGCCAGCTTGGATTCTGTCGTGCGATGTTGAGACGCCTGTCGATCGTGGAGCTGAGAGACGGTGTGCTCGCCGATGACGTACAGCCGTCTGAGATCGTTCTCGAGGTCGCTTGACTCCCACGGCCACCTGATCAGGTCATCGTCCAAGTCAACGCGAGATTTGAGAGAGACCCAATTGCGTACGAATTCAGCGTATTCTCTCGGCGCTGTTTCCGGAGCACGCAATGCGATCAGGTCCCGATCGATGGTCTCAAGGGCTGCCAGGAGGTCGGGTGGGACGGCCTGAACGCAACCGCTTAGGCAGAGCGCGCAGCCGATCGATGCGAGAGTCCTATTCACGTGACCGAACACCATAACAAGCGACCCTACTTTTTCTTCGAAGAAGCAGGCTTTCCTCTTCCCACCTTCGCCAAGGCGTTCTGTATTTCAGTCGACACCCCTTGACTCATGTCATAGATGGCTTTGGCTTGGGTCTGCGCTGCCGGATAATCTTCTTTGTCGATCGAAACTTGAACCTGCTTCAGTAACGATTTAAGCCCTTCCACATCGTTCTTGATGGCCTCCACGGCCGCCCGATCCTTGCCGACCGGCGCCTTGGCAACCAAATCCTGTGTTGCTTTTACCGCCTCTTCGGCGACTTGCTGAGCCTGCATGGCAGCAGCTTTGGCTTCTTCCTTCTTTTGAGCCGCTGCCGCCTTGATCCGGTCACTATCGGCTTTGGCCGAGACAGACAACTGTTGAGCCTTGCCGTAATCTCGAAAGAGAGCGAACTTTCCATCCTGTTCCGCGACTTCCTTCCTCAACGTATCCAAAGTGCCCTCTAGCTTTGCGTATTCATCAGCGGAATACTTGGCAGCACCGCTTTGCTGTGCTTCTTTCAGAGCCTTTTCCGCTTCCTGGATTTGTTGAGTGGGCGGATCCGCACATCCGGCCATGATCACGAGTGCGAGCGCCAGAGACACAAGGGATACTCTTCTCTGCATACTAAGGATCCTCCTTACAGGCTCTATGGATTGATTCTGTTCGTTATATCAGTTACCGCGATCCGACCTGCGGGCCAGGACTGTCCTGCCTTGACAGACAGAAACCCTTCACCGGGATCGAACAATCAAAGGGAGCAGCAAGCTCGGTGCCAATGATATTCCCTATTATGTGACCAATATTCAACCTATTTCGCGTATTTAGCTGAACTCCATCATCGGGAGGCAGCGTATCTTGTGGCATTCTGGTGGGAAAAGGCAAAAGCGCCCCAAACATCTGATGGATCACAAATCATCTTTATGGGTACCAAAAGCGATCCAATGACCGGTACGGCAAAAAATTGACAGGTCTTAGTGCCTCCCCTATAATCCGCAGTTCATTTAAGCGTACCTATCGTTAGGGAGTGGAAAGGAAGGCTATGTCTTTCACATTTCAACAACCGTCCAACTTGAAAAAGAAGCGCGAGCATGGATTTCGAAAGCGCATGAGCACAAAGAACGGGCGCAAGGTCTTGGCGCGCCGACGGGCTAAAGGACGAGCTCGGCTGACTGTCTAGATCCAACGTGCCTGATCAGTGGGTGGTCTTCAGGTTGCTCTCCCATCTCTTCGTCGTGCTGTTGAGTTGTGTACGGTCACCTACCACCTCGCAGTCTTCTCTCGAATATCTCTGGTGGGATGCGACGAACGAATACCTCTTTCCAATGACACCCAAAGCCCGTGGACGGTCGACCATTTTTTTACGCAGCAACCGGGATATCGAGACGGTCAAACATCATGGTCGTCGAATTTCGACGGCACTCTTCAATCTCCTAGCCTACAAGATGGATGATGCCCCCAGTCGCGTGGGGATCATCGTCGGAAAGCGCTTTGGGAATGCGGTTCGACGCAATCGAGCGAAGCGAGTGTTTCGTGAGCTGGTTAGGCAATTACATCGGGACTTGGTTCCGGGTCGCGGGCTTCTCGTGTTTCCAAAGAGGGACGCGCTGTTTGAATCCCGGGAAGAATTGACGCAGGCGTGGAAAACCTCGCTGGAGCGCATGCATCTTCTTCGCCCAAAGCTGAATTGATATGCGTCATCTGTGTCTTTGGCTCATTCAGGGATACCGCATGGTGATTTCTCCCATGTACGGTCGGAACTGCCGATTCGAGCCGACTTGTTCCCAATATGCCTCAGACGCGATCAGCAAGTACGGGACGTTACAAGGGCTCGGTCTAACCATGGTTCGTTTGTTGAAATGTCATCCCTTCCATCCCGGAGGGGAAGACCCGGTCAAGTAGCGGCGATTCCATCTTTTAACAAGGCATAACCTCCGCATGGACAAGCGAGTCATTGTATTCTTGCTCCTCTCCCTGACGATTATCTTCGGGTGGGAGTACGTCCTCAAAGAGATGGGACTGTTCCCAGAACCGACGATCTCGGAGCCGAGCGAGCCGGCGAGAACGGAAACACCGCCGCCTGCCGTGAGCACTCGAGGGTCGGAGCCCACGAGCGCCCCATCAAGCAAAGCGGCAACACCTCAAAAGTCCCAGGTGGATGCTGCCAAAGCGCAGGAGCCGCGTAGAGAGCCGGCAACGTCAGAAGTCGTCGAGGTGGAGACGGATCTTTACCGGGCCAAGTTCACAACACGAGGAGCAGCGCTGACGAGTTGGGAGCTTAAACGCTATCGCAGCAGTTCCGAGGGACAACCGGCTGTACAGCTTGTCAGGCAGGGAGGCAAGTTTCCCGAACCATTGACTGTCACCACCGACGACGCCGCGCTCACCAAGGAACTGAGTGATGGAATCTATAGGGTCGAAAAGGACTTCACGACCTTAGACCAGGATCATCCTACCGGCCATTTAAAATTCTCCTATGAAAATCCCGGTACAGGAGTGCGTCTGGAGAAACACCTCATATTTCATGCCGACAGCTATGTGGCGGATATTGAGTTGAAGCCCGGAGGCCTTACCGAGTCGCTGAAAGTCGAATTGGGGACCAATTTCGGTGTTGTGGAATGGGGGGAGGGGTTCATCGGCTCGGTTGGGACGGCAACGCTGGTCGATGACAAGGTCGAAAAGGACACGCCGGATGCCGAGACAGAGCGCAAAGGCTCCGTGAAATGGGCCGCGCTGCAGGATAAGTATTTCATTTCTGCGCTCATGCCGAAGGTGAGTTCGTCCGCCGTGGTCAAGAAACAAGGCGACAAGCTGGTTTCCACCGCCGTTCGTATGCCGATCGATCCGTCAGGTGCACCGCTTGGCCTTCAGCTATTCGCCGGCCCCAAGGAGTATGACACGCTCCAGAGCTTACAAATCGGCCTGGAAGATACCATCGATTTTGGGTGGTTTCTTTTTGGAAGCTGGGACACGGTCAGAGCCGTGGCCAAACCTATCTTTTACGTACTCCGCTCTATCAACGAGTATACGCACAATTATGGATTGACCATCATCCTGCTGACCGTGGGGATCAAGCTGCTGTTTGTGCCCTTGCAGTACAAGAGTTACAAGTCCATGAAACAGATGCAGGGCATTCAACCAAGAGTGGCGGCCGTCCAGGAGAAATTCAAAGATGATCGAGAACGCCTGAACAAGGAACTCATCAAGCTCTACCGGGATCACAAGGTGAATCCCGTGGGCGGGTGTCTGCCGATGGTGCTGCAGATGCCGGTCTTTGTCGCGCTTTTCAATATTCTGTATATGACCATCGATTTACGCCAAGCGCCGCTGGGGCTATGGATTACCGATCTGTCGGTGCAGGATCCTTACTATATTCTCCCCATCATCATGGGGATCAGCATGGTGGTCATGCAGAAGATCCAACCCACCACCATGGACCCGACCCAGACGAAAGTCATGCTCATGCTGCCGGTGTTCATGACATTTCTCTTTATTAACTTTCCCGCCGGCTTGGTACTGTATTGGCTGACGAACAATGTACTGACCATCGTCCAGCAGTTCGTCACGGACCGTTTCTTCTTTAAGAGTCCCCTCATTCCGCTCACGACGGATGAAGAGAGCGGCAAGAAATGATGTCGGGCGGTTTCTTCCGATGCGAATAGGCATTAGGAGCGTGTGGGATCATGCCTATCGATGGAGCACCTGAAGATACAATCTGCGCGATCGCGACTCCCGTTGGAGAGGGAGGTATCGGGATCGTCCGGGTTAGCGGACAAAAGGCCGCTGATGTAGCCGACAAAGTCGTTCGATTGCAGTCGAATCGATCTCTGCGGAATGTCTCCTCTCACACACTGTACCTCGCCGACATCCTTGGCGCTCACACGTCTTCCGGGTCTCTCCCCACTCCTCCCACGAGGAGTGGGGAGAGTGATCTCATCGATGAAGGGCTCGTCGTCTATATGAAGGCACCCCGTTCTTTCACCGCGGAAGACGTCGTTGAAATTCATTGCCACGGCAGTGGAATTGTCCTTCGGCGAATCTGCGAGGCCTGCGTTGCTGCCGGTGCTCGCTTGGCCCAGCCGGGTGAGTTCACCAAGCGGGCATTCCTGAACGGACGGTTGGATTTGTCTCAGGCTGAAGCAGTGCTGGATACCATCAAGTCGAAGTCAGACCTTGGTCTCCGGTTGGCACAGCGACAGCTCCGAGGCGAACTCGGGCAGCAAGTCAACCGGCTGCGGAGCTGCCTCACAGCCTTGCTGGCACACGTTGAGGCCGGGATTGATTTTTCAGGAGAGGATATCGCGTTCGTGGGACGTGCAGAATTGGTCGCGTCTCTCCAGGATGCGTCGGCCCAGATACAGAAGATGCTGGCGACTGCTGAGACCGGTCGCGTCCTGAGAGACGGGGCACGGGTGGTAATCGTCGGGAAGCCGAATGTCGGGAAATCGAGTTTGTTGAACTGCTTGCTTCGAGAGAATCGAGCCATTGTGACGGATACTCCAGGAACGACCCGTGATCTGATTGAGGAGTCGGTTAATTGGCAGGGACTACGGATTACGTTGGTCGACACGGCCGGCCTGCGCGAAACTTCCGACGCGGTTGAACGAGAAGGTATCAATCGTTCGAAGGGTGCCCAGGAACAGGCAGATATGATTTTGCATGTCTTGGATGCCGCTGAACTGACGGACACCGGCGTTGAGAACTGGACCTTTCCGGCTCTGGTTCGGGAAGATGTGCTCGTGCTCAACAAGACGGATTTGATCGACCCGACCACAGCCAAGGATCTCGTGGGTCGACTTTCTGAACGCACGAATCGTAGGGTTTTTCCCATCTCCGTGCGCTCAGGACAAGGACTGGCTGACCTTCAAGGCGCGATTGAATCACAATTTCTTGGCACTTCCCTTGAATCCAACGATGGGGTCGTGGTGACCAACATGCGGCATCGCGTAGCTTTGGAGCGGGCAGCGGCTTCGATTGAGGAGACATTGACCTCGATTCACGGCGGCGTCGAGCCGGAGTGTGTTGCGGTCGATCTTCGTGGCGCATCTGACGCGCTTGGTGAGATCGTCGGAGCCATTACGTCGGATGAGGTATTGGAGCAAATCTTTTCTGAATTTTGTATCGGCAAGTAGAGGGTCTATTGGCAAGAGAGTTTGACGTCATTGTGGTCGGAGGAGGCCATGCCGGCTGTGAAGCGGCACTGGCTGCTTCACGAATGGGTGCAAAGACCTTGCTCTTAACGATGGAGCTCGGGCGGATCGCACAGATGTCGTGCAATCCGGCTGTCGGAGGAATCGCCAAGGGGCACCTCGTTAAGGAAATTGACGCTCTCGGGGGCGAAATGGGTCGCAACACCGATCGCGCCGGGATTCAATTCAGATTCATCAATACGAGCAAAGGGCCGGCGGTTCGTGCGTTGCGCGCCCAGTGTGACAAGGCGCTGTATCGCATCGCCATGCAAGAAACCCTCGCTTTTGAGAAACACTTGTCGATGGCGGAAGGAGTCGTGGATCGACTGCTCGTAACCGGGGAGACCATAACCGGGATTGTGACAGGCTCTGGAGAGACGATCGGGACCAAGGCCGTCATCCTGACATCAGGTACTTTCCTTAAGGGTCTTATCCATATCGGCCTCAACCATTTCCCGGCCGGCCGCGCTGGAGAGGCTTCAGCAGAACACCTCTCTGATTGCATGAGGGACCTCGGGTTTGAGATCGGACGCTTGAAGACGGGAACCCCGCCCAGATTGGATAAATCTACGATTGATTTTTCAGCGATGATCCCTCAACCCGGCGACTCTCCCCCTCCGCCCTTCTCCTATCGCACGCAGAGCATCACAACGAGACAAGTTCTCTGTCACCTGACCTATACCGGACTTGAGACGCACGACATCATCCGACAGAACCTTGATCGCTCCCCCTTGTACAGCGGGGTGATCGAATCTGTAGGACCGCGGTATTGCCCCTCCATCGAAGATAAAGTCGTCCGCTTTGCCGAAAAGGAACGTCACCAGATTTTTATCGAACCTGAAGGTCTCGACTCGAATGAATTTTACCCGAACGGTATTTCCACCAGTCTACCGGTCGATGTTCAGGCAGCCATGTTGAAGACGATTGCCGGATTGGAACATGCCAGGATGCTTAAGCCTGGCTATGCTATCGAGTACGATTACTTCCCCCCTCGTCAATTGTACAGAACGCTTGAAACTAAACATGTCTCCGGTCTGTATCATGCTGGACAAATCAACGGCACATCCGGGTACGAGGAAGCTGCTGCACAGGGTTTAGTTGCCGGGATCAATGCTGTTTTGAAACTTCGGGAGCGACCCCCGCTAATCCTAGACCGATCTCAAGCGTATATCGGCGTCCTGATCGATGATCTCATTACGAAAGATGCCTACGAACCGTACCGCATGTTCACATCCAGAGCCGAATACAGATTGCTCCTCCGCCATGGCAATGCAGATCTTCGCCTTATGGAAATTGGGTACGAGATGGGCTTGGTTGCGCCACAAGCGTACGATAGACTGTTACAGAAAAAGACAATGATCGAGCATGAAATCGAGCACTTACATGCAACTAGACCACGATTCACGGACGAGATTCATTCTCAGATCAGAGGAACCTATCTGGAGAATGCTTCACACGTACAGACCATGGCGCAGCTCCTGCGTCGACAGGAGGCGAACTATAAAGATCTCTTAGGAGTGTTTGGAACGCCTGCGATTCCGGATGATGAAGCAGCCGAAGAGGTTGAACTTCAGATTAAGTACGAAGGTTACGTACGTCGACAGATCCAGCAAGTCGAAAAATTTAAGAAACTCGAGCAAAAATTGATACCGCACACGTTTGAGTATGACAAGGTCTCCGGATTCTCTCGTGAGGTTCGCGAGAAGTTCAACCGGGTGCGACCGGAGACGGTCGGCCAAGCATCTAGAATATCAGGGGTGACTCCGGCCGCCATTTCTTTACTCATGGTTGCGATAGAAAAAAATAGGCGCCGACTCCCTCCTGACCGACAAGTCGCACCATAAAATTCGGCTGATCCATTCCTTTCCTATTGACCTCCTAATACCATCAGCGTAATTGTTCCACGTGGAACAAGAGAGCTCACTTTCCTCACTGCTTCATGAAAGTTCAGCGGAAATTGGATTTCCTCTCAAAAGCGAACAGGTTCAACTGTTCATGGCGTACCTCAAACAGCTCCAAACTTGGAATCAATCCTTCAATCTCACGAGAATTCTCGTCAACGAGGAGATCGTCATCAAACATTTTGTGGATTCTCTTGCCGCCTTAACGGCGACGGATATTGAGGTTGGATCACGGCTTCTTGACGTTGGGACAGGGGCAGGCTTTCCAGGAATTCCGCTAAAGATTGTGCGACCTGATCTTCGTGTCACCCTCCTGGAACCAGCCAAAAAGAAATCCTCGTTCCTTCATTTTATCGTTGGGCTTCTCCGGCTTGAAACAGTGGACATATACAACATCACTCTGGACCGTTTTATAGGCATGCAGCAAGTCAAAAAATCATTTGACTACATTACCACTCGAGCATTGAATCCCGCCTTGGTTCTGCGGGCAGGTACAAAGGTCGTTCGTCAAGGAGGAGGAGCAATCCTATATTCTTCGCAATCAATTGAAAAGTCATATGATTTCACTGAATGGCAGTTGATAAATGAACATACATTTGACCTTCCTGGAGATTATGGGCATCGAACGATATCCATCTTTTCTCTAGCGTCCTAGTCAAATTGTTTTCATGTTCCACGTGGAACATGAATTGAGTGTAGGAGCATCTGAATGGGGAAGGTTATCGCGTTTGCAAATCAAAAAGGTGGCGTCGGGAAAACTACTACAGCCATAAATCTTTCGTCAGCAATTGCCCTGGAGGGAAGGTCCGTGCTGTTGGTTGACATGGATCCTCAAGGAAATGCGACCAGCGGCCTTGGTATCGACCAAAGATCGCTGAAAGGGAGCACCTACACCTGTCTCGTTAGAAGCAGTACGATCCAAGAGTCTGTAACGGAAACACCCGTTCCAGGACTCTCACTCTTACCGGCCAACGCAGATCTTGCTGGAGCGGAAGTCGAGCTCGCGAATGTTGAAGGCCGCGAGAGTCATCTGAGGTCTATGATTAGTGACGTCAGAGATAAATACGATTTCATTTTTCTCGACTGCCCCCCGGCTCTTGGAATTCTCACCATCAATGCGCTTACCGCTGCCAGCTCAGTCCTGATACCCGTCCAATGTGAATACTATGCCATGGAAGGCCTGACGCGGCTCATCGGCAGTATCGATCTCGTCCATCAATCGTTTAATTCAGACCTAGACGTCGAGGGCATAGTCCTGACGATGTTTGATTCCCGTAACACCTTGTCACGGCAGGTTGCCGAACAAATTCGGTCTCACTTCCAAGACAAGGTTTACCAAACCGTTATTCCACGAAATGTCGCCCTCGCTGAGGCGCCGAGTTATGGCCGTCCCGGGATCTTGTACAACGTTGCCTCGGCGGGCTCGCAAGCTTACGTAACTCTAGCTAAGGAGTTTATAGCACATGGAGAAAAAAGCGCTCGGTAAAGGACTCGACG
This sequence comes from Nitrospira sp., assembly GCA_024760525.1. NCBI lineage: Bacteria > Pseudomonadati > Nitrospirota > Nitrospiria > Nitrospirales > Nitrospiraceae > Nitrospira > Nitrospira sp. The sequence goes on from CP060499.1 coordinate 4,051,926, forward strand.
CCCTCTTACCTTCCTCCAAGGTGGCCAAGCCGGCTGAGACGGCCGACGTTCAGCGGATCCGCATAGAGGATATTGTGCCGAATCGCTATCAGCCACGGCAGACCTTTGCCTCTGAAGAACTCGCCGATCTCACCGCGTCCATTAAGGAGAGTGGGGTCCTTCAGCCGATTATCGTCCGTCGGAAGGGCGACGGGATCTACGAACTCATCGCCGGAGAGCGACGATGGAGGGCCTGCAAAGAAGCCGGTTTGGCTGTTATTCCGGCCGTTATTAAGAATTGCGGCGATCAGGAATCACTGTTGCTGGCCTTGGTTGAGAATCTCCAACGTGAAGACTTGAACCCCATGGAAACGGCGCGCGCCTATTCGCGCATGATGAACGAATTCGGCCTCACCCAGGACGCCGTGGCCGTGAAAGTCGGCCGTGATCGTTCCTCAGTCGCGAATTTCGTTCGACTCACCCATCTTCATCCCGAGCTCCAGGAACTTGTCGAAGTGGGCACCCTTTCAGCCGGGCATGCGAAAGCGCTTTTAGGACTACAGTCCCCTGAAGACCAGTTGAAAGTCGGTAAACTCGTCGCAGCCGGCGCCCTTTCTGTGAGAGACACAGAAAAACTCGTCGACCTCTCCCTCGTGGGGAAGAAGCGGCAGCCAAAGGCCGCCCGCAGTACACAATGGGCCGACCTGGAAGCCCGATTACAGAAGCGTCTCGGCACTAAAGTGACCGTTCATCCCCAGAAGCAAGGAGGTAAGCTCGTCATTCACTATTTTTCTTCAGACGAACTCGATGGCGTCCTTGAGACGCTGCTCGGGTAATCCTTCATTTGGGGGCGACCGGTCTTAACAAACCCTCAAAAAAGGTGCACCTTATTGCATTTTGACGCCTATGAACGCTAAATATCCTGTCGGGACCAACCGATACGACATCTAACGGCAACGAACAGGATTGACTTAGGCACCCCTATCCCACCCTGTGAGAGGAGGCGAGCGTATGTGGAAGGACAAACAGGACGGCAGACGCCCTGATGAAGTGGACCTTGAGGGCAGCGGAACGAGCTTTGATTCGACAAGGCCCGACGCTCTACAAGATGTCAGCGCCTTTGTGGGAAAGGGTGTGGTCTTCAAGGGCACGATTACCTATAACGGGACTGTGCGTATCGATGGAACCCTAGAGGGAGAAATCCACACCGACGGCATCTTATTGGTCGGTGAGGATGCCGTTCTCACAGCCAAGGTCACCGCCGGCACCATTGTGTGCAAAGGCAAGATCACAGGAGAAATTCACGCGCGAGAAAAGATGAAACTCCGTGCTCCCGCCGTAATCAGCGGGGGAGTCGTCACTCCGATGCTTTCCATCGAAGAAGGAGTCCTGTTTAATGGCACCCTGGAGATGGAACAGGCCGTGCGCCCTGTACAGAGAGAAGTTCCTCGAGACACGTCCCTTCATCCTGTCGCACCTCCTACCGATAGCGGAGTGAGGAGGGTCAACGTCTAGCCATATGCTATTCTAGACATAGGCGGACACAGCAGCTCTTCGTTCGACGCTATTTAGCATAGTGCCTCGTCGATTTCTGTCATAAGGAGCAAGGAACGCTGATGTGGGCTCTCGGTGAAAAACATGCGCAGGACGCCGGTAACGATCAAAACTTCACCTTTCTTGGGAAAGGTGTCGATTTCAAAGGGATCGTCAACTTTGATGGAACGATCCGTATCGATGGCCGCGTCGAAGGCGAAGTCCACACCACCGGAACCCTTATCGTCGGCGAACAAGCGGTCGTCAAAGGGATTATCTCCGCCGCAGTCTTGATGACCAGCGGCAAGATCAACGGCACGGTGACGGCCACTGCCAAGATTCAAATCCAGAAGCCTGGTATTCTTATCGGCGATATCCGAACCCCGGGGATTTCAATCGAAGACGGGGCCCACTTCCACGGCATGTGCGACATGGGTGCTCACAAATGGGTGGATGAGCATCCATCGTCCTCCAAGAACGTTCACGATTTGACGGCTCTTCGTAGCAAGCTACGCCCCTCCAGCCTCTAGCCCTTTGACTATTCTCCCGGTACAATGGCCCCCTTATGACTCGCCCCACCGTTCTGCTTGGGATGAGCGGCGGAGTTGATAGCTCCGTTGCTGCCGCGTTGCTCGTGCGCCAAGGCTATGATGTCCACGGCGTGACCCTCCAGGTCTGGGAACACGAAGACGAATCGGTCGCGACCTCCAAGAAGTGGCAAGAACGAGGCTGTTGCAAAGTCGGCATCGCCAAGCACGTCGCGAAAGTCCTGCACATCCCTCACGAAGTGTTTGATGCTCGCGACACATTTCGCACGGGGGTGATCGACGACTTTCTGAGCGGCTATACCAGCGGCACCACGCCCAACCCTTGCGTCCGCTGCAATGAGCGCGTCAAGCTTCGGGGGCTCGTGGACCTCGCCACATCACGGGGCTTCGACTACGTCGCGACGGGACACTATGCTCGTCTTCGGATGAACCGCGGCTATTCGGTCCTCGCTCGCGCCGCGGATCAACGCAAGGATCAAACCTACTTTCTCTACCGACTGAACCCTCGATGGCTGCCCCAACTCCTCTTCCCCGTTGGCGGGCTCCAGAAGTCAGACGTGTGGGCTGAAGCGGAAGCCATGGGCCTTCCCGCCGATGAGCTGAAGGAGAGCCAGGAAATTTGCTTCGTCTCCCAGGGAGACTACCGCACCTTCATTGAGAAGGAAGCACCCGAAGCCAAAAAACCGGGGCTCTTTGTCGATACCGCCGGCCAGCCCCTGGGGCAGCATGACGGAATTGCATTCTATACGCCCGGTCAACGCAGAGGGCTTGGCATTGCAACCGGCGAACGTCTGTATGTTCAGCAAGTTCAGGCGGCGACCAATACCGTTCTCCTCGGCCCGGAACACTCACTTCGGAAGGAGGAGTGTACGGTGAGCGACCTGAACCTCTTCGTCCCATGGCTCCGCGAAAGCGAAATCACGGTTGACGTCAAAGTACGCTACGCCACGCCCCCGACTCCCGCCACTGTTTCACCACTCACCCCATCCAGCCTCCGCATCAGGTTTCACGAACCTCAGCGAGCCCTAAGCCCGGGACAATCTGCTGTCTTCTACCACGGTGACGAAGTCCTCGGGGGTGGCATCATTCAAGCGTTCTAATGCTGGTGACCCACGCGCTTCATCTTGACTTGTCGTAGAATCTTCTATAGCCTTCAGTTTACTAGAACGTGAGGGTGTGGTTTGCCTTTGTCGCCCTGGATGCTCTGTCGTACTCCGTCCACGCTCCTTTTGTTCATATGAGGTACTGATGTTCGGTTCATTTGGGTGGATGGAACTGATGCTGATCTTGATCATTGTGTTGATCATTTTCGGCGCCGGCAAGCTTCCTCAATTGGGAGAAGGCCTTGGTAAAGCCATCAAAGGCTTCAAGAAGTCCGTTCATGAGGCCGATGCGATCGATGTCACGCCGGCCGAACAGTCTCAACAGGCCCAGACGCAGGCCCCCTCATCCGCTCAAGTCAGCGCCCAATCCGAAGAAAAACCATCGCCCGCATCACAAGCCACGCAAACGGGCCAGGTGAAACAAGGTTAGACAGGTCCGCGTGCGCCGGTACCACCGGAGAGTGGGGATCAGCAACATCCTCGTACCAATGTGACGTATGTTCGGATTGGGAGCCAGTGAGATCTTAATTATTCTGGTGATCGCGTTTCTCCTGTTCGGCCCAAAGCAGCTTCCGGAAGTCGGCAGGCAAGTCGGAAAAGCCATTAAGAGTTTCAAAGATACGGCTGACGATCTACGTAAGTCGGTGGAGCCGGAGCTGAATCTCATTCAACAGGAAGTCAAGATGGTCGAGCAGGACTTTCAGGCCTCCATGAAAGAAGCGGAAGAAGAAATCACTGCCGCAGACAAACCGGCAGACGACGGCACCAAGTCAGTTGACAAGTCGGGACACGCCTGAGCACAACCCAACATGATCGGCGCGGAATTTTTCTATCACCAATACCGGAAACGTGCAGTCTCCTCCGGCTCCTGCTTCGGATCTCGTTACCTTGCAGCTCAGACTAGTGTCGCCGCCTACCGAGATTCAGCTCCACTATCTCTGCTGACGAACATTTGCTCTTCCTCCTGAAGGGACCGTTTCGAACAAACGCACATCACTCATTCGGCAGGCAAGATGCAGACTCTCTCTGAAATCGAGGGACAGAACGTGTGGCTCAGGTTCGTCAGGGTTTTCGCAGGCACTCTCGTTGCACTGGGCTTCATCGTGTTCCACTCGTCGGCTTACGCTGCCTTCCAATTGCCGGAAGGAGAAAAGATCACCAATCCGATCGTGATCGGACGCGGCATTCCCCAAAAGGAAGCCTACGAGCCGTTTGACCCCAAGATCGGTAGAAATTTCGACCTCCGAAACCTCTGGATCCGCGCTGATCTGCGCGTGCGGCCTGAATACCGCAACAACGTCTGTTTCGGAGGGGGGATCGGTGGTGCCGGACAATGTAACGCCCCCGGTCTTCTCCCCAATAACCTTCCAGGCAAAGCCAACGATCAATACGTCCAGCAGATGACCCGGTTGGGCATCGGATACGATCTGTCACCCGACGTCAATTTCTACATGGAGTTCATCGATTCCCGTTCTTGGGGTGGTAACGGCACTCCCGTCGGTGCCGGAGGCGCTGGGAACAATGGAGACCCTTTGATCCATACATGTGGATCTACGCCCAGCCAAGGTGGAAGGCCGGTCTGTACGCTCGGCATCCGGGCCGGTTATATGCTGATCCGCAACTTTGCCGGCGTGCAGGGTCTGGGCATCAAAGCCGGTCGGCAGTATGTGGTCTTCGGCGATCAGAGCCTGTTCGGCCACTTTGACTGGGCCAACACAGGTTTTTCGTTCGACGGAATCATGTTGCAGTATGCGACCAACATCTTCGATACCCATCTCGGCTGGTTTCGCACTGCAGAAACGGATCTCTTGCAAGGGGCGCCTCTGGGCAGTGGCAACCCCAACATCGGCGGTACCGGTCAGGCCAGAAATGCCGCCGGCGATGCCGACGTGTTCATCTTTTACAATCAGATCAAAACGGTCCCGGGATTTCTGATCGAACCGTTCTATGTCTATTACAAAAGTAACCTTGGCGGAGGAGACATTTCGTCGCAGGGACTCGGCACCCCAAAGCATGGAAACCAGACCCGTCATGTGGTCGGTAACCGTGTCGCCATGAAGAAAGGCTATTTCGATTTCTCCAGCGAATTCGTCTATCAGTTCGGCCAGATGGGCGACACTGCTGCCAGCGCCAGCAGCTTGTGTGGAGATCCCGGAGGTGAAGGCAAATGTCTCCACATCAATGCATGGGCCACCAGAAACTGGATCGGGTACACCGCATTCAACCTGCCCGGCAAACCTCGGATTGCCTTCAATTTTGATTATGCCTCGGGAGACGGCCGTGCGAATTGCACGTTAAACGCCGCCTATGGGGAATGTAAAACCGCCAATACGTTTGAGAACTTTTTCCCGACGAATCACATTCACATGGGATACATGGACGTACAGGGATGGAAGAACATGATGAGCTTCTCCGGCAACGTCCAAGCGAAGCTCAGCGTCAATGATCACGTCGAGGTCTGGTACACGAACATGCACCTGGCCAACGCCCGGGACAATTGGTATCGGGCGAGCCAGGGCGTCTATGTCTTCTCACGGCCGGACAACACCAAGACCTATATCGGGGACGAAATCGATGTTGTCTGGACCCATTTCTTCATGAACGGCATGGTCGCCTTTCAAACCGGCTATGGTCATCTATTTCCCGGTCCGTATATTTCACACAACCTGGGACGCCGTGCAGTCGGCCAGGATTGGGCTTATGCCCAGCTCTGGATCAACTTCTAGGCTAACGTTGGTCCGCAAGCCCTTCCAGCACTTTCAGGGGATCACGAACTGGCCAGCTTTCGCAAACCGCTCCTGCAGTTCGCCGTAAGTCTGTGTCACAGGAAACTGAGGGAATTCTTTCGGGAGATGTGCAGGAGGGCAAAAGAAACATCCGGCGTGAGCTTCTCCCAGCATGGCCGTGTCGTTGTATGAGTCGCCGGCCGCCATCGTAAAGAAGTTCAGCGATTTGAGCGCGGCGACCGCATGCTTCTTTGGATCCTGCATTCTCATATGGTAATTCACGATGCGGCCCCTCCCATCGATCTCCAGCTGATTGCAGAAAAGAGTCGGGAAGCCCAGCTGTCGCATGAGGGGTTCGGCGAACTGATAGAACGTGTCCGACAAAATAATCACCTGGCAGCGCTCCCGTAACCACGTGAGGAAATCGGTCGCCCCATCTAATGGCCCCATCTTGGCAATCACAGCTTGAATGTCGCCGATTCTCAACGCGTGCCGGTCGAGTATCTCCAATCGCTGCCTCATGAGCGTGTCGTAATCCGGCATCTCACGGGTTGTGATCTTCAAATCATCAATGCCGGTCTTCAGTGCGACATTAATCCAGATCTCCGGAACGAGCACTCCTTCCAGATCCAAACACACCACCACGGGCTTCTGCATGCATCTCTCCTCTTCGTCCATAGACGATACCGCCGACTTAGGCGATCACCTGACGGCCTTTTCTCCGCCGCCTGAAAACGACTGGCTCAAGAAGCGCCAGACCTTGTCCAAAGCCTGATCCAGTAACTGTGCCCCCTTCCATGTCCGCCGATTCTCATGTTCGTGACGTTCTGCCCAATCGAGCGCCACCGGGAGCGGAATCAGTCTCGTCGGAGTCTTCGTCAATTCTTGCCACACTAGCCCCAACACCGTGCTGACCCGTATCGGTGTCGGTACCGGCACAACCGGATTTTCGATCATGTCTTCGCAGTCTTCGGGTGGGGACGTCACCAACAGCTCACGGCACGCAGCGGGACGTTCGTCGTAAATCGTACATATCTCTTCCTCCAGGAACGGACATGGCATCCGCAGTGCATAGTACTCGCGATTCACACCATCCAAGGCATCATCGCCCGGCTCCTCGGGGGCATCGCACAACTCCGAGAGCTTTCGCCATACCCCGCGGGACAGCAGCAGAAGCTTCGATTCCGAAAACCGCGCCGAAATGCGCGCCTGCTGCTCAGCGGGGCGCGACCGAACCCACTCTCGCAACGCCAAGGCCTCCGGGGCCGAGAGCGGGACGAGCATTCGACAGCACGCTGCACACCCCTTGCGACAGGATGGCGGCTTGCCCGACTCCACGGAGCGCTCGACCTCAAGAGTCTGTGCCTCCTCTCCCAAACGCCGTATCAAGGGAACAATCGCTGTAATGGGAACAAATCCGGTCGGCACCTCCACTGCGCTGGTGATCTGACCAGCCGGCGTGTTTATGGCTATCTCGAAACGTTCGGTCATTGCAGGCTCTCTTGGTAACAGATCGGTCCTTGACAGGCATCATGTTCGCGTGATGCTCACCAGAAAGTAATATGCCGCTGCTCGATGAATCAATAGCCGTCATATCGGCGGTATTGAACAACATCACCGCGCTTCAGCCTTCTCCCCTCGTCCTCCATTCGCCATGACCGACGACTCAATCACCTAAGAAAAGAAGTGGACCAGCAGATCCTGCCGGTGCGTATGCCCCTAGCCCAAACGGACTCCCTCATAAGGCCATCTTCGGGCCTTGCGCAGTTGGTGAAAAGGCGTAGAGTCTATTCTGCGCGGGTACACCGACCCTGCGATTATCACGAGCCGCTACTTCATAACTGCCAGCGAGGTGTACCCCCGCTCAATTCCCTCCCGCTCATTCCCCGCTGCAGAGGATGCTCCCAGCAAGCCGAACCGGTATCGCTGCCTGTGGTTCCGTTCCGGTCATTCCAACGTCCAACGTGAATCATCCATCATCCAACCTGTCTTGATCTTGCTCCTTCATTACAGAAACTCGATAATGGCGCATGGAACCTCGGATCGTCTTTTCCGGCCATGTCATCGGCCTGCTGAAAGAATACATGCGGGATCTCGTCGATCAGGCGACACAGGAGACGCTCTCGCAGGAACAGTTCGGCTTTACTCCACTCCCATACCGTCCGGACCAAGCCATTTCCGATCTCCTCGCGCTGCTGGACGATCGCATCGAATCGGAAGGGGTGCAAGTCGGATTGCCCGAAGGATTTCTCCATGATATGTGGAGTCTCTGTAATGAGGCGGTCGCGCCGGTATCCGACCGGGTTTGGCTGGAAGGAAACATTGAAGGTCGGAACCTCAGCAAGGCTCAAACGAGAGAGCTTACCTATCGGGCTTTGATCGAGTTCATCGAATCCCGCTCACCGAGACGAAGCTGACGTATGGATTCCTGGATCATCCGGTGGTTCCTGACACTCATCCTGGTCCCAACCGGCAGTCTGCATGCGGACGACGCGTTGGCTCCCCCTGCCAAGCCTTCTGACGGGCGCCATGTGGTCGCACTCGCTCCGCTCATCACACAGGGTCTCGAGCAACCGGTGTATCTCACCCATGCCGGTGATGGGTCTACGCGACTCTTTGTGATCGAACAACCCGGTCGCATCCGTGTGCTGGAGGCGAACGCGTTGCGTTCCAGCCCCTTTCTGGACGTCACCGAGCGGGTACTTTCCGGCGGGGAGCGCGGCCTTCTAGGACTTGCGTTTCATCCTGACTATCGCCGGAACGGGCGTTTCTTCGTCAATTACACGAGAAAGCCGGATGGCGCGACGATCGTGGCTGAGTACCACCGGGGAGCAGCGGAGACGTCGGCCTCTCACGAAGAACGGATTCTCCTGACCGTGCTGCAACCCTATCCCAATCACAATGGCGGTATGGTGGCCTTCGGACCCGACGGCTACTTGTATGTCGGCCTCGGTGACGGCGGTTCAAAAGGCGACCCGGAAAACCGCGCTCAGAATCCCAATGACCTCCTTGGAAAGATTCTCCGGATCGATGTGGACCGCGGCGATACCTATGGGATTCCGACCGACAACCCTTTCGCGAAAACTGGTGGCCGACCGGAGATTTATGCAGTCGGATTACGAAACCCGTGGCGGTTTTCTTTTGACAGCACAACCAGGCACCTTTGGGTAGCCGACGTCGGGCAATACAACTGGGAGGAGATCGACCTGGTTACCCTCGGCGGAAACTACGGCTGGCGAGTCATGGAAGGAACCCATTGTTTTCATCCTTCCGCCGATTGTTCAACGGTCACCCTGAGCTTGCCTATTCTCGAATACTCGCATCAAAATGGGCGCTGTTCCATTATCGGTGGGTATGTCTACCGCGGACGACTCCTTACGGACCTGACGGGGGCCTACGTGTACGGCGATTTCTGTAGCGGGGAAATCTTTGCCTTGCACGCCCCTGCTAGAAATCAGGCACTCAACGAGCCGCGACCGATACTCAAGACTTCGCTACAGATTTCATCGTTTGGGATCGATGCGGCCGGCGAGCTCTATGTCCTCGATCATAAGGGAGGAGTCTACCGTCTCTCGCTTCCGTAAGGCATGATATCGGCGTGTCTGCAATCCGGTTCGATAAGGAGAAGCATAAATGCGTCCCGCACAGTATTGGCTGATGAAGTCAGAACCCTCCTCATTTTCGATTGACGACTTGATGCGCGCTCCCGATCAGACGACCTGTTGGGATGGAGTCCGCAACTATCAAGCGCGTAATTTCATGCGCAGCATGGCTGTAGGCGATCACGTTCTGTTCTACCATAGCAACGCTGATCCACCCGCAGTCGTTGGCGTCGCCAAGGTCGTCAAGACCGCTTATCCTGATCAAACGCAATTCGACAAGAAGGACACGCACTACGATCCGGACAGCAATCCCTTCCAGCCTCGATGGGACATGGTCGATATCAGGTATGTCAGAACATTTCCACGGCCCGTGACGCTGGATGAATTGCGGAAGGATCGCAAGCTCAAAGGAATGGTGTTGCTGCAGAAGGGTTCACGGCTCTCCGTTCAGCCGGTCACCCCGATCGAGTGGAAACACATCATGGGCCTGGTAGAAGACTGAGCCGTTCCGGTCGTTACGTGCTGGCTTTTCCATCGTCCATGTACCGATGTTGCCAGTCCAGCCAGGCGTGACCCAGTTCGTGCGCTAAAATGTACCGGCGGCGTGTGACAGGAAGTCGTTTCCGTACGTAGATCGTCTTGGTGTCGTCATCCCAAATACCATCGGCATTCGCATCGCGTTTGTCCATTTCTGCATCCGACAATTGTCTGACCGAAATCCGATACCCAAAGGGAAGGACAACTTGATTGGGAATGCGCAACATCTTCTTTCGTTCTCTGAGCATCGTCGCCATGGGTCACTCCATCTTCCTCCGACTCTGGATTTAGCCTATCATAACAAGGCAGGCGGAGTACTGGTAATTTTGTCATTTAGAATCAGCGTGTTACGATTCATCTCCGGTAATGCTTCCAGGCATCTTTTGACCGCCGCACTCACCCTTACTAGTTCCCCCATCGACAAAATTTGTGTATGATCGCCTCATGGAACCGGCGATCACCGAAGAGTCTGCCCACACCTATCCCACCTCGGTCCGCCTTGTTGGAGTGAAGATCAGGAATCAAGGAGAGGTCAAGAAATTGGGTGCGTCCGGTGTGCTCTTACGCAGCGGTGACCCCGTCTTACTTGAGGTTGAAGGCGAGGTCACGTATGGGATCGTCTATATGGAGCCTTACTCGACCCCATTTATCCCTCCCATGCGAGCCATGAAATCCATTTTGCGAAAGCCTGATGCTGAAGAAACGGCGTTGATCGGCAGGCTGGAGGCGCTCTCTCGAGAAGCGGCCGCCTATTGCCGAGCGAAAGCGGCCGAGCTCCATATCTCCCTCAAGCTCGTCGAAGTCTATGGGGCCATACATCGCCGGCAACTCACCTTTGTCTACACTGCGGAGGACCGAATCGATTTTCGCGAACTGGTTCGTGACCTGGCTCGCCGCTTCGGCGGCCGCATCGAAATGCGTCAAGTCGGGGTGCGCGAAGAAGCCCGGCGGCTTGGCGGCATCGATACCTGCGGGCTGGTGCTGTGTTGCGCGAGCTTTTTGACTGATGTGAAGCCCATCACGGCCAAACAGGCGAAAAAACTCGACCTACCGATCGATGACCCGCGTTTGCTGGGCGTATGTGGCCGACTGAAGTGTTGTTTGCTGTTTGAAATGATGGACGCTCAGGGGATGATTCCGTCTCAAACCCAACACCTGATTACACCGACTCGGTCCGATTCCTCATCCACACAACTCAGCCCTCCTCGCTCAGACTCGTGACCCGTATATCATCGGACACCTACTGACGGGATTGTGGTTGCTCCTGGAGAAGCGAGTGCACCGTTTCACCGTCCAGCGCATGCTCCACGGCCTTGTCTCGACGGCGCAAAAGGCTGGAGATCGGATCGGTCGTTTCCAAATGGGTGAGCACCCACGGCGGACTTCCGTTTCGGACCGAATCCAGAACCTCTTTCACCAAGATCAGATCGGGCGCCTTGATCAAGCTCACGCCTTTCGGTTCCTGGAGCCGGGCTACAAAGCCCCTGTCGACAAGACGTTCCACCTCTTCCTCCACCAGAGACAAGGGAAGATTCAACTCGCCGGCCAACTCGGCCACACCCAATGGGCGATCTCCTTTGAGATAGTGATGCCCTAGAACGCGCAACACCTTGAGGGCCAGTTGTTCCCGAAACACATAGGTGCCCTGTTCCCACAGCAAACGCGAAAGATAGGCCGTGGGATACTGGTGGAAGAATGAGAGCTGCGCGCCGATGAGTACAATCATCCAGCTGGCATAAAGCCACAGCAGGAACAGAATGAGGACCGCAAAACCCGAATAGATCGCGCTGTAATTGGCGGAGGCCGCAACGAATTTTGCAAAGGCCTCCCCTGCGATGCCCCAGAGAACCGCCGTCGAGACGCCGCCGACCGCCGCTGAGCGCAAGTCAACATGCGTGTTGGGAATGACCTTGTAAAAGAACGTGAACACGGCACACAACATCGCGAAGGGAACCAGTTCGCCGCTCCAGACGAACAGGGTTCCGAGCGGTTCTAACTCCACAAGGCGCTGGACCAGAGCTTGGCTTTGGAGTGAGGCCAGGAGGCCGAACGCGCCGACGACCAGGACCGGTCCAACAAGAACGGCGCTCAAGTAATCGGCAAACTTCCGCTCCCACGTGCGCCCTTGCTTGACGAGCCAGATCGCGTTCAAGGCCTGTTCGACCTTGTCGATCAGCGAATAGGTTGTGTAAAAGAGCCCGGCAATCCCGATCGCTCCCAACACACTAATTTGGATATTATCCACGAAGCCCACGATCGTGGCGGTGATCTCCCGGCTCTTCGGACCCAGCGGCTCCAAGGCCTGGGCCAGCAAGGGCTCGACTCCATGGTGGACGCCGAAGGCCTTGAGAACCGAGAACGTCACGGCCAGAAAGGGCACCAGTGAGAGCAGTGTGGTGTAGACGAGCCCGGCCGCCCGGGCATCCAGCAAGCGATGACGGAACTCCAGTCCGACAGCTGTCCCCAGCCGAAGCGCCTGAATACCCAACCGACGGAGGAATGAAACGCCCATGAGATCTGTGGTCCAGAGATCGTGCTTGGCAAATTGCAAGATGCGGGTGGAGCGAATCATAGGCCTTGCTCCATAGCGGCTTCCTAATCCAACCAAAAGAGCGAAGCGCCGGGGCGTCAGTCTAGCACAGCCGGGCATGTCTGACCGAAACCGCCAAAATTCTGGACGGCAGGAGAAGGACCGCACGCCTCGGTCGTTATTGGATGAGGCCTGCGCTGCAATCTCGCCCTTGTCGTTGATGGCACACGCGCCAATCAGCTTCGAGCCTTGGCCCTTCAGTCAGGTTGTGTATCCTCACGGCATTGTGGATCGGAAGGATACACCACGGGTGCACGATGTGGGGTGGAGTGTACTCTTAATGTAAGAGAACGTGTAGAGGAGGTTTCAAGCTGCGGTGGCCACACTGCCGGGCGGGAGCTACGGTCCGCAACCCAGGGGTCTGCCTAGTGTGATATCCATACAAGACGGACCTTCACTCTCCACTTCTTCCTACAGTGCGATACCCGCGCTACCTCTCATCCCATGTCGCTTCCACATGTAACCCATTACATCTACAGACGAATAGCACCCAGTGTTCTGGCGTATCTCTCTTGGCATTCAACTTGCGGATACAGGTTGCTGGACAGATTACAAGGGAGGTTGTTATGGAGCATGGACTGCTCATCCGTGAAACGATCAGCGCGGCCCTGTTTGTCCATCTTGAATGGCATCTCACGCCGAGAGGATGGGTCTGCGGGGATTGGTCTGCGAAGGAACCGGTCACCCCACGAACGCCACCCCCGGAGGATCGTGTTGAGACATGGGTGATCACAGCAACCCCTTACACTAACCTGTGTGTTCCAGCGCAAAAGCAATGGACGCTCGTCTGGGCCTCTTCTCAGCACAGTGCAGCACAGCGACGGGCATTACGGGCATGGCATCGCCTGCCGGCGCACGAGTTGGAAGATTCAAAGCCCACGTCCTGGAACTTTCCGCTGAATTAGTTTTCAGTCATGTCAGTCCTCCAGGGCAGCATGATGCCTGAGGAGGAAGCGCTCATTTCGATTTCGATAAGGCGTGAGGATAGCGCTTTGCGAGCGCAAACTCATACGCAGTGCGGTATTGAAGCTACTGAAAAGAACGGTGGAGGGGGTTTCCCGCGCGCAGTTTGTTACGCTACGAGGATAATTAGCGCGCGGCTCACACGAAGTGCGGCATTGTAGGGTATGAACGACATAGGGTGGCGCAATGACACGAAGGGACTGCAGATCGAAGGTGACATTCCCTCAATACCTACACTAGGTGATCGCTTGGTTGGTCTAAGGGATGATCTGACACAATGGACCATACGCCTTCAAACTCGAATCACAGGTGAGCAAGCGCAGGTTTTCGACATGAGCCTGCGCCAACAATATTCGGTCGAAGGGGTCACGATGATGAAGGGGCAAATGTTCAAGAGCAAGGGCATGTGGCACTGACACCGGCAATTCCTGAAAACCGCTGTCACCGATCTTGGCGGCAAGCTCGTCGGGATCTGCGGAGAGCTTTTTCAGCTGGATCTTAATGACCACTTCCCACAGAGAGGCAGCACTGATATAGACCACGGGGGTGTTCTCGATCTGGTGATACACGGCTTTCGAAAGTCTTGGAGACAGAATCACGAACCACAAAAAGATATGGGTATCTAATAAGAGATTCACTCTCCACCCTCGAACGCGACCCTCATGTCGGGTGGTAATGGCGCATCAAAATCCTCAGAGACGGTCACTCGCCCTTTCAACAACCCCGGACGGCGAGCAGGAATTGTAGTATCGAGCGGTCCAAGCTGCGCCACGGGCGTCCCGTCTTTGCAAATGGTGATGCGCTGGCCCTTCGCGACCGCGGCAAGGAGTTTGGAAAAATGGGTCTTGGCCTCATGAATATTCACCGTTCGTGCGGCGGCTTTCATACAGACCTCCAAAGTAGACTAACCTTAGTCTACTTCGAGCCTGTGCGGGTGTCAATCCAATCATTTCAGCGATACAAGAGAACGCTCGCCCTGCCGCCATCAGAATCCTCGAACATGGTCTCTGAGATAGGGGGCGCTCATTTCGATTTCGGTAAAGCGCGAGGATAGCGCTTTCTTTGCAAGCGCCTTCCTCGACGAGCTAGGCTTCGCTCTGTCATCGGATGACATCAAGAGCATTTGTCTCGGGGATGCCATAGAGAAGAGCGACTCCGGAGCAGTAGTAGTTCGGCATCAGTCTGTGCCACTCCCAGAAGAGGTTTGTTGGGTCTGCAAGAAGCCAAAGGACGGAACATGGGTCTCCAGTAGTGCTCCTGGATCAGGAGGCAAGTCTGTGCCCTTTCATGGCGCGTGCTACTCGCGAAGCACTCGAAGAAAGAAGTGGTGGCAGTTCTGGGAGTGACCCGCGATGCCTAACCCCTCGTTCGAGCCGACCCGCTACGGTAGGCGGCTCAGCTCGAACGTTAATGCGGCAGGGCTGAGGACTGCTTTACGGCGGTGCGATCTCGGCGGCGAACGTCTGCTCGTGGCCGAACTGAGACATTCTAACGGCGGCATATACGCTGCAACGACCGGCTACAGTTTTTCAAGAAACACATCAGTTGAAAGATCCGTACCCCCATTTACCGCAGCGTCGGCTGTAGGCGACAGTGCGCACTGAGCCTTCGATGACGGGCGGCCGCTATCTGGTTCATAGCAGTACGTTGGCCGCATCCGACCGGAATGACGCTTTACCTGTGTCGCTCTTCACCGACCGATCGGTACCCAGGAACGATAAACCAGCGGAGCAAGTTGGTTATATTTCTCTGTTCGACGAACTGAGCCTCGATCTCACTAGGTGAAGGAAGCCCCCAGAGGACCAGAGGCTTCCCAGGAAACCGCTCAGCGCTTTAAGACATGAGCGGCGATCCACTCTTTGGCCTCAAAGGCGACATTCATGAGCGCCTCAAGGTCGTTAAGACCAAATGAAGTGGCATTGCGCCATGCACCAGATTGATCCTTAAACGGCCGGGAGAAGGTCGCGGCGAAGAACGGTCCGTTCTCGCTGACGTTCTGCCAGATCGTCGCTTTGATGTTCCCACATCGCAGCGTGGTTGCCGGTCGTTTGGATGAGTTGTTGGTCGCCATGGTGTTTCCTCCTTATTGTTGAACTGCAGGTGACTCTCTCACGGGAGGAGGAGAGGCACCGCACAGTTCACAAAGGAAACGGCAGGCAGAGGCCGGAACCGGCTTGCCGGAGAGGGACACGCAGCGAGAGTGACAGGATACTGGCGCGAGCGATGCGCCTCTCAGGTGTGAGCCGGTCGGCTATCGCCGTTGGCGACCAGAACTATCTCAACGATACACAGAGGGGGATGAAGGCCCTCGCCTTAAAAGTTCGAAATGTATGGTTATGACGAAGGTTCGCTATTGCAACGGTTTCCCTAATTTAAGCTGCAATTCCTGCATGTTGTGGTCTTCAATCCGTTCTATTCTTTTCCTTCCCATTCTTTCGTTTCCGGCAAATTCTTGTCACAAGTCTGGCACATCCTACTGGGGTGAACCTCCCTCTACTGAGGAAGCAGAATTAGGGTACTTCTGTTGGTTAGGCTTCGTCTTTCTCGTCATCGATCCATCCAGTAGCAAGTTATTTGCTAGCGGAAACCTATTCAATTTCATTGTAAAGGATATAGTCATAACCCCTCACCACATGCTCAAACTCCCTCAGCCGGGCGATTGCCCGGCGCGGAATGGAGTCGTGCCCGTTTTGGTTTGCTCATCCGAGGTTCTTCTCGAGCGCCACAATGTTCTTGGACTGATTCAGCCGACCCACGACCACTTGCCCAAAGACTTCGGGATTCTTGCCCACACGTTCCTTGCGTCCAGTCACCCCTCTCTGTACCAAGTACGCGGATTCCTCATATCCCAATCTAGGGGTCAGCCCAATTGCTCTCCAGATACGGTGAGCGGCATTCAGACTGCTCGGTGCATGGCGTTGAGATGCGCACTAACTTCAGGTGGCGGCGCTATTTGATTGAAACCGCGCCGCCACCTCGCAAGGAATTCTATTCGACGACAACGACTTTGTCGGGGGCCCAGCCACCATGGAAGCCAAACGGCACGCGGACCGGTAGACGAATCGTGGCGATCGGCTCACCGGTGAAGTCCTGAGCGTCGAGGATGACCACGTCGCTCAAGTCGCGTTTCGGGTCGTAGACGTAGGACAGGATCCAGCCTTCGTCCTCGGCGACGGCTCCCGGCTTTCGTACAAACACCGGCTCCGCAGTCATCCGGCCCGGACCATAGTCATGGACCTCGGTTGTCTCGGACTGCAGGTCGTGCTTCATCGCAGGGCCGAAGACGACGTCGTCACTCCAGTATGCGGTGTACACGTACCGATAGGCCTGCCCGCCATAGCGCCCATTGATGCGTGGGAACTCGTTGCCGCGGTCGTCAGTCACCGTTTCCGTTACTCGCCCAGACGGGCGATGTAACGTCCAGCGTACCAGGATAGGCCCACCTTCATTGGGACCGTTCTGATCGGTGTGGAACATCCGCTTGTGCTTCATCAGGTCGATAATGGTGAGATCGCCATGGTCGTAGGCGTTGGCGAAGTGGAAGGCGAAACAACGAGGCGTTTCGAACCATTGAATTCTGGATACGTCACCGTCGCGTGGCAAAAGCCCGATGCGGGAGGGCCGGCGGTCATCCCAGAGCCATGGGAAGTCCGTATGAGAATGCTCCGGCTGAAACGTCACCGGGAAATCGGGCACGATGACGAAGGACCGCGTGAATACCATATCGTGGATAAGGGGAATATGCGGCAAGTCAATCCGCGCCTTGGTCGTCGCGCGCCCATCGGTATCAACTGAGATATAACGGATTGGTTGGAACGGCTCATACGCCAAGGCGTGGTGCTCATGAGTGATTGGATCAAATTTCGGGTGGCCGGTGAATCCCGCCTCGAGCGTGCCGTCGAAATCGGTTCGTCGAATGCTCGCCAGCTCATAGTCAAGCTCCACCGGAATACTGCCCGCCTCGACGACGGCACACAGCTTCCCGCCGACATTCATGAGATTCGTGTTGACGTTGCCGTCCCTCCTACCCTCTCCCGGCCCTGATAGAGGCTTACGGCTCAGGACTTTGGCAGCCTTCGCATCAAGGACGAAGCGGCTCCGAAACCATTCAGCCTTGCCCCCGCGCAATCGCAAGCCATGCGCCATCCCAGTGCCTGCGAACCAGTGATACCGCACCAGACGCACCAGGTCCAGTTCATCGATCGGATTGGGACCGATCCTTAGAAAACGTCCGTTGAGTTCCTCCGGAATATGACCGACCACTTCGAGGTCGAAGGCCGTGATCTCACTCTTGAGGGGTGCGAAGTTGCCAGCGACATATGGCGCGCCGGTACTGTTGGCTGATGGAATTTGTTCCGTAATCACACTCATGATTATCTCCTTTTGTTATAGTTGGACATCGCGGATCTCCGTGGTGTCGGAAGTAGAGGCCGACCATCTCTCTCATGACCGGATGAAAGCCGTGCGGCGGGCAGTCGTAGGCCTTTTTCGTCACCTGCTTGAGGGTGTTCGTGGACGAGAGCGGCGAAGCGGCGATTGCAAACTTTAAGTGTCGTCCGCCCCGGTGATCTTTATTGAAGGCCGGATGGGACGAGCGATAAGCGGCCATGGTTCGTCTCCGTTGAGGCTCATGACATTCGCGATTAGATGAGCCCGCGGTTGTGCCATACGACGAGGAGGCCCATGCCGATGATCACGTCAATCACAATGCACCACGGCACGTACCATTGTGGGATTTCAACGAGCGACAAGCGGGCACGATTGTGGTGGGCCAGATCCCATCCCGCGTGCGCAAAGTACGCGATCGGCAAGAGCAGGGGCCAGAGAAGCAGTCCTAACAAGCCTGATATCGCGAATAGTCCCGTTACGTTGAATTCGATGAGCTGGTCACGTCCCGACCCGTTGACGACGGCGAAGCCGAAATAAATGCCGGCGACGAGTGCTATAAAGACTGCGGCGAAACCGAATGAGGCTTCTGGGGACAGAAATAAGTGAGGGAGCAGTGAGACCAGGCCGACCGCGATTCCGGTCATCACGGGGCTGTCGGAAAAGACGGATGCATGTCGAACGTCATGCGAGTGGGCGAGGGTGGACATAGCAAATCTCCTCAGTAACCGAGATCGTTAAGGCCGGCTCTCTGGAAGGGTGCCGACCGTCTGTCATGACCTGGCGAATGCCAACAGGTCCGCATTGAGCTGATCTTTGCTCGTATCGCCGAGACTGTGCGTGCCGCCCGAATAAATCTTCAAAACCGAATTCTTCACGAGCTTCGACGAGAGCATGGCCGAACTGCCGATGGGGACAATCTGATCGTCGTCGCCGTGGATGATCAGCGTCGGCACATCGAACCGTTTCAAATCCTCGGTAAAGTCCGTTTCTGAAAATGCCTTGATACAGTCATACGCATTCTTATGCCCGGACATCATCCCCTGCGACCACCACCATTGGATTAGCCCTTGGGAAACTTTTGCTCCAGGCCGATTGAAACCGAAGAATGGTCCGCTGGCGACATCCAAAAAGAACTGCGAGCGATCGGCTAAGTATGCTTTGCGAAACCCGTCAAAAACCTCCATGGTGAGACCGCCTGGATTGGCGGCCGTCTTTAGCATGATAGGCGGCACCGCCCCCATGAGCACGGCCTTGGCGACTCGCTTGGTACCTTGGCGGCCAATGAAACGGGCCACCTCGCCGCCGCCTGTCGAATGCCCGATCATGATGACGTGATTCAGGTCAAGTTCCTCAAACAACTCGGCCAGATCGTTGGCATAGGTGTCCATCTCATTACCGTTCCACGGCTGACTCGACCGGCCATGACCGCGACGGTCGTATGCAATGCAGCGGTACCCGTGCGAGGCGAGATAGAACATCTGCGATTCCCAAGCGTCCGCTGTCAGGGGCCAGCCGTGACTGAAGACGACGGGCTGCCCCTGACCCCAATCCTTGTAATAGATCTGCGTACCGTCCTTGGTTGTGATCGTGCACGGGGATTGTCTTCTTTGTGTCTGACTGGACACGGATGCAGTTGGTGCCTTGGCACTGGAGCCTGTAGTCACGGTTGGAAACGTCGTGGCAGCTACTAAGGCGGCGCTACTGAATAGGATGTTACGGCGGGACATTGGCATGGCTTCATTATGATTGTCCTTCTCGCCAGAATTTGTTGGCATTTGAGCGCCTCCTATCACGTTTCGACAATTTCGGTGATCTGAACCGCCATGCTTTTGGTCGTCGCCTTCTTTTCTAGAATCATCTGTTACCAGTGCATGGCGGTACCCTTCCCAACAGACGAAAGCCTTATGGATGGCATCCATCAATGCCTAGCTTTAGAATGGCTTGAGGAGCACGATCGCCATTTGATGGGATTTAACCGTAGTGCTATGAGGCTGGGCTGACTATTATATCTTGGTATAGGTTGGTTACGACTTTAAGACAGATTGTTTTAGCTTGTCGGCTAGTGTGACAAGATTGGCCAAAGATGTTGCTTGCATTTTCTTCATGATCTGGCCACGATGAACCTTGATCGTCACTTCGCTCACCTTCAGCGTAGCAGCGATCTGCTTATTTAAAAGCCCAGAAACGACCAATTCCATAACTTCGCGCTCGCGCGGCGTAAGTAGGTCGTATCGCACCCGCAACGCGGCCAGTTCCTTGCCATGATCTCGAGCGGCACGGTCCCGATCCACAGCTTGTTGAATTGCATCCAACAGATCCTGCTCCTGGCACGGCTTCGTTAGGAATTCCACCGCACCTGCCTTCATAGCCCGAACTGACATCGGAATATTACCGTGTCCTGTGAGAAAGATAATGGGGAGAAGACTCTTTCTGTCAGCAAGTGATCGTTGGAGATCAAGCCCGCTCAATCCCGTAAGTCGAACGTCAAGAATCAGACACCCGGGTGCATCACATTCCCAGGCTTGCAAAAACTCCTGCGCGGATTGAAACGTCTGCACCTGCCAACCCACCGACCCAATCAAACGTGCTAGAGCTTCTCGAATCGAAAGATCATCATCGATCACAAAGATGGTAGGTTTGCCTTCATTCATGAGATGTGCGCGGAGCAAATGGGAAGGGAAAACTGAACGGTCGTGCCACACCCATCGTGGCATGTGACCCACAGACGACCAGCGTGCGTTTCAATGATCGATCGGCTGATCGAAAGTCCCATGCCTAAGCCTTGAGCTTTCGTCGTAAAGAATGGCGTGAATATTTTCTCTAACGTGTCGGGGGCGATCCCTACTCCAGAGTCACGCACCAAGACCTGGACTTCATCGGGATCATAGCGCTTAGAGACGACTAGAAGATTACGCGCATCATCGGAAACCTCACGCATAGCTTCAACACTGTTCACTATTAAATTTAGGATTACTTGTTGCAATTGGACACGATCCCCTTGCAGCGCTGGCAGATTGTCTGCCAGTTCGGTTCGCAAAGAAATTCCATTGCGACACAGTTCGTTACGGGTTAGGACAAGAACATCCTGAATCAATTCGTTAACTTCGAGTCGCTCCATTTGAGGCGGAGTCTTTTTTAATAGTGCGCGAATACGTCCGATTACATCGCTAGCACGAATGGCGTCGCAAAGGATGCTCGTTAACGCCTGCTGACTCTCTACCAGATTTGGCCGATCTCCAGACAGCAACCGCAGTGAAGCATTGGCGTTTGCTATAACCGCTGTCAGAGGCTGGCTGATCTCATGAGCAATCGATGCGGTGATTTCTCCCGTGATCGCGACTCGTGTCAGATGGGCGAAATCCATTTGCATCGCGTGTAACGCCGCCTCACTTCGTTTTTGTTCTGTAATGTCTTCGACAATCGCCATAATAGCCAGCGGCATCTTCTCGCTACCAGGAACAAGTGACACATTGTTTCTTACCCAAATCAAGGCGCCATCCTTGCGCCAGTAGCGCTTCTCAATCTGGAACTGATTCCTTATCCCTCCTAAGAGCTCCGTGATGAGTACCCGGTTGCGGTCTCGGTCATCTTCATGGGTGATGTCGATGAAACGGAGTGATTGGAATTCATCTGGACTGTAGCCGATCATTCTTTGGTACGCGGAATTGATGGCAAGAAAACGACCATTAAGATCTGTCAAGGCAATACCGATAGCGGAATTCTCGAAAACGGCACGCCACCGCTTTTCACTTTCTTGGAGGCGCGCTTCCGCTCGTTTGCGATCCTCGTTCATATGTCGCACCTTCAGGGCATCACTCTCTTGACGAAGATGCGCCAGATCGAGATGCGCTTGCACTCGCGCGAGTAACTCGCGCGCGCTAAATGGCTTGATCAAATAATCGTCGGCACCCCGCTCCAAGCCTTCCACGCGGGATTCTTCCCCGGCTCGGGCGGAGAGCAGAATGACGGGTAGCGTCTTCAACGACTCATCGTGACGCAACGCTCGCAGCAACCCGAACCCATCAAGCTTGGGCAACATCACATCACTCAAAACCAGATCCGGTCGTTGCACGTACACGGCGGCCAACGCTTCCTGGCCATCTGCCACCGCTTCGACTTCATAGCGTTCGCTTAAGAGACGAGCTACATACTGCCGCATGTCGGCGTTGTCATCGACCACCAAGACGCGCGGGTGATCCTTCGTGATTTCAACCGGAGAGGACGGATAGGCCGCCGGCCTGACAGTATTCGGTGACCATACTTTGTCATGCTCGTCTTGCGACTTATCCGGCAACCACCGGAGCGCCTCTTCTACAAATGGGCTCACTCCCAGGGCGGTAGAAGCCAAGGTGCGCGCGCCACCGATCTGATCGGCCGACAGATGGGCATACCCGAACGGGATGCTGATGCTGAACAAACTTCCTGCTCCCATTTTGCTTTCGACGCGCACCGTTCCCCCGTGAAGTTTGACAAGCTCCTGGACCAGGGCCAGACCAATTCCACTGCCTTCATGTGTACGACTACGCATATTCTCGACTCGATAAAATCGCTCAAATAGTTTCGGCAGTGCCTCAGCCGGAATGCCGACCCCCGTATCCAGCACGAGAAGTTCGGCGACGTTCTCGCGTTGGCGCATGATCACGCTAATCTGTCCTTCAAAGGTAAATTTAAAGGCATTGGAAAGTAGATTGAGCACGACTTTTTCCCACATATCACGGTCGATGTAGACAGGTTCCGAGAGCGGTGGACAATCAACGATGAGGTTCAGGCCGGCTCGCTGAGTAGCCGACCGAAAGGAACTCGCCAGCTCCGCAGTGAAAGCCGACAACTCGGTCGGCTCATATCTCGCTTGCACGCGGCCGGCTTCAATCCTGGAGAAATCTAAGAGGCTGTTCACTAAGCGCAGGAGGCGCAGCCCGTTGCGTTTGACGATTTCCAGTTGGCCTTTTGCGGATGGCGAGAATTCGGCATGATTTCTATCTAACAACTCCTCCACAGGACCAAGCATGAGGGTGAGCGGTGTACGAAATTCGTGGCTCACGTTCGAAAAAAACGCGGTCTTGGCCCGGTCCAGCTCAGCAAGTGCTTCGGCGCGCTTCCGCTCTTCTTCATAGGCGTGAGCATTGGAGAGCGCATCCGCCGTCCCGCGCGCCAACAGTTCGAAAAAAGATCTGTAGTTCTCATCAAACGGCAACCGCGGGCTTGCACCGACGACAAGAAAGCCACGTGGTGTCGCGTGTCCTGCTTTCGCCAGCGGAGCCACCGCGCCAAAGATCGTCGGTTCAGGCCATCGTCCCCCAGGTAGACGGTACTCGGGGGGATGTTATGCAAGACTTGCATTCCTTCATCCATGGCTTTTTTCAACGGCCAAATGTCAGAGTTGCCTGCCTCTCCATTGCCGATCAGCAAAATGTCGGGAGGAGCCCATCGAACGTCATGGAGCTCACAGCTGCCAGGCGCGAGCCGCGCCGTTGAGCCGTCTGCGGAAATCAGATAGAGCAAGGCGAACGACACATCGGCATCGTGTTCAGCCAGCGAGCGCGCAGCAATGACGGCGGCCTGGGCTTCGGTTCGTGCATCAGCGGTGACGGCAGCAAGGTGACGCAGCGCAGCCAGCCTCCGCTCACCCAGTACTCTCGGCGTATCTTCAGTGCACGCGCAAAATAGCCCCCCAATCCCCCCCTCGTCTGCAGGCAGTGGACTAAACGAATAAGTAAAGTAGACTTCCTCCGCATAGCCGTTGCGATACGCGATCAGTTGATGTTGATCGTTCCAGGATGCTTCGCCACGCAGTAATACCGCGTCCGCCTGGGGGCCGAGGTACTCGTCCCAGCTTTCCTTCCAGACGTCGCGAGCAGCTGCGCCGAGCGCCCACTCATGTCTCTTTCCTATAAGTGGTATATAAGCAGAGTTGTAGAAGAAGACGAGTTCAGGGCCCCAGCCCATCCAAATCGGGTAACGGGTGTTGAGGGCAATCTTCAACGCCGTCTTCAGACTTAGTGGCCAGTTCTCACATTGACCCAGCGTGGTGCACGACCAGTCATAGACGCGGATGCGCTCGCTCATCTCGTCGCCACCACTGAGGAAATCTAAAGCGTCGTTCATTCGGCGATCCCCCATCATGGCACCTCCGCCGATGGCTCTCGTCTTCTGCTCCCAGTCAATATATTAGGGTGCCAACTGGCCAGTTCAGCGGCTAGCTCACGGACCTTTCGTTTCAGATCGATCGTGCGTCGCTCGCGATCGACTGCCGCGGGGGTTGAAACGCAAAACCCTTGATATGCCAGCGCAGAGGCTGAAGCGGCCTCCATAAGCCCTCACGGAATTTGGGAGATAGTCTAATGACGAGCTATTACTGAGTCAACGCAGTCCGATATTAGGTGGGCAGTTGTGGGGGGTCCGATGCAAATACTTGATAGTAAGTGGCGAGCCGGCTGGGACTCGAACCCAGGACCTCACCTTAAAAGTTCAAATCGTGGGGTTTTGCTAAGTGCTCGCTATTGCAATGGTTTCCCCAATTTATATGCAATACCAGCATGTTAAGGCCTTCTATTGGTTTTATAATTCTCCATCCTGTTCCTTCCTTTCCAGCAGACTATTGTCACAAATTTGTCACAACTGCTCACCGTAGATTTCATGAGCTGGTGTCCCCAATCTGAATATGAACCTTTCATTGTCGCATCTGGCCCAACTCATCATCCCGTTTTGAAGAGAAATCAGGATGGCAGTCTGAGAAGAAGGGGGAACTGTCTAGGTCGTCCCTTATTAGGAACTTGATGACCTGCGGTTTAGCCATCGGAATCCTTCGGTAGCTCTTAGGCCATCGTAAGTAAGTTCTTTTCTGCTCCGCTGGAATTATGACCTTAGCTTCAAATGAATTGATCAATATTCCTTGACCCGATATAGCACCTTCTCCAGTGCCCAAGGGGTATCGTTTCAAAAACTCGAACGACGCATATCCCTGCTGTGAAGAGATTAGCAACGACTGAACGGGTACATACGGCATTCGCCGCATACGCCGCTTGTCCGATTGTTACACCATCGAGCAAGTGACGGGAGCTGGGAACGAATTCAGGAACACGCTGAAGACTTCACAAGAGATGAGCGCTCTGCTTATTAGTCTCGAAGCGAACGACCTCAGTTAACCTATGCAGTGGTTGCAAGAAGGTCAATGGGGTGGATGACGGGTTTCGGCCTTCTACCCCAGAACGTTCTAACTGCTTGATCTATCGAGGGCCGGTTTTGGCGATGCGCGAGAAGTTGTACTACAGAGAGTGAAAAAGTTATACCGCCTAAATCAGCCAGGAAGTTTGAGAGCTGCATATTTCTGGATGGACTTCCCAGGGTTTCACGGACACTTTAAACCCGTTGCGACACCACTTCAAACGCCTCTGGGCTGACCCCGCTTAGATGACTGTGTCGACGGGTGCGATTGTAGAACGTCTCGATGTACTCGTCGATCTCGGCCCTAGCCATCGCTCGAGTTATGAAGATGCGCTTCTTGATCCGCTCCTTCTTCAAGCTGCTGAAAAAGGATTCAGCCACCGCGTTGTCCCAGCAGTTACCCCTTCGACTCATGCTGGGTTCTAGGTGATGCGCATGGCAGAAACGTCGCCACGCATCGCTGCCAAATTGCGAGCCTTGATCGGAGTGAATCAGGACATGCCGGGGTTTGCGACGCCGCACGGTCATGAGGAGCGCGTCCAACACGAGTTCTTGGGTCATCGTGGGTTTTGTGGCCCAGCCCACAACTCGGCGTGAGTAGAGGTCCATCACAACGGCCAGATAGAGCCAGCCTTCCCATGTGCGCACGTACGTAATGTCGGTGACCCAGGCGGTGTTGGGCCGGGGGACGGTAAACCCTCGTTGCAGCGTATTAGGTGTCAGGAGTGATGTGGGGCTTCTGGTGTACCGGGGTGCTCGGTAGCCGTATCGGGCTTTTAGGTTATTGGCCCGCATGATCCGAACCACACGATGCTTGCTACATGTTTCGCCCGCTTCTCGCAAATCGAGAAAGATCCGCGGGGCGCCGTAGATGCCATGGCTCGCCGTATAGGCTGCGCGGATCAGGCCAAGCAGCCGCTGGTCCTCCACCGCTCGATTGGAGAGCGGGTTCCGTAACCACTGATAGAACCCGCTACGCGACACGTCGAGGAGGCGGCACATCATGGCCGTATCAAACTCTCGGCGATGGGCTTTGATGAACGTGTACTTCAGTCGGACATGCTGCGATTTCCATCGATTACCCATGGTCTTCCCCCTGTGCTCACGACCATCCTAAGGTGTCCGTGAAAGCCTGGGAAGTCCAAGGGCTCGACGGATAACGAGAATTGCCGGAGACACAGAAGAAGGCTTCTACTCCTCTAACAACTAATCCGATAAGCGCCTGTGTGCTTGTGAACGAGCTATCAGAAGTATGCAACATCAACGGTTCAGGCACTCGTGGAGATGCAGTGAGCAGTGCTTTTACTGGAAGATGTGGGAACACCTCGCTGAGTTATGACTGATATGACTAGTAGCGAATTGCTGTCCGATACTAAGGGGTGCATATAGGGACAGTAAGTCGATTCCTAAGGGGTAGTAGTGACCCATGGCCAGAAGGACAAGCAAACAATCTGAGGAAGAAATCACACGAGAACGATGGAACCGGTGGCGAATCCTTATTCGGCAACCGGATTTTCAGAAGGACATTCGGGCATTGCGTGAGCAGTGTCTGAGTAGGTGCTTACCACGGACTGCCTTTAGTCAGTTAGAAGAAAAATACGGCGTGCCGGATCAAACAAAGGGGTCGAACAAAGGGGTCGGGAGTCTTTGTTACCATGCCGCGATTTGATCGAACGCGGCGGCACAAGCGAAGCTTGGTATTGCAGTTTAAAGAGAAGAGACTGGAGGGGTTTTTCCGCCGCCAGCAGCTACGATACATCGATGAATAGGCGGCGGTACGCGCAAGCGAGGTTTGGTGGGCCGTGTAGGGGTCGAACCTACGGCCCGCTGATTAAGAGTCAGCTGCTCTACCAACTGAGCTAACGGCCCCACCGGGTATTGAATTGTTGATACCGACTACCAGAGGCGGTTTGGTGCGCCTGACAGGATTTGAACCTGTGGCCCTCAGCTCCGGAGGCTGATGCTCTATCCAGCTGAGCTACAGGCGCTCCTGCAACCAAGGAAGCTCACCTTAGCATAGGGTGAAAGACACTGTCTAGGTCGATGCCCCCGCCTCGGATTCAGGCAAGAAAGCATACGGCAGAAGCAGCTCTTCACCCTCGGCTCCCAGCCGGTCGCGCAAGGTCCCAAGTGCTTCCGCTTCCTTCTCCACGAGCCGGCTCTCTTGCTCACGAAGCGTGTTGGACAGGCGGATCAGAGGAACGGCGGTTTGCACCGCACAGGCGCCATGGACGCGTACCCCGTCATCCGTGGGAATTCCCATCGAGCGACAGACCAGTGGGCGAAAGTCATAGAGTCCACAGCTTCCATCGCGTTCCAAAGCCGGACACGGCAAGGCATCGAACCGTTCGATGACGCGATCGATTTCTCCATCCGGCCAGTGATCGATGAATTGATTCGTGATCAGTGCAGGTGCCGCCACGGCGAGCGCGCTGACTTGCTCTCTAGCTTTCTCCTCCATTTTCCGCCGCTGTTCATCAGGCAGCGACCGAAGACCGCGCTGAACCTCCTGCTTGTCGAGGAGGGTCACAGGAAACAGGCCAATACAACAGTGGGAACAACCTTGGCGACACGGGAGAGTCCCGAGAAGGGCGGCGCCGGCGCGATCAAACCATTGCGAGGTCTTTTGAAACAGTTGGGAAGGCTGCACGAGACGCAGGTCCAACAGGTCAGCTGTCACCCGAGGCCGACAGATCCACGATCAAATCGCCCTTCGGCGAGTAAAACCCTTGGTTGTCGATCTGCACAATGCCATTGCATTGTTCTTGATAGAATTCGAGGATCCATCCATTGAAATCATAACCCTCGTCCGTCACATCCTTTTCAGCCATTCGCGTCGTCAGAATGAACCGGCAGCGCGTGACGTACTCGAGAGCCAGCTGCGCCTCCACCTCATCGTGAGCGGTGAGCATGTTATCGAATTGGGCTTTCTCCTGATCGAACACATCCCGATAGCTACCCCGATCTCGTAGACAGAACAGATGGATCGGTTTGCGATCTCGATGGTATCCCAAGGCCACGTGAACCCAAGCCCATTCCTGGAGCACCGCTTCATCCAGATTGGGAGGCAGGATCGGACTCTGTCCGCGGGACTTTAAAAAATCGATCAACAGCTGGAGCGGAGGTGAGTTTTCCTTCTGGCAGAATACACGAGAATAGAGAACGCTCTCGGTCTCCCCCGGGACACTCTCTTCTTTACCTAGGTGTAATAATGGCAGTTCTTTACCCATGATCTTCCACTCTGTCAAGAGCCGTTTATGCCGATCGTCTGAGACCAACCAGCTCTACTGTACCCTTCCATTTGATGCTACCGCAAGGGGTGGTATAGGCATTTCCCCTGCGCCAGACGCAGTTTTTCTCGTTGACAGTCCCCAGACTCTTGGCTACACTCTCGCGGGCTTTCACCATATGAACATTGGTCAGCATTCGACGATGCCAAGTGCCGGTCAAGACGTTTTCCCACGAGGCACGTCAGCGAGAATGTAGACTCACTTCATCTCTTACCTTCAAGGAGGTTCACGAATGGCAAAATCAATGACGAAGTCACAGATCGCCGATTACTTGGCCGGAAAAGCCGGCATCACGAAGAAAGGCGCGGTCCAGATCCTCGACGATCTGGCGGCTCTGGCCTATCGTGAGGCCAAGAACGTCTTTACCGTGCCCGGCATCGGCAAGCTCAAGTTGGCCAACCGAAAGGCTCGTATCGGCCGCAACCCTCAGACCGGCGCAGAGATCAAGATTCCGGCAAAGCGGGTCGTCAAGTTTCGCGTCGCGAAGGCTGCTAAGGACTCGATTCTCGGCAAGAAGTAAAGAGGGTTCCGGCATTTGAGTGCCGTTCCGGCGCTTGATCCGTTCGGATAAGATCCATCCGCTGACCGACAACATACGAAGGGGGTCGAGACCGCCGCGGTCTCGACCCCCTTCCTTTTCTTCGTCTCCCCCTCAGGGATCCGATGGACCAAGTCCGCTGCCTCCCATTCCATCGTGCCCGATCAGACGAATGGCATCTCCATCCTGAACAAGCGAATCCTCACTGGCAATCCGCTTATTGATGGTTACAAACACCTTCTTTTCCCGCAGCAACTGCAGGAGATGGCGCAGCTGCACCCCTTGCCGTTGGATCAGTCGGCGGACGGACATGGGCTGGTCTAGTTCACATGCCAGATCCCGCTCTCCATCCACGGTTTGCAGTTGCCCGGTCAACATGATGGTCACCATGCCTGTTGTTCCTCATCTGGGTGAAGCTTCCCATTGTGGGATAGTTGACTCGTCCGGCATCTCTCCTGATAATGGGCGAGTATGCCGTCGCTTGATGTTCAAAATCCCGAAATGCCCGACCTCCAGTTTGTCCTCTTCGTTTCGGCGCTTTGTACGTCTGATCTGACGACGCTGAACATCTCGCCGGAGCTCAGGACCACCATTTTTGACCGCTGCTGGGCGCTCATCCACACCGAGCCGCCTCCGACGAATCCCAAAGAACGAGTGCTTGACCTTCGAGGAGGAACGGAGCTGACACTCGATGCCTGCACTTCTACGATCCGATCTCTCTTCAACGAGGCCAATATTACCACCCTCGTGTGGGACCATCCGGTGAGTGACCCGAGCATGAACAGTTCACCTGAGGCGATTCCGCTTATCGATCGCTTGGGGCGATTGTATCCCGGTGACCCGAACGTCGTCGATCCTTCTCATCAGCCCCCCGGCGGATCGAACCCAACACCATGACCAGAGGATACCGTGCGTGTGACTTCCATTGACATCCCTGGTGTGCTCTTAGTCGAACCCTCTTTCGTTTCGGATCATCGCGGCTATTTTATGGAAACGTATCACGCGCAGCGTTACCGCGAGGCCGGCATCCTTGAAGGGTTTGTCCAAGATAACTTCTCCAGATCAGTCCGGAATACCGTGCGCGGCCTTCATTTTCAAGAACCTCGGGCACAGGGGAAGCTCGTCATGGTCCTTGAGGGAACGGTGTACGACGTCATCGTCGATATCCGCAAGGGATCGCCGACATTCGGCACATGGTACGGCGTCGAACTCTCAGCTCAGAATCCGCTGCAAATTTACATTCCTCCGGGCTGCGCTCACGGTTTTTGCGTGACGAGCGACACCGCCTCGTTCTTGTATAAGTGCACGACCTACTATTCGCCGCAAGATGAACGCGGCATCTTTTGGAACGATCCTGCTTTGGGGATTCCCTGGCCGGTCAGCGAACCTATTCTCTCAGTGAAGGACCAAGGCCACCGTACTCTGGCAGGAATGGATGCAGACTTGCCCGTCTATAGCCCGACGAGCTAGCGAATCCTCACCTCGGACACTAACAGAACACCTGTACTCCTGAGTTGGCCGACAAGAACATGCATGCGGCTCCTAGTGACAGCGCAACCACGAGTGTGGTATGAGTCCTCGTAACTTCTACCCATATTGGCACGTCCCCATCGTCTAGCCTGGCCTAGGACATTGCCCTTTCAAGGCAGTAACACGGGTTCAAATCCCGTTGGGGACACCAGTGCTTTTGCACGACCAGTCACTGACCGCCCCATTGCCGCCGTTCCTTTTATCATGTCAAGTGCCCCCGATTGATAGTCCCAGGGTCATCTGCTACAGTTCGCCCCACTCATGGGTAGGCCACGTTCTGGAAAAATCAAACAGCCGCATGCCTGCGCCTTAATCCTCATTTACGGAAGAGGAGTACGTTGACCTGCCGAAAAGGAAAATGAGATAAAGGACCTCTTGCGAACCACCAGTGCCCCCATAAGATTCCTCCCTCATTCACGCATCACCGTGTATCTCATCGTCTTCCTGTGCGTCTGTGTCTTGGTGCAGATGCTCGGCCTGCCCATCACCATGTTGAATCTCTTCACTCCCGATGATCTGCTCACCGCATCGATCTGCGCAGATCCCTCGATAGTTCCATCCGCGCCTGAACTGCATCTTGCAAATCCCCTGTCTTTTTGCATCGATCGCGACCCATCCCTCGACCCTTTCTTGTTTATCACCTCGGTCTTCCATCCGCCATTAACCTAATTCTGCTGCGCCACCTGTCTATATCGGCCACCGGGTGCTGACTGTGAATCTCCTGTCATACCCCGTGTGCTCAGGCTCGTGAAGGTGAGCCCGATGATCCGTCATCGATCTGCCGGCACCTAGAGGTTGAACCTGAAGTCTTCGGTATTCGGGCGGTGAATATCCGTTGGAGAGGACGTATGGACATTCTTATTCTGTGTCTCATTGCCTTGATTGGCTGGGGTGCGTGGATCGGATTGCGCCGCTCGTCCCGTCATCGCAGAAGGGGTCCAATCTCAGCATGGAACCTGCTGAGTTGGTCGACCTGCCGGAGACGCACAGTCGGCTATTCACGGCCGCCGACGAACGCCGGGCGTTCGAGGCTGGTCAACCGATCTGGATCCGGTATGAAGACAGTTCCGGCCTGGTCACGGAACGGGTGGTCGAGATCTACCGTCCAGGCCATGACGAGGTGATCTATACCTGGTGCCGAAGGAAGCGGGCCTCCCGCACCTTCGCTCGGCGAAAGATTCGAGATTGGCGAGTGCTGACCGAGCGCTTCGATTTTGATTCCATCGTCGCAAAATACTGGGACGAGGAAGGGACTCGGGATCGGTCAGAAAAGAGACCTTGGAGACGCTGGTTGCAGCGACAGTCGAAGGAGATCGCCGACCGGTACACGTAATCGAACGACAGACACCCAAACAGACGGCCGGCAAAGATTGACCGAAGAAGTACTGAGACAAAGGAAAGGCAGGATGAAGCAGTCCAAGAGCACGAAAAGAAGGGTTCAGCCGAAGTGGAAATAGCAGAGAACGCCAGACGACTCCGAACGAAGGGTGTGCCCCATGGACGATGATCTCGTCGGCAACCTCTATGCCTTGGGGAAGGCGTTCTTGTATTGCCTCCCCTCGTTTATCGCCCTCGGGCGAGGGCATCGCAACTGCATCGCGATTGTGGTCGTGAATCTCGCGTTAGGATGGACGGTGATCGGCTGGGTGGGCGCATTGTTCTGGTCTATAAAGCGCGGACAGAGAGAACGCTAATCTCAACTAAACGTAATGGCCAGTGCCCGTAGACGAAGGAACTCGTGATGATGCGAAATCAGAAACACCGCCGGTTCGTGATCTTCTCCGGACCACGCCGCACACGGTTTATCGCGAACGATGGAGCGCGCACGAGAGACCGGTTGAAGGCGGCCAAGTTCTACACGCTCTCTCAGGCGATCGCATTTGCAGAACAGCAGGATATTACGCTCAGCCACCGCATCTATATCGAACAAGAAGACTTCACAGAAGCTGAGGTGGCTTAGCGAGCCGGTGCCTGTTCGTTGTGGGTCTACTGGACGCACGACTAAATAGGCTTCATATGCACGTCATGCCGCATAGAGGAGGGTTAGACCATGCCTGGTAAAGCTGACATCGTCATGTACATTATCCTGGGAGCCTTTACACTCGCGATTATCATCTTCGCAATGATGAATACCGGATATTCACCGCCGGGTCAGTGAGATTACCGGCCGTTACAACAGCCGGTGTTCGCAAAGGGGTCGCATACCCTCTAACTCAGCACGGTCACGGAAGCGCCGCGCTAGTAGTCGACTAGCCGCGCCCACTCGGCCGCTTTGAAGGCGTCTGTGCGGTTGGCGCGCGGCGGATAGATCCACTGCGTGTTGATCTCGCGCTTCATCGTCTTGGCCTTGTCGCCGCGCAGCTCGACCTTACTGTCCCAGCCTCTGGTGAACACGGCGTCGGACGGGCCAAGATCCAGGCAGGTCACGTAGTTCTTCTGCTGATATGGTTGCAGCGGCACGCCCAAGAGGTCTGCCGCCGCGTTGAACCCGGCTGAGGCACCGAGCCGGTTGGCATGCTGGCACGACATGAGCGCGCGGTGGCCCAGGTCGTCCGTCGCCGCGTTCGCCGTGTCACCGGCTGCAAAGATCGCGGGCATCTCGGGAACACGCAGATTGCGGTCAACCACCAGTCGGCCGGAACGATCGCGTTCAGCCGGCACTTGCGCAGTGAGTGGATTCGCGTGAAAGCCTGCCGTCCAGATCACGGTTGCGCTCTCGATGACCTGCCCATCGCTCAAGGTGACGCCCCTCTCGTTCAGCGCCGAGACGCCCACGCCGAGCTTGGTTTCCACGCCGGCTTCGCGCAGTGCCTTCTCGATCCACGGACGTGGATCGGGACCCATCGCCGGCGCGATGGCTTCATTACGGTCAACAATGATGACACGGACGTTAGCCTTCGGCCCGAGGATAGCGCGCAGGCGCGATGGCATTTCGGTCGCCACCTCGATACCGGTGAAGCCTCCACCTGCGACGACCACCGTGTCTCGGACGGCAGAGGATGGCCGGTTCGCCAAGGCGTTGAGGTGGTGGTCGAGTGTGATCGCGTCGTCGAGCTGATCGACTCTAAAACCGAACTTGGCAAGGCCTGGGATGTCCGGCTTGACCCCTTGGCTGCCGGCAGCCAGCACCAGGCAGTCGTAGTTCAGCGAGCGCTGCACCCCGCCGGGCTTGACGACGATGGCCGACTTGCTGGAGGAGTCGATGACGTCGACCCGCCCTTGTTCGTATCGAACGTCGACTGCCTTGAACAGTTCCGCGAGCGGTGCCACCATGGTCTCGGGGGCACGCTCGTAGAGGCGGGGACGGATCACCAGCCGCGGCTCCGGCGCAACGACGACAATCTCAAGAGTGTCGGGCGAGACGCCTTGTTCGTCGCGCAGGCGCGCAGCGGACAGGGCTGCATACATGCCGGCGAAGCCGGCACCGATGATCAGGATGTGCTTCATGGTCGGATACCTCCTATTCGGTTGTCCACGGGAACCATTGAAGCTCTGATCGTCGCTATACGACTCCTTCTAGCTCTGTTCTGAGCAGGCTTGCCTTGACGAGTGCAGCGCCGAATTCTATGAGTGTAAGCTAGAACGCGAGGAACAACGGTACAAAAAGCCTAGCCCTCAAATGCGTGACTACATTTTCGGCAGAGGAATTTCGACGCGATCTTATCCTTCCACTCGTTTAATTTCTGGGTATAGTTCTTAGTCTTCAATGCTCCGTATCCCACCCATACCCCCAGGAACGCAACAGAGGAGGCGACATCAGCTATTGCCATCTCGGCTTCAGATCCCTGCGGAGAAGCCAGACTCAACATCACAGCAGCATTGACCGGGATGCCAAGTAGAAATCCCTGGAGATAGGCCCACGGCGCCTTTGGTGGATGATACGAGACCGGAACGTCCTCCACTGCTTTCGGGGACGTCGTCTGCCGCAGAATATCACTAATCCGTTGTGCCTTTTCAGTGTTGCAGGTTGGACAGGTGCGTTCAGCAGACATGTGAGGCCTCCTTCTTACACGACATACGGATCACGGAACCTCTTCTCCTTGAACTTCTTTTACACATTCATTCTAAGAAGAAAGAAATATGTAGTGCAAGAGGCGATGCCCGGTTTCGACACGTTTCGACAGGGGGTGGAAATGCGACGGCCCGGAACCCCTGCAACGGAGCTCCGGGCCGCGCCCTGACACACTCGCTCTCAGGTCACCCGTTTAGTACACGGTCTTGTGCCCGGGGCCCACCTGGCTGGGGAACGGATCCAGGATGCTCTTCGGCGCATTGTTCCAGATCACGTCCGCCAGATTCGACATCCGGCTCACGATCTGCGCCGCCACCC
Source organism: Nitrospira sp. (assembly GCA_024760525.1). Lineage (NCBI taxonomy): Bacteria > Pseudomonadati > Nitrospirota > Nitrospiria > Nitrospirales > Nitrospiraceae > Nitrospira > Nitrospira sp. Next base: position 4,086,748 of record CP060499.1, read on the forward strand.
CGCCCGCTGCCCCGAACAACCCGCACCACCCCAACGTCACAAAGCCCCAGTGCAACGGGGCCGAGAACAATTCATCGACGAACCAGAACGCATGCCCCCACTCGTTCAACCCCACGTTCGGCAGGATGAACATCGGCCCCACCACCGCCGCCACCAGCGGGAACGACGTCGCCTGCGCGTACAACGGTAACCGCGTCTGCGCATACAGGTAGCTCGCCACCCCGCACGTGATGTACAACGGGAACGTCCCGTAGAACGCCACAATGTGGCTCGCCGTGAAGCTCGTGTCCCGGATGATCACTTGGTGCCACGCCGCATCTTGCTCCAGCGTATAGCTGCCCGCGTAGTACACGCCCCAGATGTAGCACACCAGCCACCCCATCCAGTAAAAGTACCGCTTCAGCTCCAGCTTGTGGTCCAGGTTCGCCAGGTTCCGGTCCCGCGTCACCCAGATCCACCCGATCGTCACGGCAAAGAACACGGCGTTCGCTAAAATGTTAAAGCGCCACAGCCCCATCCACACCGAATCGAACTCGGGGGTCATGGAGTCTAACCCGTGCGAGTACCCGAAGGCCCGTTGATACAGCACCCAAAACACCCCGATCCCCAGGATCGCCAGCCAGCCCAACTTCACCGGCTTCGAGTCATACCACTGCGAAATATCGTACCCTCTGTCACTTGCCATAGTTCTTACCTCCTTCCACTGCTACCCAGAAATAGACCCACTATTTATAATCTTTCTTGTTCTCCATCAACGAGCATCGAGCAAAATGACCCTCCTTCTCTCACGCACTGCGCATTCTATACCTCTCAATTAACCCTTTTCAACACCATTTCGTCTTTTGCCGCCCCTCAATATATTCGTCTTTTCGACCTGTTACGCTCACCATTGATTACCAGATTCATTCCAGAATTCAAAAATATCGATGCCCTTACCATTTGGTGCCAGGCCAATAAGGTACCCCTAGCGTGTGACCGGTACCAGCCAATCCTTTGCCACTTGATCAATGCCGCCTTTTCTCGATCGCCATGCATGTCATGTTTACACACTCATAGCCATGGCGTAGGATGACCTGTTTGACCTCTCTCCATCGTCTAGATTTTGAGGGAACGTGTCGCTACCTAAATGGGTCACTCGATTCGCCATCCTTATCATCATTGGCGCATCCGCTCTTTTGGGATACCAGCTCCTGACACGTCCGGCGACCCACAAGGAAGCGCTGATTGCTGATATCATTCAAAACTGGCAAAACACACATCCTTCGGCACACCGGTTTGTGATACTGCCCGACTTCAACAACGACGCGGTCCTTGATAAGGATACGGGCCTCATCTGGGAGATCTCTCCACAACCAACGACCGTGACGTGGAACGAGGCTCGTGCCACTTGCGTCACAAGAGCGACGGGGGGACAGAAGGGCTGGCGCCTTCCTGCACCGGCCGAAATGCGTAGCCTCGTGGGGCCTGCAGTTGACTCACCCATTCCCCATCTCCCACCGGGTCATCCATTCTCAAATATCCAGCCGACATCCTATTGGACGGTGGTTCCGGAAGCGAATCAGCCATCCTATGCAAGGTACGTGGACGCATTCCTGGGCAATGTGCTCAGTTTCATCAAAATATACACGTATCCAGTCTGGTGCGTTCGCGGACCAATTAAGGGTGTGGAATAGCTGCCGAATCACTCTTCTTACTGATATTTACTTATTTCGGCTTCGTCCTTTCACCCTCGCACTGCACAGGTATCAAGACATGCCGTCGACTCTCCCTCAAAGCTATCGAACGGCTTCATGCGGATTTGATCAGACTTTAGCGAATAGCCCGCTGCTGCCTCGAAAGAAGAATCGCCAGGCGGTTGTGTAGTGCGGCAAGGTCGTCGAGAAGTTGAACTCCGCTCCTCTCTAAGAGGTGTTCGATCACACGCGCGCCCTGGCCTCCAATCGCAACAGACCAGGACGCTGAAAGCCCTTTCAGCTCATCTAATAGCTTGTTGGTTGTTTCGTCAGATTGCCTTTCGGTCAAGGAGAGGAGAACCAGGTCCGGCTTGACGCGTTCGCAGAAGGTTTGAAGAGCTGAAATAGGAAGATTGGGACCGAGATAATACACGTGACACCCACGTGCAGCGGCAAGATAGGCCGCAGCCTGGGCGCCAATCTCGTGGAATTCACCTTCAGGACACGCGACAAGCACCCGAGGACCGAATTCATTCACCGGCAACTGGTTCATCACGGCAAACAATTTCTGCTGGATGACTTTCGTCACATAGTGTTCAACGGCAACGGTCACCCGCCCTTCATGCCAAAGCTCTCCGATCCGGCGCTGCAACGGAAGAAGAATGCGCTGCACAGCTTCTTCGAACGGAATCACCGCCACTGCTGCGTTGAGTTGCTGTTCAAACCTGGTCTTGTCGAGCGGATCAAGACGCGAGATCAGTTCTTCCAACAAAGAGTTATGTGGTGACAGATCCTGCCGCTTCGGGGTTGAACTGATTCGCATTCGATTAAGCAGTGCATCCCGCCCTTCGACCGCGAGTGCCCCGATTGTTTGGCCGCGGTCGAGCTCTTCCTTAAGAAAACGAAGGAGGGCGACATCTTCATCGGTGTATTCCCTATAGCGGTTGGCACTCCGCAACGGTTTGACAAGTCCATACCGCCGTTCCCAGACCCTGACCACATCTCTTGAAAGCCCCACAAGCTTCGAAACTCTATGAATTCTGTGTGTGTTCATATTGGCATTCTTATATCTTGTCCAATGTTTGTCAAATATTTTCATATACAACCCTTGACACATTGGACAACTACCTGCTATACGTTGGACATACATTGTACAGACGATGTGCCAGAGCATGGAGGTGTTCAATGGCTACTAAGACGTCGGAGCGAATCAACGGGCAGGAGCACCATGCAGTCACTCTTACGGCAGATCCCTACCAATCAAATTGCACTAGGTGTGGAGGCCTATTGGTGAGGGACTTTTGGCAAGATCTGATGGACGCATCGAATCCCTTCATCGCCCAAAGATGTATCCAGTGTGGAGAGATCATCGACTCCGTCATCCTCCGGAATCGTTCGCTTCAACAGCAATCGAGTGCGGTCCACCCTCTGCACGGCTCGGATCGCCACACGAACATACTGACACCATCACCACGGACATCATGAGAGATCGTTTCCTCTTCATGGGCGCCTAAAGACGAAGGAGGAAGTCATGCGGAGTCACCCACAAATTCAAGCCAGTATCCCTATGCTATTCATCGTTCTGTTGACCGCTGGAACGATCTCCGCAGCGGCGGGAGATCCATCGGCCGTGGACAAGGACATGGTCCTCATTTCCAAAGGCGAGTTCTCCATGGGGAGTAACGAGCACGGAGACGAAACCAAGCATCAAGTCGTGCTCGATTCCTATTGGATCGACAAGTTTGAAACATCCAATGCTCGTTACAAAGAGTTCATGAAAGCCACCAGCCATCCCGCGCCGGCCTATTGGGACGACCCGCGACTCAATAAGCCCAACCATCCGGTTGTCGGTGTGAGCTGGACTGATGCAAGCGCATTCTGCAAATGGGACGGCAAACGCCTTCCAACAGAAGCAGAGTGGGAGCGAGCGGCCAAAGGCCCTGAAGGGGATAGACATTATCCATGGGGCCACACGATTGATCCAAAGAAAGCCAACTATGGTCAAAACGTCGGCCGCACCATGCCTGTGGATTCGTATTCAGATGGGATCAGCGGCTACGGGGTCTACAACATGGCCGGCAACGTGTTTGAGTGGGTAGAGGATTGGTATGAACCCTCGTACTACAAGCGTAGCGTCGCACTGAATCCGAAGGGTGCTGATCAGGGTTACAACTTCGCCAATCAAGGTCCCGTCAAGGTGCTCAGGGGAGGCTCCTGGCTCGCGCCGGAAACCTCACTGCATACGAGTCACCGATTCTGGAATCAGCCGGACAATAACTCCTACGGCGTCGGCCTTGGATTCCGTTGCGCAAAGTCGGCCCAGACGGTGTCCGACGAAGCCGCGCAAGCAGGCCGCGAGGCATTCATTCAGGCGCTAGTCGCAATGGGCGCTGAAAAGAACGCCGATGCACTCACGTCGATTGAGAAAGCGCTGGCCGCAGACCCTGGGAACATAGAGTATCTCGCAACCCGAGATGTGATCCGGAAAAGCATGAACATCACGAAGTAATCCGCTCATGTGTTGAGAACTCCTATGGTGAGGCTCTTAGCACTCCGGTAACCCGATCGCTTGGGATGGAGACGCGCCCATGAAACTCCGCAATTCTCCCTATGCTGGGATCATTCTCATCGCCTTGACCGGAGCTCCAGACTTGTCGGCCGGTCCACTTGAGCCGGCCGACCATCCACACCGGGAAAGCGTGATAGCCGTCCACGAAGCTGAACACGATGTCGATCATGCCTGGGAGGTGTATCACCGAGCAGCGTTAGGCGGTACGGTGGCCACTCCGCGACTGCAGGCCGAGATCGAAGAACATTTGCACGATGCCCGAGTTCTCATTACTCAGGCCCAAGAGGCCGCTGAATACGGAGATCAACGCCAAGTCGAGCACCTCATCGAGCAAGTCAGATTCCACACCACCCACGCCATTGAAGGTAGCAAGGAATCGAAGAGATGACGACTCATTGGTGGCGGAGCTCAGGGCGACTCACTGAAATAGCGACCTTGGCAGTTGTCACGCTATTGTTGCTCTCGCAGCCGCTCGCCGCCGAATCGCTGACCTCGGTGAAAGACATTGACCCCGTTCCGATGGTCACAATTCCAGCCGGTGAATTCTTAATGGGCTCTTCGGAAAGAGAAGGGCGAGCCGACGAGTGGCCTCAACGGTCCGTATACTTGGACACATTCCTCATCGATCAGCTCGAAGTGACGAACGCGCGGTATCTGAAATTTGTCAAGGCAACGGGCCACCGACCTCCACCTAATCCTTATGGTACCGGCACGTTGCAGGCCATCAAAGGCATTGAGGAACTGCCCGTGGTGCAAACGACCTGGTACGACGCCAAATCCTATTGCGCCTGGGCCAAGAAACGGTTGCCGACCGAAGCAGAATGGGAAAAAGCCGCTCGCGGGATCGATGGCCGGCTGTATCCATGGGGTAATGAGCCGCCGACTGGGAAACACGCGAACTTCGATCGTGAATGGGAGGATGAGCACACCCTCCATGTTGTCGGCTCTTTGCCCGGGGGAGATTCCCCCTATGGGGTGAAGGACATGGCGGGCAATGTCAGAGAGTGGGTCTCCGATTGGTATGACTCGGAGTATTACAAACACGCGCCCAATCGGAACCCGCAAGGTCCCGACAAGAAAGGAGTGGTTCGTTCCATTCGAGGCGGCTCCTGGCATAGTCCGATAACCGACATCACCACATCGGCACGGGGTCGTGGCGGGTTCGCCTTGCAAACCCATGGCACTGGGTTTCGGTGCGCTTGCAATCCCGAGAGAACGACTCACTAGATATTGGAGAAAGGTTATCATGCTGTGCTGGAATGGAATCACCAAGCAACACTGGTGGAGGCTGGTTTCCGGTTCGGTCAAGGTGACGCCGGAACTCCGCACGGCGTCACCCGCTGAGGCAGACAGGTCTCTCTTTCATGAGGGGGACCTGTCACCTCGGTGGACCGCAACAGGGGACTTCATGGTTCGGGAAAAGACTCGCTGGCGCAACAGATGAGTTGTCTCACATGGCTCAACAAACCTACGTTACGATAGAATCCGAATACATGCGCACGATTGACGTGGCCTTGTCAGCGGCAATGCCGGGGATGGACCTATGAATATCGTAGTAGCCGGAGCAACTGGATTCATTGGCCGGGCACTATGCACAACGCTACTCCATGCAGGCCACAGAGTCAGCATCCTCACGAGAAATGCTGGGCAGGTCTTTAACCAGCCTGGGAGGAGCGTGAGCCAAGTCCCGTGGAACTCACGAGACGCAGGACCTTGGGAGCAGGCTCTTGAAGGAGCAGATGCTGTCATCAACCTCGCCGGTGCACCCATTGCCGAGGCACGGTGGACGGATGCTCGCAAGCAACTGATCACCGATAGTCGCGTGCTCACCACTCGCTTACTGGTCAGAGCCCTTTCACAGCGTTCTGCTCGGCCTGCCACATTCATCAGCGCGTCCGGCATCGGTTATTACGGGGCCAGCGACGATCGATGTCTTGACGAGGGGGCCGCACGCGGTCCGGGGTTCTTAGCCGATCTGTGCCTCGCATGGGAAGCGGAGGCCCTTCGGGCTGCGGAATTCGGGACGCGGGTCGTCCTCTTACGAACCGGAATGGTGCTCGAACGAGATGGTGGAGCGTTGCCTAAGATGCTGTTGCCCTTTCGACTCTTTGCAGGCGGTCCGATCATGCCGGGCAGCCAATGGGTCTCCTGGATCCACCGGCGTGACCACATCGGTCTGATCCAATGGGCGCTCTCGACGGCAACTCTTTCCGGCCCGCTCAATGCCGTGGCCCCGGAGCCTGTCACGATGAATACGTTCTGTGAGGTCCTGGGGCGAGTGCTTCACCGTCCGTCATGGCTTCCCGTTCCAGGCATTGCCCTGAACATCCTGCTTGGTGAACTGGGGTCACTGATGACAACCGGCCAGCGCGTGATCCCTGCAAAGGCGATCGCGGGAGGTTACGCATTTCAGTATCCGGCGCTGGAACCGGCTTTGCGAGCAGCGCTCACACCGTAGCCCGGAAAGAGTTGGGCTCATGAGAATGTCCGCCATCCCTGGTTATGTTGCCGCGGGCTTGATGGCAGGCTTTCTAGCCGTGGCGGGACTATGTCTACTTGGATTGGTCAGTCTCGGATAGTCGTAACAGTCGGGCACGTTAGCGATTCGAGGTAGGAGGAGAGCAGATGCGCGGGATCGTCTGGTTCAGACGCGACCTTCGATTGCACGATCAGCCGGCCCTGACGGCAGCCTGCAAAGAATGCGACGAGGTCATTCCGCTCTTCGTGTTCGATGAGCCGCTGCTGCAGTCGCATGAGTTCGGGTCAGCCTGTGTGAACTTCATGCTCGGATGTGTAGAGCATCTTGGATCTTCGTTGGCAGAATTGGGAATTTCTCTTCGATGGCGGCGCGGGGAACAGGCCGAAGAGGTGGTTCGCGCTGCGCGCGAATGGCAGGCCGACATCATCTATTGGAATCGCGACTACGACCCATCCGCGAAGACGAGGGACCGGCAGGTCCAAGAACAATTGGCGCAATTGGGTGTGTCCGTACGGACCTTCAAGGATCATGTCGTATTTGAAGCCGAAGAGATTCGTGGAGCCACAGGCGATCCATTGCAACGGTATAGCGCGTATCGCGCTCGTTGGTGGACAACGTGGCAGGCTTGTAAGCCGGCCATATTACCGGTTCCGAAAATGACCGGACGAGCGAAACCGGTTTCATCACCCTCCATCCCCAAACTTCCTTCACCGCGCGACTTAGGATACGAGACCCTCACACCCTGGATTGAACCAGGCGAACACAACGCCCGCAGACGATTGCGGAGTTTTCTTGACGGCCCGATCCTCCAGTACGCGGATGGACGAAATCTCCCCGGAATTGACGGAAGCTCGAAACTGTCTCCCCATTTTCGTTTCGGAACACTCTCACCTCGGGTGGCCATTCACGCGGCCTTGGCAAAGCTGGCCACAGGTGGGCACCGGTCCCGTCCCGACATCGTCACGTGGATCGATGAACTCATTTGGCGTGAATTCTTCCAGCAAGTCTTAGAGTCATTCCCTCATGTGGCCGCGGGACCATTCCGCACTGTGTCCGTGCCGCCGCCGCGTGAGCCTGGTCCGGAACGTGACGCGCTCTGGGAAGCCTGGTGCGCCGGGCGAACCGGTTATCCTATTGTGGATGCGGGCATGCGGCAGCTGAACCGGACAGGTTGGATGCACAACCGTGTGCGGATGATCGTGGCCTCCTTCTTGATCAAGGATCTTCGAATCGACTGGCAAAGCGGTGAGCGGTACTTCATGAACCACCTGCTCGACGCGGATCTGGCAGCCAACAACGGGAACTGGCAGTGGTGTGCCTCGACCGGCACCGACAGCATGCGGGGTTATCGCGTGTTTAACCCTGCGCTCCAGAGCAAGAAGTTCGATCCGGACGGTGCGTATCTTCGCCTCTACATACCCGAACTCGCCAAGGTGCCGGCGAACAGGATCCATGAGCCGCATCTGATGTCTTGTGACGAGCAAGACCGCTATGGCTGTCACATCGCGATTGAGTATCCATCTCCCGTCGTTGATCACCGTCAAGCTCGCCAGGAATATGTAGAGTTGGGCAAGAGTCAGGCGACACTATGATCGCTTCACCGATCCGTCTGGGCATCAGTCGCTGCCTCCTCGGTGATGAAGTTCGCTTTGATGGCGGCCACAAGCGCGATCACTTTCTCACGAAAGTTTTGGGCCGCTACGTTGAATGGGTGCCCGTCTGTCCTGAGGTCGAGGCGGGATTCGGCACCCCGCGGGAAGCCATGCGGTTGGTGGGCAATCCGCATCATCCTCGGCTGATGACGATCACCAGCAAGCGCGATCACACCGAGTCGATGAAGGCCATCATTCCTGCGCGTCTCGACTCCCTCGAGCGACTCGATCTCTCCGGGTTTGTCTTCAAGAAGGGCTCGCCCAGTTGCGGCGTCGAGCGGGTGCGCGTGTATACCGTCCAAGGGATGCCGAGTCACGGCAGATCAGGGATCTTCGCGGGTGCCTTTATGGAAACGTTCCCGTTGATTCCCGTCGAGGAGGAAGGTCGGCTCTGCGATCCTGCCTTGCGGGAGAACTTCATCGAGCGGGTGTTCTGCTATCGCCGATTCCAAGATCTGATGCAGAACGGGCTCACGCGACAGGCGCTGGTACGCTTCCATACGATCCACAAGTACCTGCTCCTGTCCCATAGCCAACAGCATTATGAGACCATGGGCCGGCTGGTCGGACAAGCGGAACGATATCGGCCCAAGGAATTGACGGTGAAGTACGGGGACCTTTTCATGAAGGCTCTCACCGTGAAAGCGACGGTCCGCAAGCATGTGAATGTGCTGCACCACATTGTGGGATACTTCAAGAGTCGACTGACGACGCATGAAAAGGCCGAGCTGTTAGGCGTGATCGACGACTATCATCGAGGGCTTACTCCCTTGATCGTCCCGCTCACACTGATTCATCACTATGTCCGGGTGTTCGACGTGAGCTACATCCGTGATCAAGTGTATCTCCATCCACACCCGAAGGAACTGATGCTGCGAAATCACGCATAGGAGGGTTCATGACGACAGACAAGCGAGGGGTGGTTCTGGTGGGTCATGGCGGCATCCCGAAGGATTGTCCACAGGAATTGGTGACCAGACTGAAGCGGCTGGAAGCCCAACGGCGCGCCGCCAAACAACCGCCATCCCAGGAAGAGCTCGAATTGGACACGAAGATCCGGCGTTGGCATAGGACCGCAGAAACGGACCCGTATCAAGCAGGTCTCGAGACCGTTGCCGCACGCCTTCGACCCCAGCTCGACGACGCGCTGTTTGCCGTGGCCTATAACGAGTTTTGTGCGCCGACGTTGGAGGAATCGATCGAGTCGCTGATTAAGCAGGGCGCGACTCACATTACCGTGGCGACCACCATGTTCACCCCAGGAGGTTCACATTCGGAAGTCGAGATTCCTGAAATTCTCGATCATTTACGCCCACAGTACCCTGGAGTCGAGCTGCGTTATGCCTGGCCATACGATCTTCAACTGGTCGCGACCACCTTGGCGGAACAGATTCGACGTTACTCCTAAGCACGTCCCATGGAAAGCTGTGAAAAGGCATGCCATGAGCCGGGTAAGCGGTGTAGAATGCCGGCGCCTATCGACTGCCATACGAAGGAGGAGGACCGGTGACACTTCGGGAGCAATTGGCGAAAGCCTTCCACGAGACCCAATCTTTTAAATGGGATCGCGAGAACGGATTTAAGCTCGCATCGGGTGAAATGAGCCCATTCTACGTCGATTGTCGTACGCTCATGGCACATCCGGGGGCTCGCCGGCTGGTGGGAGAACTCGCCTCTGAGACTCTCGCTGAAGTGGAGTTTGACTGTCTGGGTGGCCTCGAACTTGGAGCCATCGCTCTCTCCGCGACCATTTCGGATTTTGCCTATGCCGCCTCTCGTCAGCGCGTCTGGAGGACGTTCGTCGTACGAAAACAGGCCAAAGACCATGGATTGGGCAGACTGATTGAGGGCAGCATCCATCCTGGCGATCGAGCGTTGATAGTCGATGACGTGCTCACGAGCGGTGGGTCGCTGCTGAAGGCGACAGGCGTCGCGCGGGAAGCCCACCTCAAAGTGGATCATGCGCTGGTGATCGTGGATCGCCAAGAACAGGACGGAAAAACACGACTGGAAAGAGAGGGGGTTCGGATCTTGAGTCTTCTGACCATTCAGGATCTCATGCGAGCCATGAAAAGCCCCTGATATGACCGGCCGGACGACACGACGTTACGCGCCCATTCATCTGCACTCGAACTGAATCCCCCATCGCCGCTCCTCCACAAGTTCCTGCGCTCCATCAAGGGGACTCACGACCCGAGTCCGTCCTTTTGCTTCTCCTTCGCGAACGACACTGTAGGGCTTGCCGTTGCATTTTTGCTTCATGAGGTCGAGGGCATCTTTGCGAAACGACGAAAGCATGTGGCCCTGACCATCTTTGAACGGATAGATGACGACCCCGCCCATGTCGTGTTCCTGAACGATCTTCGCCCCGTCGGCACAGCCTCCAAGAATCAGACAGGCCATTGCCGCTGCGGCTATGGGCCAAGGATTGATCATTACCTTGAACTCACCCCGATCACGGTGGGCAACGGAATATGAGTACCCGCGGTCCCGCTGAACAAGCTTTTCCATGAAGCATGTCCCAGTATAGGCAAGTCTTTCTGCCACAGCGACTCCAAAATGCGCACATCGGATGAGGACCCTCCATCCATCGCCATAGCCTGGCGCACAGCCGGAAACCCGTCCTTGAAGCACCGACCCAAATCGTACAGGGGGACCACCCCCAGACTCTTGAAGATGAGAATGTGCCCATTCTCGGCCTCGGCTACGATCGTCTGATAGGCATGTTTCCCGGTCTCGCGGACACGGATCTTCCCGGATTGATCGAGAAGCATCAGGGCCTGTGCGGCTTCCCGGTAAGGCGGTTGATCCTCGTCGAAGCTGTCCGATTCCAAATCAAGGACTCGGGCTTTTTTCACTCCAGTCATGGACGGTTCTGCCACAAACAAGCCTTGCCACTGCGCGTGACGCCGGCTTCCCAAGGAGCGGCCATCTTTATAAAGCAGACCGAGATAGGTGAAGTTTTCACGGAACAACCCTGCGTTGAACACCACATGATGGCCAGTGCGCTTTTGCCATTCCTCGATCGTGAGAGGATGTGAAAGTCCCTCCTGTGCATAATAGTGGATCGAGAAGCGCGCACGTTCCGGGTCCATATCCACAACCAGCATGGTCGGCACGGTAGGACAAGAGTCCCCTGGCTTCCACACCGAGACCGTGAGGCCCTCAGACAGGCGCTCCCACGAAATATTCTGCGCTAGGCTCAGACCGGGCAGCAGAAAGACAGTTAACACGACGCAGCTCACCCCATGTGTGTTTCCATATGATCGACGGCATCGATCGATCATGGGCCCTGCGGAGACCCAACGGTGGAGGGCATGCAGGTATCGACGGCTCATGGTTCACGATCGTTCTGGGAGTGATGGCTGCTCAATCGTCTCCGGTTGTTGATCGACTTTCGTCCGCTCGGTTGGCACAAGGTCGAGAAGCTCGCGAACTTTTCCGGCTAAGGCCTCCGGCGTGAACGGCTTTTGCAAATACGCGCTGGCAGTATCACCGGCACCGATACCGACATCATCCGTATATCCGGATATGAAGAGAAGCTTCAGTTCCGGCTTGATCACGCGAAGATGCCTGGCAAGTTCCGTCCCGCTCATCCCCGGCATGACAATATCTGTGAGTAACAGCTTGAGCTTCCCGATGTAGGGTGTGGCCACGAGACACGCCTCAATACCGTTTCTCGCTTCGACGATTCGATACCCCAGCTTGCGAAGCTCATCACGAATCAGTACGCGCACACTTTCATCATCCTCGACAAGGAGAATGGTTTCACGACCGCCCATCGAGTGGAATGCTGCATGCTCGCCCGTTGGAGTCTCCACCTCGGTCATGACACGCGGGAGGTAGACATCGAACCGCGTCCCCTCTCCGATCTTGCTGGTCACATCCAATCCTCCACCGCTCTGAGTGACGATGCCGAACACCGTCGACAGCCCAAGCCCCGTTCCCTTTCCTTCTTCCTTGGTCGTAAAGAATGGCTTGAAAATATGCGCCTGCACTTCAGGAGTCATTCCGCACCCGGTATCGGATACCGCAAGTCTGACGTACTCTCCGGGGAGTACCGGTCGCGCGTGGTAGGTCGGCGTGTGCTTGAGCTCGACCGAAGCGGTGTCAATCGTGAGTTTTCCGCCTGTCGGCATCGCGTCCCGAGCGTTGACGACCAGGTTCATCACAATTTGCTCAAGGGCGGCAGGCTCGGCCTTCACTCGAAGATCGTCCCGGCTCGGTTTCAACTTCAGCTGGATATCCTCTCCGATCAGCCGCCGAAGCATCGTCTCAAAATCCGAGAGGATGGTGTTCAGGTTGAGAATCCTCGCCTCAGAAGGTTGTTTCCCGCTGAAGGTGAGCAACTGGCGAATGAGAACCCTCGCACGATCGCCCGCCTTCTGCATTTCTTCAACCCTGTTCCTCAGTGGATGGTTCTGGCTCATCTCGTTGAGCAGGATCTGGCTATGCCCTATGATAACGGTCAGCAAGTTATTGAAATCGTGAGCGAGTCCTCCCGCCAGACGGCCGACTGCCTCCAGCTTCTGCATCTGTCGAAGTTGTGCTTCGCTCTGTAAGAGGGCCTCTTCCGCGCGCTTTCTCGCCGCTCGCTCCTCTCGTTCACGCACGACGCGCCGCACCGAGGGAAGAAGGCGATGGAGTTCTTCTTTGGGAATACAATCCGTCGCGCCGCGATGCAGCTCCTCAATATCCGGTTGCTCGCCAAGCGTGGACGAAACGAAGATGAACGGGACATCAGGGGCCACCTTTTTGGCCAACGCCAGTGAGGCCCTCCCGTCAAGCCCGGGAACGGCGAATTCAGCCAAGATGAGATCGGTCTGCCCTTCGCTGAGGGCTGATTTGAACGCGCGGCGAGTATCTACGCGGTCCAGCACGCACGCAATGCCACCATCGGTCAACATCGTCCCTATACGATCACTATCGTGACGATTGGCCTCAAGATGGATTACCCGCAGCGGAGTCATCATTGGAAGGGTCAGTGAGTGGAACGGGAGCTTTCAGGAGGCGGCTCATTGATGAGACCCCAGAACGTCCCGAGTTCCTTGACAGCGGACAAAAATTTGTGAAACTCAACCGGCTTGACGACATAGGCGTTTGCCCCCAAGGCGTAGCTCTCCGCAAGGTCGCGCTCTTCTCGCGAGGATGTCAGCATCACAACGGGAATCGGGCGAAGGTTGCTGTCCGCTTTGATGGTCCGCAACACCTCCAGTCCGTTCACTTTCGGCATCTTCAGATCAAGGAACACCACAGCAGGGTTGCCTTTCAGCCGTGATTTGAAGCGTCCACGACAGTACAAATAATCCAACACTTCAGCCCCGTCATGGCACAGAATGACTTTGTCGGATATGCGTTCCTCCTCCATGGCCGCCAAAGCCAGTTCGGCGTCGCGCGGATTGTCTTCGGCAAGCAGGATCGGCTTGGCCATGTTCATGATTCGGTTCTCCTTGTCGGTAGCGCGACGTAGAATGTCGCTCCTCTATCAGGTACGCCTTCGGCCCAAGTCCGGCCCCCATGGCGATGAACAATGCGACGAACATTGGCAAGACCGATTCCCGTTCCCTCGAATTCATCAGCGCGATGCAGCCGTTGGAAGACTCCGAACAGCTTCGAGGCATACTGCATATCGAACCCCACTCCATTGTCCCGGACAAACAACACAATTTCTGCGGAAGTGGAACGTTCTGCGCCGATCTCAATTGTGGCCGTCGGTCTGGTGCTCGTAAACTTCACGGCATTGGCGATCAGGTTCATAAAAACCTGTCGGAGCATGGCTGGATCGCCCTGCACATCGGGTAGCGCGGCGATTGTCCACGATATCCGGCGTCCTTGCAAGTCCAGCCGGAGATCGGCAATGACGCCTTTGACCAGGTGATCCAGACTGACGGTCGTGGCCAGCATTTCTTGCCGACCCATTCTGGAAAAGACCAAGAGATCATCGATCAGCTGTCCCATCTGCTTAGCGGCATCGGAAATCGTCTGCAAATAGCGGGCGGCTTTCTCGTTGAGCGATTGTTCAACCGATTTCCCCAAGAGGGCGGCATACCCATCGATGTGCCGCAACGGGGCACGGAGGTCATGAGAGACCGAATAGCTGAAGGCCTCGAGCTCTTTGTTCGCGGCCTCCAGGAGCTCGCCTCGGTGTTGCAGTTCCTCGGCAACATGCCGCCGTTCCGTAATATCATACCGAATCAAGTAGTACACCGATGCCAACAGCACCAGTTGGAGTACGGCGCCGATACCGAGCAGCACGATGCTGTTTCTCGTACCGGCGACGGATTCCAGTACACGTTGACTTACGGCCTGTCGTTCATGGGCATCCATCTCGGCAATGAGTTTATGGATCACCCCGAGCTCACGTTTTCCCGCTCCTTCAAGGGCCATTTGTTTGACCGATCGGAAGCCTTCTTCCTGAAACAGTCCGATGGCCTTTGACTCAGCGTTCAGTTGCCGGTCCATCATCCTATCCAGAACTCCGACGCGTTGCTGTTGTTCCGGTGACCCCCGGGTCAAATCATTGAGATACACCGTGAACGCCGGCTTCTGCTTCACAAGCTTCTGGTAAGCCTCCAGATACGATGTTTCTCCGGTCACAAGATACCGTCGGTGGATATCTTCCGCTTCATTCATCGTGACGTCGATGGTACCGAGGAGTTGCAAAAGATCATGACTGCGACCGTCCAGCCCGCTATTTGTGAGCAGGGTGCTCATATTGCGGTAGGATATGGCACTGATGATCAGGATACCGACGAAGACAAGGCTGAACCCGGTCAATACCCGCTGCTCAATGGTCATCCTGTTAAACCACGCAACGGCCACTCGGTAGAAGGCCGTTGCGCCCGGACCCACGTCGGCAAGAGGTTTGGTTCCCTCAGCCGCTAGATGAGGCGTCTGTGACTGCTGATTCGTGGCTGATTCCATGGATCAGGACGACCTGCATCAGCACGCGTAGGGCGATCTTGCGAAAGCCGTACCGGTAAGATTCCTTAGACCGTTCTAATTGTAGCAGAACTCTCGAGAGGCGGAAGCAGAAAACTAGCTCCCTAATGGGAGACTCGGTGGTATGACCGTCGCTGAAGGTCCGACAAAATTAGCAAACATGAGCGTCGCGGCGACGACCCAGTCTGTAAAGGGTTGGGGGTAAATGCCGATTACTAAGGTTCCGGCCAACCCGACATAGATGACGGCTTTCATCGGTCCCGAAATTCCAATAGGAGAGGGATCAATCGGCTCATTGATGTACATCTGTTTCACCACGATGAGGTAATAGTACATCGAGATCACGATGTTAATCAGCCCGACCACGATCAACGTATAGAGTCCCTCTTTGATGGCGGCCACAAAAATGTAGAGTTTGCCGATAAACCCCGCAAGCGGAGGCACTCCGGCCAACGACAAGAGAAATAGGAGCATCGCGAACGCCAGAAACGGCGAGCGCCGACTCAAGCCACGATAGTCTTCGATTTCATCCCGGCCGATGGCCTGGCTGACCGCAATCACGACGGCAAAGGCACCGATATTGGCGAAGAGATAGGCCAAGAGATAAAAGAGAATGGCATCGCTTCCCATCTTCGTCCCTGCCGCAAGACCGATCAGGACATTTCCTATTTGCGCGATGCCGGAATAGGCCAACAGCCGTTTGATATTCCGCTGCGCGATGGCCACGATATTGCCGTAGGTCATGGATATGATTGACACCGCAACCAATAGGTAAACCCAGGTGGGCTTAAAGGTTCCCAATGCCACGAGAAAAATACGGAGCAAAATCGCCAAGGCGGCGCCTTTCGGAGCAATCGATAAGAACGCCGTCACAGGAGTCGGGGCGCCATGGTACGTATCCGGAATCCACGCGTGGAAGGGAACGGCACCGATCTTAAATCCCAAGGCGGCAAAGATGAGCAGAAACCCGATGATCAACCCCGGCGTCGCTTGCGCTGACGCCATTTCCGAGAAGACCAGCTTGCCGGTTTCACCGTAGACGAGGCTGATTCCATAGGCGAAGAGGCCGGCCGCAAAGACCCCCAGGATGAAAAATTTGAGGCCCGCCTCGTTCGAGGCCAAATCATCCCGAAGGTAAGACACCAAAATATAGAACCCGAGTGTCGAGAATTCTAAGCTGACGAAGACGGACAGCAGATCGTTGGACGAGGCCATGAACATCATGCCGAGCGCCGACATGACGACCAGAACGTAATATTCTCCCCGAAAAAGGGTAAAGCGGTTGACGTACTCGATCGACGAGAGAATGACCAGTATCGTAGATCCGAGGATGAACACCTTGAAGAAGATGGCCATCCGATCGAGGACGAACATGTTGCCGAAAAGCGTGCCGGCAACTTGATTGAAATCAAACCACAGCAAACAGACGAGTGTCCCCATCAGGCCGGCAACGCTGAGGTACGCGAGTCGATCTTTGGGAAGGCGCGGCGAGGCGAAGTCGACGATAATGATCACACAGAGCCAGCAGGTGAGGAGGATCTCCGGTAAGAGGAGCAGCAGATCGGAGAACGACATATTCAATGAAAAGGTCATTCCCGGTCTCCTCGTGAGGCTTCGGACGGAAGCGGTATACGTTTGTTGGCAACGACCGGCGCCTCAGAAGCCGTTCCTTGAACAAGCACCTCACTCTCTGTCCCCCTCCCTTCGCCCGTTTCTGCGACCGGGACGACTCGCGTAATCCTCGCGACTAGCGGATCTACCCCTGAGCGAACAACATCGTACAAATGCATCGGGAAAATACCGAACCCGATGCTGATCGTGATCATGATCAACAGAGGCAGACGGTCGACCGTCGAAATCGCATCATGCGCATGGCTATACTTTTGGTTCATCGGGCCATAGAAAAGGCCGCGCATCATTTTGAAGAGGTAGGCGAGAGTCAGCACGATGCCTAACATGGCGACGATGACTTGTAGGGGGTACTTGTTCCAACTCCCGACGACGATCATGATTTCCGCGATAAAATTCACGGTGCCGGGCATCCCGATCGAGGCCATACAGGCCACGATAAAACAGGCCGAGATGAACGGCATTTTGTTCGCCAGGCCACCCAGCGAAGGGATGTCGCGTGAGTGGGTCTGGTCATAGACCCAACCCGCCATCGCGAAAAGCATGCCGGTTGCCATGGCATGAGCGAACATGTAGATGACCGCGCCGCTCAAACTGATGTAATTCAAGGCCGCCATTCCGAGGAACACATAACCCATGTGGCTGGAGCTTGAATAGCCGATGACGTACTTGGTGTCTTTGGCGTAGAACGCAACGAACCCGCCATAGATGATGCTGAACATGCACAGAACAGCGGCGATCGGCATCAGTTCCCGGGTCGTGTCAGGGAGAATTTCAAAGGCGACCCGTATGATAGAGAAATGGCCCAGCTTCATGAGGACCCCGGCGTGAAGCATGCTCGTGGCAGCCGGCGCCGCCGCATGGCCGACCGGAGACCAGGAGTGCAACGGCCACAGCGGGGCGATCGACGCAAAGCCGAAGAAGATCAACACCCAGATAATCTTGTCCAAGGTCGTGCCAAGCACGGGGATATTCATCAGCTTGGCCTGCTCCCGGAGCACCAGAATATCGAAGGTGTTTAGTCCCGCATATTTATAGATCAGCAGAATGCCCATCAATGCGACGACCGCGAAGGCCGACAGGAACAGGACGAGCTTCATCGCCGCATACTCTTTGCTGTTCGACCCAAAGTTGAGGATAAAGCCGACGGAGTCTCTTCGCTTCAGCCCCTCAGGGTCCGTCATCTCCAAATAGTTCTTCGTGTGGCTACCCCACATACCCAGCAGCAAGTACATCGGGATCACGGACATCTCATAGAAGAAATAGAGGAAGAAGAGGTCGAGAGACATGAAGACCCCGATCGTGGCGGCCGCCAAGATCAGCAACCAGATGTAGAACTCCTTCGTGCGATCCTTGATGTGCCATGACACGAAGATGCCGGCAAACAGCAAAATCGATGAAGCCAGCACGAGCGGCGTACCGATCCCATCCACGCCCAGATACAATGAAATGCCGAGTTGTCTCGACCATTCAAACTTTTGAATGAACTGGAATCCACCTTTCACCGGATCATAGGTGTAAAAGATATACAGCGAGGCCATCAGCGACACAAAGGCGGCGCTCGACGCGATGCTTCGCACCAGCAGGGGCTGACGATTGGACACAAAGATCAGCGCCAGGGCTCCGGCGAACGGAGCGAAGAGGATATAGAGTAGCGCGTGTTCTCCCATGGTCGACCTAAAACCCTCGTCCCATCCTGCTATCGTCTAATCCCGCCGTCTTCTCGTGATGGAGGCGATCGACGAGCGCTTGAACGGACCCGTTCATGATTCGCAAGAACGGGGACGGATAGAGCCCGATCCAGAGAATCATGACCGAAAGTGAAACCGCAATGATCATCTCACGAAGTTGGAGGTCGCTCATCGTCGCTTTCACGGCGGTGCCGAGCGGACCCATCATCGAACGTTCGTAGTACCAGAGAAAATACGCGGCGCCAAAAATCACCCCGAGCACGGCGATTGCGCCGAACCACCACTTGGCTTCGAACGCCCCCAAAAGAATGAGAAACTCACCGACAAAGCCGTTCGTCCCGGGAAGTCCGATCGAGGCCAGCCCGATCAAGAGAAAGAAGGTCGCAAGGAGAGGCACTTGCTTCGCCATTCCACCAAACGCGGACAATTGGGTCGTCTGCTGGCGTGAGTACAGAAACCCGGCGATGAAGAAGAGCCCGGCCGTACTGAACCCCAAATTGATCATGGTCAGCAAACTACCTTGCAGACCTTGATAATTCAACGCGAACAACCCCACCACAACGAAGCCCAAGTGACTGACGCTGCTGTAGGCGAGCAAGCGCCTAAAATCGGCTTGAACCAACGCCATCCAGGCCCCATAGAGAATTGCGCAGAGACCGAGAGCCACGACGATTGTGACGACTGTCTCACTCTTTGACGCATCCGGCAGCAATGGAATGCTGAAACGTATGAAGCCGAATGTACCGAGCTTGAGACCGGCCAACACCACGGCCATCCCGATCGGACCCTCCAACAACGCATCGGGCAGCCATGTATGGAAGGGAAACACCGGCGCCTTGAACGCAAATCCCATGAACATCAGCCAAAAGATGAGGATTTGCTGACTGATTGGAATCGGCACCGTGAGGAGGTCGAGCAGATCGAACGAATAGAGTTGATCGGTATGATGCAAGGAGGCCCACTGATGGAAATTGATGTTCAACAAGGCGATGCCGACCAGCATGAAGACACTGCCTAAAAGCGTATACACGACGAACTTCAGGGCGGCATAATGACGCTCCGCTCCTCCGCCCCACAGCTTGATCAGAAAGTAGCTCGGAATCAGCATCAGCTCCCAGAACACGAAGAACAGGATCAGATCCAACGACACGAAGACGCCCATGGTCGTCGTTTCGAGCGCCAACAGGCACATCATGTACAGTTTGACTTGATGTCGAATCGTATCCCAGGAGTACACCACGACCAGGACGGTCAGAAACGCCGTGAGTCCCACGAACAGTACGCTGATCCCATCAACAGCGAGGTGATAGCTGATGCCTAGCGCGGGAATCCATCGGACACGTTCCGTGAACTGCATGGCGGCCGACTCCGGCACGAACCGCAGCAACACAAAGACCGATAGCGCAAGCTCGACCAGCGCAATGGTGAGCGCCGAGGTCCGGGCCATATCCTCATCATCGAACAACCAGAGCACGGCCGCCCCGACAACCGGGAGAAAAAGAATACAGGAAAGAATCGGGAATCCGGTTGTGAGTTCTTCGAGCATGATTACAATCTGTTCACGCTACATCTGAACGACAAGTTGAACAACCAATGCCAGGAGGAAGATCCCCGCAATGATGATCGCCGCATAATGATGGACCATCCCGCTCTGCATTTTTCGTCCCTCGCGGGCGGCGAGGTGGTTGCTGTATCCGATGACGTTCAGGCCGGCGTAGATGATGTATTTCTCGATCCACGTGGATCCCGCAGAACCCCAATCAGCGAGCCGCCCGACGCCCCGCACGATGCCGTCAATGACCGTGCGATCGAACCAGTCAAGGATCGCGCCTAGACGCTTGAAGGGCTCGACGAAGATCAGATCGTACAGTTCGTCGACATAGTACTTGTTCCAGAGAATCCGATAGAGGCCGGAAAATTGTTCAGCCCATCCGTCCGCGGTAACCGGGCTCACCGCATAGAGGAAATGGGCGAGCCCCCATCCCATCAATGCGATGACGATGGCTACACCCATCAACAGAAACACCATTCCCGCACCGGCTTCATGCTCACCCGCCGCTCCGACGACCGATGTCAAAAAGCCATGCAGCCAACCTTGTTCGGGAGGAAATCCCAAGACCAATCCGCCTACGCACGACAAGAACGCAAGCACCATCAAGGGCCCAATCATCACCATAGGAGACTCGTGCACATGCCCCTCCGTATGATGATCGATCCTCGAGGAACCGTAGAAGGTGAGATACGTGAGACGAAACATATAAAAAGAGGTCATCAGTGCGCCGACGGCAGCCATGCTATACAAAAGGTAGTGATGGTGGGTGAAGGCATGGGCCATAATTTCGTCTTTGCTCCAGAAGCCCGCCAACGGAGGAAGCCCGGCGATCGCGATCGTACCGATCAGAAATAGACGATGGGTCCAGGGTATGCGTTTACTCAGTCCACCCATCCTTCGGATATCCTGTTCGCCCGACAGCGCATGGATGACCGAGCCGGCAGCCAAAAACAACAGCGCTTTGAAGAATGCATGCGTCATGACGTGAAACACGGCTGCCGTATAGGCACCGATTCCGCAACCCAGGAACATGTATCCGAGTTGGCTCACGGTCGAATAGGCCAAGACACGTTTAATGTCGGTTTGTACGAGTCCGATGGTTGCCGCGAACAAAGCAGTCCCTCCACCGACAAACGCGACCACGGACATCGCGAGAGGAGAGAGATCGAAGATCACGTGATTCCGGACCACCATATAGACACCGGCTGTGACCATCGTCGCAGCGTGTATGAGTGCGCTCACCGGTGTCGGACCTTCCATCGCATCGGGGAGCCACGTGTACAGTGGAAGTTGCGCGGACTTCCCAATCGCCCCAATGAAAAGGCACAGGGCTATCGCAGTGGCCATATCGGGAGATAGTTGTCCAACCTGGGCGAAGACCTTCGTATAGTCGAGCGTCCGAAAGTTGATAAAGACGAGAAAAATGGCGACGAGAAACCCAGCGTCACCGATCCGGTTGACAACGAACGCCTTGGTGGCAGCTTTCGCAGCGGTAACCTTGTCATAGTAGTAGCCGATCAAGAGATACGAACAGAGTCCGACGCCCTCCCACCCAATAAAGAGCACCAGGTAGTTGTTCCCCATGACGAGCAGCAGCATGGAGACCATGAATAAGTTCATGTAGGTGAAGAAGCGCGTGAACCCGACCTCTCCGTGCATATAGCCGACGGAATACACGTGAATGAGAAAACCCACGCCGGTGACGACCAGCAACCAAGCACAGGTGAGAGGATCCACCAGATACGCGAGGTTGATCGTGAGATCACCGCCGAAAATCCATCGGTAGGCAATGACTTCGTGAGTCGCTCCGGTCCGCAAGACATCGGCAAATACAGCGACTGTGCAGAGGAACGAGAGCCCGACCGACCCCCAGGCCAATCGATGGGCCATGTCATGAGAGTAGCGACTCCCTAATAGGCCGTTCGCGATGACTGCCAACAGCGGAAAAACGGGAATCAGTTTGATGAGCAGATCCGTCAGATCAGACACAGTATCCTACGATTCGCAGGGTGTTCAGCTGAGCAACGACGCCGTATGGAGCCGAGTCATACAGCGTCTCGCTTGGGGCTGCATCATGTATGCAAGGTACCGAGCACGTCGCTCAATGCCCCTTCTCAACTTCCTGCTACCACTTTAAAAGGTTCATTTCGTCTACATTGGTAGAAATCTTGCCCCGAAAAACCACGATGATGATCGCCAGGCCGACGGCGGCTTCCCCGGCGGCGATGGCGATGATAAACAGGGCCACGAGCTGACCTGCCATCGATTCCAGATAGTGCGAAAATGCGACAAGATTAATATTGGCCGCATTCATCATGATTTCGACCGACATCAGCACAATAATGAAGTTGCGCCTGACGAGTACGCCAAGGAGCCCCGTCATGAACAGGATGGCACTCACGGCTACGTACGCCGACAGCGGGATCATAAACGGTCTTTCTCCGCATCCAGTGGCTTCGGAGTCTTGGCCAGAACGATGGCGCCGATAATAGCTCCAAGTAGAAATATGCCGACAATCTCAAACTGCAAGAGGTGGTCGCTGAACATCTTGATGCCCACTGCGTATGTATCGCCTTCCAGCAGCACGGCCGCGGCCGGAGCATTTCCCTTCGCTCCACTGAATGGAGACCGCATGAGCAAAAAGATGACGTAGACGGCCCCCAGGACGGCCGGTCCGAGAAAATAGAGGGCCGAGGGGTGGAAATAGCGTTCGTCCGTTTTGAGGTTCAACAGCATCAACACAAAGAGATACAGCACGAGAATGGCCCCGACGTAGACAATGACCTGCACCGCCCACAGGAACTCTGCGTTCAAGAGGATGAACAGGCCGGAGACGTGCGTCAGTAATGCGAGCAGGGCGAGAGCGCAATGGACGGGGTGGCGTAAGGTCACAGTCAGAACGCCGGCGGCAATACTGATCAACGCGAAATAGGCAAAAAACACTAAGACCATGTGTTCGGCTCAGCTCAGATGCTTGGGAGGTGGTTGGGTCGACTTCGCCACTGATTGAGGAAAGTAGTACCGATACTCGCGGCTCTGCTCGACGTCCTTCTCCTGGTTGTGCGCGTACAAATATTTTTTTCCGTCCTCGAGATGGCGTTCGCCAATGTCGTACAGCCGCTTTTTATCGAACAGCAGACTGCGCTTGTCATGGGTTGAATATTCGTACATTTTGGTCATCGCCAGGGCGTTCACCGGACAGGCCTCAACACAATATCCACAGAACACGCATTTGGTGATGTCGATGTAGAACTCACTCGCATAGCGCTGAAGCGGCCGAGACATATCTTCCCCGCTGATCACTTTGATGCAATGGGATGGGCAGGCGACTTCGCACAAGTCGCAGCCGACACAACGCTCGTGCCCGTCGTCGTATCGCAGCAAGCCCAGCGCCCCACGGTGCGCATCCGGGATCGTCCGGTGTTCACGCGGGTACTGAAAAGTCATCGGCCGATGAAGCATGTGACGAAACGTGACCTTCATCGCGTCCCAAATTTCATAGAACAACGCGGCTTGGAGGATTTTTTTGGTCAGGGCGGCGACACTCATTGCTGGTTCCTCGTCACGGACGGGCGCACGCCCGCCTCTCCCTTACGCCTGCTCAACACTTACCCAGATCTGCTTGAACGACGGGACACCGGTCGTGGCATCGACCGAGACGGTCATCAGGTCCTTCACCGGTGGTTCATTGAAATGCTCCGGGAAAAAGCAGGTGCCCGGCGCAATGGACTGATCGGGCTGCACGCCGAGTTGCAATGAGCCACGGTCCGAGGTCAGCCGTACCTTCGCGCCGTCTTGCAATCCCAAGCGTTCCATATCCCGTATATTCATCCGTAACTTTCCGGTGTTCGGTGCGATCTTGATCAGCCCGGCCGCTTGCGTCGACAATTTTCCCGAATGCATCAACAACTGCCCCATCAACAGCGCGAAAGGACGCGTGGGCTCCGCTGAGACCGGAGTCGGTCGGTAACGAGCCTTCACCTCCGTGGCATAACCGTTCGACAAACACTGATCGGGCACGGGCGTGACCTTGCGAGGCTGGCCGAGATTATAATATCCGGGCAATAGTTTCATGATCTCGCTTTGAATGTCGTTGGCCGATTGGTATTCCCATCGACATTCCATGGCATTGGCAAGGGCCGTCATGATGTGCCAGTCCGGCAAACTCTCTCCAAGCGGATCCATCGCCTGCCGGACGCGAAGAACGCGACCTTCGAAGTTCGTAAATGTGCCGTCCTTTTCCGCATAGGTGCAGGCCGGAAGCACGAAATGACCCAGCTTCGCTGTGTCCGTCAAAAATGGATCCTGCACGATCAACAGTTCCAGGCGCTCGAGCGCGGCTCGTATCTCCATCGAGGCCGGCAGGGTCGCGAGCGGATTTTCACCCAACACGTACAACGCCTTAATCTGTCCGCTTTTGCACCGCTTCAAAATTTCGACCAGATTGGCACCTGACCCGACAGGAGGAAGCGACGCGTCCCATGCCTTGGCAAAACGTTCACGCACGCCGGGGTCATCAAACCGGGCCTGTCCCGGGAAGAACTCAGGGGCTGCGCCCATATCCACGGCCCCTTGTTCGTTCGGCTCCTCCGTCACGGTATTCACACCACACCCGGGTCGACCGAGCTTCCCGGTAATCCAAGCTAGATCCATCAGCTTCAAGACGTTCTGGTAGCCGTTCGTCCTTCTCACAATCCCTTCCGCGCACAGGATGATGGACCTCGGCGATTCGGCAAAAATGCCCGCAATTTCTCTGAAAGCCTCCGCTGCCAGGCCGGTTTGAGCCGACAGCTGCTCCAACGAGACATTCGCCACCGCGCTCTTGAGTGCTTCAAACGCTTTGGGGTGCCTCCCCACGGTTTCTTCATCCACCAAATCCTGGTCGATCGTCGCCTTGACCAACCCATCGATCACCGCGCCCTCAGCTCCAGGCTTAATCAAAAACGGGTGCGAGGCCAACTTGGCAATATTTGTAATGGCGCTGTCGAGCGTCACCACCTGAGCCTTGTACACCCGCATGGCTTCTTTGATGCGCACGGCCGTCAATGGGTTCGTCTCGGTGATGTTGGAGCCGATGATCACAATCGCTTTCGCCTTCGTCAGATCTTCCCAATCGTTCGGGGTTCTCCCCAGTCCGACGGCGTGCCTCGACGCGAGCACAAAATTCATATGCCCATAGCGGGCACTACTATCAAGCTGGTTGGTTCCAAAGGCTGTGCGCATCAGCTTTTGAAACAGATACAGTTCCTCGTTCGTGCAGCGTGCCGTCACAAGACCGGCAATGGCATCGGCGCCGTGCTTGCGCTTAATGTCAGTCACCCGATCCACGAGCAGATGCATCGTTTCCAGCCAGGGCTTTTCGACGAGCCGGCCGCCTTCGCGAACCAACGGATGCACAAGCCGGCTTTGACTGTCCAGACTCTCGAATCCAAAGCGTCCCCGCACGCACAGGCCACCATGACCCTTGGCGGTGTCCGAACGGTCTCCCCATTTGTTCTTCCAGGATAACGGCGACGTCACGCGGACCACTTCGGCGTCTTTCGTTTCCAAGTACATTTGACAGCCGTCTCCGCAGTAGTTGCAGGTCGTCGTCGTCTTCTTCATCTGCCAAGGCTTATACAGATACTTGGAAAACTTGTTTGTGATGGCGCCGACAGGACACACCGCCAAGCAGTCCCCGCAGAATTCGCAATCGAGAGCCAGGTCCCCTTTGGGGACCACTTGGTTGAATCCGCCCTTTTTCATGAACTGTAAGGCGTCAATCATCAACACATCCTTACAGACATTGATGCATTCCGCGCAGGCAATGCAGCGATTCATGTTGAAATCGAGCACCGGACTACGCGTATCTTCCGGAATGAATTTTTGCTTGGCATTGGCCAGGTTGGTCACGCCGTGCTGGAAGGCCATGTCCTGCAGTTCGCAATGGCCGTCTGCGTCGCACACCGGACAATCGAGGGGATGCACGGACAGATGCTTCTCGACGGCTTTCTTGCGGGCGAGGAACAGATCTTCTCCTTCGGTACGGATCACCATTCCCGCCGCCGCCTTGGCGGTGCAAGACCGAACAGGGGCCTTTTTCCCTTCTTGCATCACGAGACACATGCCGCAAGAGCCGAACGGATCGAACGTATAGTGGTAACACATGGCCGGGATGATCTTGCCGGTCATGGAAATGACGTCGTAGAGCGACACCCCGTCCTTCGCTGTCACAGCTTTGCCGTCGATGCTCAGCTCGATCGTTGCTGCTTCCACGTCGGGATTCGTAGCCGGCTTGAGTCCCATGTTTGGTTCCTGTCCTGAATGTCCCGGTTGTTAGCGTTGGCCTAACAATCCGATCTCACAACACCAACGCACCATGACTCACCGATCGCACTCACCCATCACGACATCGTACGTCCCAAAGATCGTACAGGCATCCGAAATCATGTAGCCTCTGGCCATATGATCGAACGCGCCCATATGGATGAAAGAGGGGGCGCGAATCTTCAGCCGATACGGCTTTCCGCCTCCCGTACTGACGATGTAAAAGCCCAGCTCACCTTTGTGCGCCTCTGTCCCACAATAGATTTCCCCTGGCGGAGCGTCGAATCCTTGAGAGAAGAGCTTGAACTGCTGGATCATCGACTCCAGGTTCGTGAAGACCCGTTCTTTCGGCGGCAGCGTGACGCTCGGAGCATCCGCCATGATCGGCCCATCCTGCATTTGCTCAAGACATTGCCGAATGATCTTGACGCTCTCGTAGAGCTCCATCACTCGAATCCAATACCGATCGTACGTATCACCGTTTTTTCCGACGGGTACGCTGAATTCACACTTTGGATAGGCGCTATAGGGCTCGTACTTGCGGAGGTCGTAATCCACGCCGGACCCACGCAGAACCGGTCCGCTCAGCCCAAAATTTACGGCATCTTCCGCAGAGATGACGGCTACCCCCTTGGTGCGTCCCAGCCAAATGCGATTTTTCTCGAGAAACACCTGATACTCGTCGATCTTCGGCGGAAAATAGTCCAGGAACTGTTTGAGCTTATCGATCAATGAAGGGGTCAAGTCACGCTCCACCCCGCCGATTCGATACCAGCTGGTCGTGAGGCGGGCTCCGCACAGTTCATCGAACCAATCGAGCAGGATTTCCCGATCACGGAAGCAGTAAAAAAAGACGGTCATGGCCCCGATGTCAAGCGCCTGGGCACTCAGCCAAAACTGATGCCCAATGATGCGCTGGACTTCCGCAACAATCGTCCGAAGATACTCCGCCCGTTCTGGCACTTGCAGGTTCATGAGTTTTTCGACAGCGCGGCAGTAGGCAAAGTTGTTGTACATCGCACAGACATAGTCCAACCGATCGGTATGGGGGATGAACTGATGATAGGTCCCGTCTTCCGCGAGTTTTTCTACTCCACGATGGAGATAGCCCATCACGGGCGTGGATTTCACCAGCCGCTCTCCCTCCAACTCCAGGATCACCTTGAGAACACCGTGCGTACTGGGGTGTTGAGGTCCCATGTTGAGCAGGAGTTCCTCGGTTCGCAAGGTCGGAAGCGTCTCGCTTTCCGGATGCTCCGGGTGAATCTTATAGACGGTCGTTCTTTGGTCTTCGAATGCCATAACTACGCCAATCCTACTTCGGGACTTCGTCCAGGAATTCAAACGTGTCCCGCCAGCCCTTGCCACGCAGTGGAAAATCTTTCCGCAGAGGGTAGCCCTCGGTATAGTCATCCGGCATGAGAATGCGGCGGAGGTCCGGATGATTTCGGAATCGGATCCCCATCATATCGAACACTTCACGCTCCATGAAGTCGGCGCCTTTCCAAAGATCCGTCAAGGAGTCAACCACACAATCCGATTCAGGCACCCGAGTCTTGAGCCGGATACGCTGCCGCTTCCGGATCGAGTAGAATTCCCAGACGACCTCGAATCGCTCTTCGTCGTCCGGCCAGTCTACGGAGCTCACATGAACGATATAGTCAAAATCCATCCCGGGATCGTCGTGCAGAAATTGAGCGACCTCGTGAAGCTTGTCCCGGGAGACCGTCACGGCCACATCGCCTCGCCATTCAGTCAGGCCGGTGATTCCGGCCGAAAACGTCTGCTGAATCCGCTGTAATAATGGATGCATGCTCACGTGTCAGACCTTTAAATTGGCCTTGACCTGTTCCGGTTGAGTCACAAACACACGCTTTTGCATGATGCGCTCTTGCAGCTTCAGGATACCGTCCAGGAGAGCCTCTGGAGTCGGAGGGCAGCCGGGCACATAAATGTCGACGGGAATGAACCGATCGACCCCCTGCACGACGGGATAGCTGTCGTAGATGTTCCCGGAAGTGGCACAGGATCCCATTGCAATTACATATTTGGGTTCCGGCATCTGATCGTAGATCTTTCGAATCACCGGCGCCATCCGCCGACACACCGTACCAGCAACGATCATCAAATCCGACTGGCGCGGAGAACCCCGAAATACTCCCGCCCCGAACCGGTCCATGTCGTACCGTGAGGAGACGGCAGCCATCATCTCGATGGCGCAGCAGGCAAGCCCGAAGGTCATAGGCCAGAGGGAGCCTTTCCTAGCCCAGTTGACGGCCTTTTCCAGAGACCCCGTAATGACGTCCGGAGCACCATCTTTGTCATGGCGGCCCAGTTGGATCAATCCCATACAACCCTCAGTCCCATTCCAATGCGCCTTTTCGCCAGGCATACACGTACGCCACGATGAACAGCCCGATAAAGATCAGCATTTCGATCAGCCCAATCACCCCGATCTTGGTGAAGACCACCGCCCACGGGTACAGAAAGATGACTTCGATATCAAAGATGACAAACAACATCGCAAAAATGTAGTACCGAACAGGGAACGGCATACGGGCGTCAGAAAATGGCTCGGATCCACATTCGTAGGTCGACAACTTTTCAGGTTCCGGGTATCTGGGCTGCACAAAATAACTGACGAGCAAGGTCAACACTCCAAAAACCAGCGTCACGAAGATAAACAGAAAGACCGGGAAAAATCGTGTCAGATACTCGAAGAGAATTTCGGTTCCGCTCATTTACTTTTCTCTCACAAGGCATTGACCTGGAAAGGGTATTCTAAATCTAACAGATGGGATCTTAGTGCCCTGCTCTCGGGGATATCAAGCGAACAAAGGACCTAATTTCAGCCGACCCGAAAGCCCTAGGTATGGCGGTCTGAGAGTGGTGTGACGGTTGACTGGTGAGGCTCTTCCTGTCGCTCGCAAGGCATGGAGTCAGTGGTCACTGTTGCGTTGTCACTCGCCCTCAAGGAAGGGTTCAGACTCTCCCATTCTAATTCCAAGGGAGAAAGCGCTTTGATGTTCCGTCGCCGATGGATCTGTGTTTCGAGGCGTCCCTTTTCGCGGAACGGCTCGAGACTATGCCTCTCTTTTGCCTGCTCATTCATCGCTGAACCAATATCCTTCCGGAGAGACCTGCGCAGGACCATACGTTAACACCGGCAGGAAACGCTCGTCAAACTCGTGCCGATCAAGCTCAAATTCTTGACAACACAGCGCCTTTTGCTATGGTTTTCAAGTAGCCCTAGCTCGAAAAGGAATCTATCTATGAAAACCTTGACGTCCCTGATCTTGGTCCTGTGTTCGGGCATCGGCCTTTCGATCGATGGCGCACTCGGACAAACCCCAGACCTCGATTCCGTCAGGGTTACCGATGGCGCGCTGGCCTTTTCCACCGGCGCCATCCAGAAAAGCTCCCCTATCGATGGTACCGTGAACTTGATCACAGGTGATAATCAATCCTCGGGCAATCGAATGCTTCTCGGTAAACGGGATTCCCTCTACCTGAAACTGAACAATCCGACAGATGTGGCAGTTGGAGATCTGTTTACCGTGTATAGAAGAGTCCGCAAGGTATTCCATCCCGTGACCAGGGAGTATCTGGGTTTTGTCGTGAATCGTTCAGCGGTCGTAAAGGTGACTGCCGCTGATCACGCCCTCACAACGGCGGAGGCCGTCCTCAGCTACGGACCGATTTCCCCTGGAGACCCGGTCGCGCGGTTTGTTCCTCCGACTCCAGACGCAGACATGAGCCCCGTGTCGGACGTGTCCGACCTCGAGGGCATGATCGTCGAACTTCAGGCCGACAGGCCGATGACACTGGTTTCACAATACAATGTCGTGTACCTGGATCGTGGAAGGGAAGATGGACTCAAGACCGGTGATCTCATAGACATCCACCGTTATAGCGCCGGACTCCCTCCTCGAAAAATCGGCCAACTCAAGGTGCTGTCGACGGAACCACATACGGCAGCCGCGAAAGTTCTCAAGGCCAACACCCGTGTCATGAAAGGGGACCGGTTCAAGCTCGTGGGACATTCTGCACTCACTATTCCGCCCGTCGCGGCGACCCCGGCATCACCCGCACCCCAAGCCGGTGAAGCAGTCCCGACCGATCTGATAGCCAGCAGACTGAAACTGCAAGATGCGTCCGGACAAAGCCGTCTCAATCTTGGGGAACTAGCCAAATTCCTGCACTACGACTCCGGGGACGCCGCCATTACGTACGAGAGTTACAAAGTTCTTGATCAGTTGATTGAGTACTTGCGTACCAGCGGGGATACGAGGATGATCCGAATCGAAGGGCATACGGATAGTGTGGAGATCGGCCCTTCGCTCAAGTCGCGGTATCCGAGCAATTGGGAGCTGTCCAGAGTGCGGGCAAACGGTGTTCTCCGCTATCTCGTGGAGAAGGGCGGCGTGGATTCGGCACGGATCAGGGCGGTGGGACTTGGCGATACGAAGCCGACCGCCACCAATGCGGTAGAGGAAGGCCGCACCAAGAATCGGCGTGTGGAGATTGTTCTCCATACCCCCGAAAGTGATCCCCCGGCCTCCAAGCTCGAAGTTCAGAGTCCCGTGTCACCGCTGGGAGCCAATCCTTCCGGTCTGAGCGCACGTGATAATAGCGATCAGCCGCTCACCCCTACGGCTGCCGCAGATAGAGCCGGTTCCCCTGGTCGGGGAACCCTGTCCGTGGGCGATTCGTCACAGATTTCCGCAAAGGATGGGTCAGATGGCGCCAATAACCCTAATGCGAGTGGCACTATTTCGACAGAGATCAACAAACAAGATACGCCTCAGCAACAACCGGCCGGTGGGAGCCCAACGGAGTAGGACCGATCGACTGTAGGTGCGATTCATCTATACCCGAGTTTTCCTCACGCTTCGACCTCGCTCACCGGAATTTTCCTGAGCAAGGATACCGGTATCCTCGGTGTCCTTCATATTCCCACACTGTTAGAATGCGGCATGGGTTTGGATAGTCCCTCAAGCCTCCTTCGTCGAACGGAGGCATTGTATGCTGACGTGATCGTTCCTCGTCATATTGCTAAGGCATTCACGTATCGTGTGCCTCCCCCCTTGGTCAGAACTCTTGAAATAGGAAGCCGTGTCCTGGTGCCGTTTGGACGAGTGGTGCTGGAAGGGGTTGTGATCTCGCTGAGCAATCACCTTTCCATTCAGATGACGGCTGGCGTCCTTAAAGAAGTCCGTTCGCTCGTTCAGGATGGACAAGATTCGACACTCCCTCCCGGACTGCTCGAACTATCCCGCAAGATTGCAACCTACTACGTTGCACCCTGGGGTCAGTGTCTCCGGCTTGTATTTCCACCGACGGCAACAAGGAAAACCCCACCCACACGATACGTTGCCACCCAGCAGGGTCACGAGGCATTGGCGACCGAGAGTTGCCCCGATCTCCTGGCGCCGACTCTCAGGCGAATTGCGCGCCGAGCCAGGGGAATATCGTCGTCTACTCTTCAACCGACTCGTCAGCGCGTTGCCTCGCGGATGATCGATGCCCTTCTCAAAAAGTCGTGGATAACGCTCGAGCCGTCGAACAACTCCGAGATCGGTCCACCAAAGCGGCACGAGAGACTCGTGGCGGACGAGCATGGTCGCAGAACGCCGATACAGACTCTTCCGATTACAGAAAAGCTTCCTGAGGTGGATTCTTCTTGGAGAACTCAAGTCGCCCATTGTCTGCAAAGTCACCGCATGAGGAAAATCGTTCTTCATGCTCCATGGCAACATCGAATCAGTAGGCTTGCCGACGCCGTTCAACAGACGCACGCAACAGAGCGATCTACCATTGTGCTCTGCGGCGAGATCGCGAGAGCGGTGTGGTTGAAAAACCTGCTCTCAACTCTCACAGGACTTCCGATTACCCTCGCACACTCGTCGTCAGGATTCGACCGATGGCAACGGCGGCAAGGACCGACTCCATCGATTGTCGTGGGAACTCGCTCAGCCGTCTTTGCCCCCCTTCGATCCATCGGACTGATTTGGGTGGACGGAGAGGAAGATCCGGCGCTCAAAGAACCTCAAGAGCCCCGTTATCACGCCCGGGAGGTGGCTGGTTTGAGAGCTGAAAGTGAGCGGGCGCTTCTTGTCCTCGCATCGGCGCATCCATCCCTTGAGTCGCGGTTCGACACCGCAGCCGAGATGTACCACGTTCCACAGGATGTTGATCCGCACCCTCACATTGAGCTCGTCGACCTCCGCAATGAAGCAGGAGGGACGTTGTTCAGCCAGAAGCTTATCTTAGCGATGCAGGAAGCGCTCGGGAACCATGCCAAGATTCTGTTGTTTCTTAATAGGAAGGGTTATGCCAGAACCCTGGTATGCCGAGACTGTGGTTGGGTGCCTCGCTGCCCCTCCTGTGCTGTGCCGCTCACATACTACCGGGAAGCCGGGAGGCTGACGTGTCGCTACTGTGGGAGGGTGGATGGGTTGCTGGATGTCTGTCCCTTGTGCCATGCATCTCGTGTGAGCCCCCTTGGAGACGGTACTGAGAGGATTGAAGCCGAAGCGCATCGTTTGTTTCCACATGCCAAGCTGGCGCGGCTCGATGGCGATACACTCCGCCGTCCTGCTTCTGCCCGTTCTCTATGGGAACGTGTGAGATCGGGGGCCTGGGATATTCTGATTGGGACGCAAGCCCTGTTTGGCCGGGAACCCCTGCCCCAGCAGGAACTGGTCGGGATCCTTCAAGCAGATTCCGGGTTACACGTCTCAGACTTTCGAGCAGCGGAACGGACCTATCACCTGCTGGTGGATGCCGTAAGCCTGGCCCGTCCGGCATCCGCCGGGGGTCGGGTCATCTTACAGACGCGGCTCCCGGCACACCATGCCGTGCAGGGCGTGCTATCAGCAAATCCTGGTCAGTTCTATGATGAAGAATTCACTGCACGTCAGCTCCTGAATTATCCGCCAGTCTGTCACTTGGCCGATCTTTCGATCACCGGAAAAGACGCGAATATTGTCGAAGAAGCGGCCAAGCACTGGGGCGCGGAGATTGGACAACCTGCCTGCAATCAGGAGCCTGTCGTCGTGTTAGGGCCGGTGCCGGCAATTAGCGGACGGCCCTCCGGTCATCATCACCATCGCATGCTGGTCAAAGCGACCGATCTCGGTATACTCAGCCGCAGGATCCATGACTCTGTCCAGCACATGGAGCGAGAGTACCACAAGGGACGGATCAAGTTTACCGTCGACGTCGATCCGGTTGAGACTGGATAGCTTACACGACTTTCTTTTTCTTGGTTGCCCGGGGCGTCGGCACTGCTGCTGATTGCTCTCCGGACATACCCTGACGCTCCCTCCGTGCTCGGCTGAACAGCCCATAAGAAAACGAGACCCAAAACACCGATGAAAAGAGACCCAGCACCACGGCTGAAAGAATCGTCCCCATCTCAGCCTCAGGAAGTGCGTCCGAAGTGCCCTTCATTTGAATCATCAACACCAATGGCCAAGCAAAACTCTCCAGGCCGAGCACCAAGGTGGACCACGCCCATATTTCCGTGATCGATTCCGCCTTCAACCATAGAAACACCCCTACGACCAAGCCCCATCCGAGCACGAGGAATGGAGACACGGTTCCCCAGATGAGCCAGAACCCGACGACGGTAACCAGAGTCCCAAGAAACAGGTTGAGGAGTCTCATGACAAGGATGAGGACAAAACAAAGGGGAGAGTCTGACGGGACCGTGCTGTGATGTCAATGGGAAGAAATGGGGAACTCTGCGCGGCAGACCGTTTAGGGGATGATTTCCTCAGCAACCGTGTCTAGAAGAACCTTGAGCTCGAATGGTTTCTGAAGAGTCCGTCGAGCTCCAAGCATCTTTGCGACATCCAAGAAATTAAGGACGCCGATCGCCTCACTTCCGCCTGTCATGGCAATGACACGAGAATTAGGAAACTCCCGCCGAAGCCTCATGATACCCTCTAATCCGTCTTGGTCGGGCATGAGAATATCCATGATGACAAGGTCCGCCGATCTGGCCCGATACCGTTCGAGTCCCTCTTTTCCATCACGAGCCTCCTCAACCTCATAGCCTGCCTGCTCCAGAGCTTCCCGTATGAGCTGGCGAACCTGGTCTTGATCATCAACGACGAGGACCGACGGCATCCGACACCTCTATCGGCAACAGCGATGGTTCCTGATCAATATGCGTCGGCGGAGCCGTGGATACCCGTGTCATGCTTCGGCGAATCTGCTGCGTCAGCTCACGGGCTTTTCGCCCCGCCGTGATGACCTGACCGATATGGCGATGAGCTTTGCTCTCGGTTGGAATCAACGCCAGTGCCAACTCACTAAAGCCCAGTACGGCCGTAAGACTGTTGTTAAACTCGTGCGCCATGGCGCCGGCCATCGGATTGACCGTCCCCATCTCGACAATCGTGGCTAAGTACGACGTTCCTGACGACAGATGGATGGGGTGAACGGCGACCTCGATCGGGAATTCAGAGCTGTCCTTTCGAACTCCGTGCAATTCCAGAGCTCCCTCCTTACTGCTCGATGAAGAGGCTGAACGGCTATTGGCACGGAGGTCCTGCTGCCACACACGACCCCGGGAAGACAGCAAGCATTCAACAGGCCGGCCCAACAACTCCTCACGAACATAGCCGAACATGTGTTCGATCATCCCGTTGACCAAGGAGATAGTTCCGTCGTGATGAATCATGAGCATGCCGCCGGGGACCGATTCCATGACGGTCTTGAATTGAAGCTCTCGCTCCTCCGCCATAGTCACGACGAGCTTGTAGTCCGTGATGTCTTCAATGGTTCCAGACATCCGAATCGCCTGGTCTGTTGAACCTCGCATGAGGACGCCGCGGCAGCGGATAAACCGAATATCGCCGCTGGGCTGGATGATTCTGCACTCGATGTCGTATGGACGATCGGAACTGAGCGTCTCCTCGACGAGGGTGCGAACACGATCACAGTCCTCCGGATGAAGGGCCTTCTTAAAGGTGTCATATGTCGGCGGCACCGAACCTGGTTCGTATCCAAAGATGCGGTATTGCTCAGCCGACCATACCGCGCCATGGTCGAGACCCCATGCCCAATGATGCATCTCAACACTCGCGTGCGCGTGCTCACGGTGATTATCAACGTGAGAACCTTGGATGTCAGTCCTCTTCCGGCAAGACATATCCGAGAAACAGACTAGGAACGACGCGCTTCCATCCCACATGATTGGGGCTGCCGAGAGCTCCACATCAACGGGTTGTCCGTCAAGACGCAGGAATCGGGTTTCAAGCGTCTTGGTCGAATAACTTGACGCCTCTATCTGCACCATCAATGGTCGTGCGACCTCCTGGGAGTCGCAATGGATGATGTCACAAAAGTGTTTTCCAATAAGCTGTTCGGCCGACGAGGCTCCGAGAATCTTCAGACCGGTCCTGTTGACATATGCGACCCTTGTTTCGGTCGTGACCAACATTCCTTCTGAGGCAAGATCACACAGGAAGGTCGGGGAAGGCATCTTGTGCAGATCCGCTTCCAGCTGCCGGATGTGTGACACATCATTCATCACCCAGATGACCGACGTCAGCCGTCCCGCCTGGTCCACCACCGGAGTCAGCGTCACTTCATTCCAAAACGACGTACCGTTTTTACGGTAGTGGCGCAGGGACACTCGGCAGGCACTTCCGTCTTGAAGAGCCAACGCGAGCTTTTCTATCGAAGCTCGATCGGTATCCGGCCCACTCAAGATCGCCGTCGTCTGACCGACTATCTCGTGTTCAGCGTAGCCGGTCAGTATGAGAAAGGCGGGATTGACATAGACCACGGGATGATGTGGGAACGTTGCATCCGTCACGAATACGCCGCAATTCGTCGCCGCAATGACCCGTGACTTCAAGACATTTTCGCGGCGGTATCGAATGGCTATCCAAAGAGAGGCGCTGAGAAGGAGGATCAACCCTAGGAAGAGACCAGCAGTCATGTGGAACAACCTCCGGTCTGCGTGTATAGAGTTGTTACGAATACGAAGAAACTGAGGTAAGTCTATAGAGATCCGGGAGGAATGCCCAGATATGAACGTTATTTGCAGGCTAGAATTTTGCCCCTAGAAATGGTAGAGCCGAATGCTGTCGGACTATCCTTGGCGTTTCACGAAGAAGGCAGCCGCTTGCGCGCGCCGCGTGATGCGGAGCTTCTGAAACACATTCGCCAAATAGTTCTTGACCGTCTTGTCGCTGAGGCCCAGAGCGACTGCGATTTCCTTGTTCGTCTTCCCCTCGGCCACCAGCGCGACAACCCGTTCTTCCTGGGACGACAGCTGATCTGAGCCCGGAGTCGCCGGCAGATCGTGCAATCCTCTCAGCCACCGCAGCGCCCGTTCTGTCACACCGGAATCTAAGATCGATTGGCCCCTGGCGACCGAACGGATCGCTTCCAGCAAGCCCGGTGAGTCGATTTCCTTCAGGACGTAACCATGAGCCCCGGCGAGTACTGCAGCGAGAACGGAATCATCGTCGGCGTAGGATGTCAGGAAAATCACCCGTGTGCCCGGCAAGACTCCGAGAATCTCTCGGCACGCATCAACCCCGGAACCGTCGGGGAGGCGGACATCCATCAAGACCACGTCAGGCTTCAGCTTCTGCGTTTGCTGGACCGCCTCAGCCATCGTGCCCGCTTCCCCCACCACCGTGACACCCTGGGTTTGGCCGAGTACCGTCCGAAGCCCCACGCGAATGACTTCATGATCGTCCACGAGCAACACTCGAATGGTGTGAGTTTTAGTTGTGAGCATAGTGCGCGTCCTTTGGGAGATCGAGCAGGATTTTCGTTCCCTTGAAAGGTTTTGACTGCAGCGCAAACAACCCGCGGACCTTTTGAGCCCGTGCCGCCATGTTGGCCAACCCATAACCAATTCCTTGAGCCGATCGTGCATTGAAGCCGACTCCGTCATCGGTAATGGAAAGACGAACCGACTGGCTGAGCTCTCGAAACGACACAGTGATCCGTGTGGCTCGACTGTGACGCAATGCGTTACTGAGCCCTTCCCGTACGATATTCATGATATGAAGCGCGTGCTCCGTTGAAAGCCGACGCGCGGCTGGGTTGTCGATTCTTACCATACATCTGGCCGCCGAAGAACCTGCCATGCTTTTCACCATGGTTCGCAGAGCGGTCGGAAAGTCACCGCCTTGTATGACGTGAGACTCTAGGCCGGCGATAAAATTCCGCACCTCGCCCATCACTTGGTTGAGTTGCCCGATCGCCTGATCGAGCGTCCTGATAAATTTTCCAGCCATGTGTTCCGGCTGCTGCCTGATCATCGGTTTGCACGTCTCTAGTCCGAGGCCAACCGCATACAACGATTGGAGAAGACCGTCGTGGAGATCCTGGCTGATCCGTTCCCGCTCTTGAAGAGCCGCGCTCAAATCCCGTTCGCGTTGCAAGAGCATCTCTTCCATGCGCTTCCGTTCTGTAATATCGGTTGCGGCGCCAAGCACCATGTGAGCCCGCCCGTGGTCGTCGAAAATCGGCCTCTTCACGGTCTGCACCCAGCGCGTTCGTCCGCTCGCATCGGTGATTCTCTCCTCCGGGATAAACCGATCCCGCCCGGAATTCATCACCTCAAGATCGTTTTGCCGAAAGAACTCGACCTCCTCCGCATTGCTATTGAAATCAGCGTCGGACTTCCCGGTCAGATCTTCCACCGTCGTGCCGTACCAATCGGCGACAGCTTTGTTGG
This sequence comes from Nitrospira sp., assembly GCA_024760525.1. Classification (NCBI taxonomy): domain Bacteria; kingdom Pseudomonadati; phylum Nitrospirota; class Nitrospiria; order Nitrospirales; family Nitrospiraceae; genus Nitrospira; species Nitrospira sp. Next base: position 4,124,957 of record CP060499.1, read on the forward strand.
CCATCGTAAAGCGGCCTTCCCGGTCCTTGGCGAAGATGAGGTCCGGATCCGTGTCGATGACCTGTCGCAAGAATGTATGGGAGCGGTGCAGCTCCGCCTCCGCCCGCTTGCGGTCTCCCACATCCCTCAGAATCGCGCAGCCATATTCTTTGCCTGCATACTGCAAGTAGTTGACGGTGACTTCCGCCTCCAAAACACTTCCGGTTCGTGACCGATAGGTTGACTCGAATGTGAGCGAGCCTTGTTGCTTCAGGTTATTCCAATGACCCTGCCACCGTTCTACCTCAACGCTCGGATCGATATCATGCACGGTCATGACGATCAGCTTTTCGCGCGGGTAGTCCAACATTCGACAAGCGGTGTCATTGACGCTAAGAATTCTGGCGCTGGAGTCCACCCACAACACCGCCTCGACCGCCCTATCCACGGAGAATTGGGTCAACCGTAGCGCCTCTTCCACCCGCTTGCGCTCGGTGATGTCCTCGATAATGGCGACCATAAAATGATCGGTGGCCCCCGCAAGAGTCAATCGTGTGGCGTTGACCACAACCCAGACAGCCTGGCCGTCCTTCCGCACGTACCGCTTCTCTATACGGTAGCCTTGCCGGAGGCCTGCGTGCATTTCGTCAGTGAGTGCCAGGTTCTTGGAGAGATCGTCGGGATGGGTGAAGCGCGCATAGGTTTGTCCGAGGAGCTCCTCCGAAGAGAATCCCACAAGCTTACAGAAAGCCTGATTCACCTTCACGTACCGCTTTTCTCCGTCCAGTACCGTGATGCCAAGCGGAGCTTCCTCCACCAGCAACCGGAAGCGCTCTTCGCTCGCCCGTAACGCCTCTTCGGCCCGCTTGCGGTCGGTGATGTCCTCGTGGGCAACCACGACTCCTTCCCCGTCGCCCGCCAAGGCGGTGGCGCGCAGAACGAACCAGCGCTGCTCCGTGGGTGTATGGCAGGGATACTCGATGGTAAAGGCCCCTTGCCGTCCCGTGCGGACCTCTTCGATGCCGTCGAGAATCATCTGCGTCGGTACGTCTTCCTTCAGGACTTGGCGACAGATGCCCAGATAGTTCATGCCGATTCCTGTATTCAAGGAAGGCACCGTCCCGTTGGCACTGGCGAATCGCCTCCAGGCTTCGTTGACGGCCACAATCGCGCCTTCGTGATTCAGCACAGCGATGTGAGCAGACAATGAATTCAAAATGCCGCGGCCCAGTTCTCCGCTTACCCGCAGAGCTTCTTCTGCTCTCTTGCGTTGCGTGATGTCACGGACGAAGGCACAGTGGAATTCCTGCCCTTCATAAGCGAGGAAACTGACGCGAATGTCGATCGGGACGAGCCGCCCATCCTTGGCCCGATGGTTGGTCTCGAAGGACATGGTCCTGTTTCGCCGCGTCTCCTCCCAGAAGCCCGGCCACATGGACGCCGGAAAATCCGGATTGAGGTCATGCACCGTCATGCCGAGGAGCTCGTCTCTCGAATAGCCCACCATGAGGCTGGCGGCCTCATTCGCATAGAGGATCTTGGCGTACGGATCGATCCAGTAAATCGCGTCCACTGCCTGATCCATGGCGAATTGGGTCTGGCGCAACCGTTCCTCCGCCCGCTTACGTTCCGTGATGTCGGAAAACAGGCCGAGTATGGCGGGCTTGCCGTTCCACATGATCCGTGCGGCTTCCACCTGAACTGGAACGGATGTTCCATCTATCTTGAGATATGTTCGCTCCGCGCTATGGACAGAAACCCCGCCTGCGAGCAACCGTGTGATGTTCTCACGGACTTCTTGATGATGGTCCGGATGGATAAACTCAAAAATCGATCGATCCAGAATTTCCTTGGCATCTCTCCCGCCCATGATGAAGATACCGGTTCGGTTGATGTAGACCGTCCGACCTTCACAGATGACGAAGACGCCTGACGGGGAAAGCTCCACCAACGTCCGGTACCGTTCTTCGCTCTCCCGTACTGCCGCTTCAACGTGCTTCAATGCCGTAATATCTCGACCGATACCGGTCATGCCGATGAGCCGGCCGCCACGATCCTTCAGCACGGCGCCGGTCCAGTGGTAGGGAATGGTCCGTCCGTCTTTCGTCACCAAGTGACATTCAACTTCCGCAGTCCCCGCTTCAACCACCTGTTGCATGGCCGCCGCAAGTTTCGGCCGCTCCTCTTCCGGAACGAATGTCAGCGCCGGACGATGCATCAATTCTTCGGGGGAATAGCCGCTGATGTTCCAGACGTGCTTATTCCAATTGACGACCTTCCCCTCGAGATCCAGGGTATACATGATGTCGGGAACGGTCTCGGTGATGTTCTGAAGATCGTGGAGGGCGACTGAGAGGGTCTCCTCCATCCGTTTGCGATCCGTAATGTCGGTATGCGATCCGAGGAGGCGGATTCGTCGGCCGTCGGCTTCCGTCACAAAGGAGGCTCGTGATTCGATCCATCGATAGGTCCCATCCTTGTGCCGCATGCGGAATTCCTGCCGATAGTCGCTCTCAGCGCTTGTCAGGTAGTCCTGCACATACGCGATGGCTCGATCATGATCGTCCGGGTGCAGCCGCGTTTCCCACGTGTCGAATGAGTCCGCCAGCTCCGTGTCTTCGTATCCAAGCTGTCGTTTCCATTCCCTAGAAAGCACGACCTCTTTCGTGTCCGTGTTCCAGTCCCATAACCCGGTCCCCGACGCCTGGAGGGCTTGTCGGAGTTTTTCTTGCGAGGTCCGTAGCATGGCGTCCGTGCGCTTCCGCTCGGTAATGTCCCGTGAGTTGACGATGACGCTGCAGCGTCCTTCAGGATCACACACCGCCCGACCGATTCCTTCGAAATGGCGCCATGAGCGGTCCTTGTGACGAAAGCGAAATTCCGCAATTTGAGGGACTCCAAGCCGCTGGATGAGCAACTGGAACTTTTCCATCACAACGGGAAGATCCTCCTGATGAATGAACTCAAAGGCGATCTGCCCGTCGAGCTCGTGTTGCGCGTAACCGAGCAATCGTTCGAAGGAGGGGCTTTCAAACCGAATCGTGCCGTCCAAATCAAGCACCGTGATGATGTCCGAGGAATGCTCGATCAGCGCGCGGAAGTGAGCTTCGCGCTGTTGCAGCGCGGACTCCGCCCGCTTGCGATCGGTCACATCCAAGGCTGTTCCGGACAGACGAAGGGGCTGCCCGCCGCCGTCGCGGTCCACTTCGCCGCAGCAGTGAATGGTGCGTATCTCGCCATCGGGCCGGACGATCCGGCATTCGATGTCATAGGTTGACGCTCCGGCCAACGCGCCATCGAACGACGCCAGGACCCGGTCATGATCGTCCGGAAGAATTGCCGAGACAAAGGTGTCGAACGTCACCTCGCGTGATTGCGGCTCGTACCCGAATATACGGTAGAGCTCATCTGACCAGTGCACCGCGCCGTTCCCGATATCCCAGTCCCAACTCCCCAAGTGAGCAAGGGCTTGCGCCACATGGAGGTGGCGAGTTCGTTCGTGCAGCACACGGTCCCGTTCGGCAAGGTCACGCGCCAAGTCGGCGACCTGCTTGCGCAGCAGATCCCATTCAGGAAGGTGGCTCGTTGGACTCATGATGAGGCTCCTTGCTGCGTGACACCGATCCTCTATCGATGGTCAGCTCAGCTCATGGGAGTAACCGCTTCCCCCTCGCGAATCGATGAGTGAATGTGGCTTTCGCCAAGAATATTTCTTCGCCTTGGACTGAAGCTACTGGTTCCTAAGAAAAGGTCTCAAGAGGGCACCAGTGTCCTATGGGAATAGAGGAAAGTCTAGATCCAAATGGACCCAGAGCCGGAAGTAGACTCGGGGCAGACGTTCAGGCCGATGGCGTCCACGGCGGGTCTCGAACCCCCACGGCTCTTGCCGCGCACCTCTCAACGATGCGTGTTAGCTGGAGGTCTCATCGGCGTCTTTGGGAAGATCAAGCAGAATTCTTGCCCCTCGATGAGGCTCCGCCCGGACGGCGAACAGGCCGCCGACTTTTTGAGCCCGCGCCGCCATGTTTTCCAACCCGTGACCGACCCCATGGGCCGACCGTGGATTGAATCCGATGCCATTGTCAGTAATGGCCAGACGGACCGAACCGATCAGCTGTCGCAATGATACGGTAATGCGTGTGGCATGGCTGTGACGAAGGGAGTTACTCAACCCCTCCCGCACAATGTTGATGATATGAAGGGCGTGCTCGGTTGAGATATGCCGGCCAGCTGCATCGTCGATCCGCACCCGACATGTGGCCGACGAAGAAGCGCACATGGTTTGGACCATGGTGCGTAAGGCCGTCGGGAGGTCTCCGCCTTGCATAAGGTGAGACTCGAGACCGGCGATGAAATTGCGGATCTCCCCCATGACTTGGTTGAGTTGCCCAATGGCCTGATCAAGTGTCGTCAGAAATTTTTCAGCGACGTGTTCCGGTTGTTCCCTGATCAGCGGCTTACACGTTTCCAACCCGAGCCCGACCGCATACAGCGATTGGAGGATCCCGTCGTGGAGATCCTGGCTGATCCGTTCCCGTTCTTGAAGGGCCGCGCTCAAATCCCGTTCGCGTTGCAGAAGCATTTCTTCCATTCGCTTCCGCTCGGTGATGTCGGTCGACGCGCCAAGCACCATGTGGGCGTGCCCATGGTCATCAATAATGGGCCGCTTGATGGACTGTAACCATCGCATCTTGCCGGACCAATCCGTGATTTTTTCCTCCGCGATAAAGCATTCCTGCAACGAGTTCATGACCTGGAGATCCTTCTGACGAAAGAACTCCACCTCTTCTCCGTTGGGGTTAAAATCAGCATCCGACTGACCGATGAGGTTTTCCACAGTGGTTCCGTAACAATCAGCGACCGCCTTGTTGACCATCGTAAAGCGTCCTTCGCGATCCTTGGCAAAAATAAAATTCGGATCGCCGTCGATCACCTGCCGCAAGAAGGCATGGGACCGGCGTAACTCGTCCTCGGCACGTTTCCGATCCGTGATGTCATCCCCCACCGTCACACTACATTGTTTGCCCTTGAGCTCGATCAGCTCCGACGACAACAGGAACTGGCGAACTTCGCCATGTTTGCTTCGCAGTTTGACTTCCATGTTGCGGATCGACCCCACACGCTTCAATAGATCGACAAAACGTATTCGTTCCTCGGCCGAATACCAGACGCCTAGCTCCAAAGTGGTGTGTCCCTCGACTTCGTCATTGCGATAGCCCAACAGCTGACACGCGGCATCATTGACCTCCACCAGCCGACCGGTGTCTACCTCGCTGATGACCACAGGATGCGGGCTCGCCTGGAACGCCTTGGCAAACCGTTCCTCGCTGGCACGCAGTGCTTCTTCCGCATGCTTGCGCTCGGTGATATCGTCGCACACGATCAGCGCCAACGGTTCTCCATCCAGGCTTTGCAGCACACGCGCAAACTCGCGGACCCAGAGCACCGTGCCATCGTTCCGCACCTTGCGGAATTCCCATTGCGCCACGCCTTCCGGATGACGAAAGAACGCTTCCATTTCAGCACAAACACGCTCTCGGTCTTCTTTAAAAAACACCGTCGTCACCGACTTCCCCACCAGATCCTCGACGCCATAGCCCAAGTACTGCGCGCCGTACTGGTTGACGGACCGGATCATTCCCGTACCGTCCACGGTGAAATACATCGAGGGCGTTTCATCATAGAGGGTCCGGTATCGTTCCTCGCTTTGACGCAATGCGTCCAGTGCCGATTGGTGGTCCAGCTCGCTGCCGAGCCATCTCGCCATGAGTTGGATGAAATCCCGTTCGGACTCGGTATAACGTTTGTCGCGGGGTTCGACACTTGCGAAGTACAGTGTTCCATAGGTGCGTTCCAGTCCGTTGACCACGGCCCCGATATACGATTCCAACTTCAGCGTCGCGTAGGCTGGATGCTGGCGCCATATCGGAGACGCACCGGCATGCTCGAAACTCAACGTCCCGCTCTGGCGAAGGGTCTCGCTGCAGTACGTGTTGCACAGAGGCACGCGCATGCCTGGATGGAAAGCCGAGTCGGGTGCGTTGACCGGGCCCATCTCCAAGGCTTCGCCCTGAACAAAGGTCTCGACGCCGATCGGAAGGTCGAAAAATCGGCACCCGAGCTGTAGCAGGGCTTCGACCCGCTCTTGAAACGACTGCCCCTGCGCCGACGAGATATCGTGGAGCGCGCGGATGGCTTGCCGGCTCTTCCAGAGGGCCTGTTCCGCCTGCCTTCGTTCGGTGATGTCTTTACTGAGTACGATCATGCAGGATTTGCCGTTGTATTCAATTCGCTCGGCGGACATCAGGCAATCGCGGTGCTCACCGCTGGCCGTATCAAAAGCAACCTCGAAATTACGGATCGAGCCCTCGCGGTTCACTCTTTCAATGAAGCGAACTTGAGTGTCCAGCGGCAACCAATGTTCAAGCTCATCTCCCTTGCGGCCGACCACATCCTCTCGAGGATACTCAAGGCAGGTGAGACAGGCCTCGTTGACGTCAAGCCACCGGCCCGAGTCAAGCTCCACCAGAATCATCGGGTCCGGGCTCGACCGGAACGCTTTGGAGAACAGTTCCTCGCTGGCCCGCAGCGCGTCTTCCGCCTGCTTACGCTCAGCGACATCGGAAACAAGGTTAAGAATGGCGGGTTTGCCGTCCCACATGATCCGTGCGGCTTCGACTTGAACGTGGATCGGTGTTCCATCCCTCTTCAAATAGATTCGTTCCGCGCTATGAACGGAATCCCTCCCGGTGAGTAACCGTTTCATATTTTCACGGACGTCGTGGTGATAATCCGGATGGATGAAATCAAACATCGGCCGTTCGAGAATTTCCCGTGGATCATTCGCTCCCATAAGAATGGCGGTCGTGTGGTTGGCATACACGGTCTGTCCTTCACGGAAGACGAAGACTCCGGATGGTGAAAGTTCAACCAACGCCCGGTACCGGTCCTCACTCTCCCGCACCGCTTCCTCCATCCGTTTACGATCTGTGATGTCGGTATGCGAGCCGAGAAGGCGAATCCGGCGACCGTCGGCTTCCGCCACAAACGAGGCACGGGCTTCGACCCATCGGTATGTTCCATCCTTGTGCCGCAGGCGAAACTCCTGCCGATACTCTCCCTGACGTGCACGCACGTACTCCCGCACATACGCAATGGCGTGATCATGATCATCCGGGTGTAACAGCGCCTCCCAGGTCTCGAATGAGTCGTGGAGTTCCGTCTCCCCGTATCCAAGCTGGCGTTTCCACTCATCTGAGAGACTCATATCCTTCGTTTCAGTATTCCAGTCCCATAGTCCAATTCCCGATGCTTGGAGGGCCTGACGGAGCTTTTCCTGTGAGGACCGCAACATCGCCTCTGTGCGCGTGCGCTCCGTAATATCCAGGACGGAGCCGGACATGCGACACGGCTTTCCATTGTCGTCACGCAGGACCTCGCCGCAGCAATGAATCATCCGCACGTCGCCGTTAGGACGAACGATTCGATACTCCACATCGTACGGCGCCTTTCCCCCCAAGGCATCATTGATTGAAGCGACAACCCGGTCGTGCTCTTCTGGAAGCAGTGCCGATACAAAGATCTCGAAGGTCATGTGGTGAGATCCAGGTTCAAGGCCGAAGATGCGATACAGCTCGTTGGAGCATCGGACTTCGCCGCTCTCGATCTCCCAGTCCCAGCTACCCAGATGAGCCAGAGATTGGGCAACACGGAGGTGCCGAGTTCGTTCGTGCAACACACTGTCTCGCTCCGCCAGTTCATGGGACAGATCGGCGACCCGTTTGCGCAGCAAATCCAAAACAGAAAGATTACCCGTAGAGATCATGTGAGACTCCTTGCCGTGTGATGGGGCCGACCGATTGAAGACGAGTTGAGGATCACAGACGCGAACGAATCAAACGACGATGAGATGGTAGGGGTCGGCTTGGGGTGAGACGATCTCATCGCAGGTCACTCAGGCGTACGAGAAGAGATCAAAAATGGGCTAGTGTCCTACGAGATGGGGATGAAAGTCCAGATCCGAATGAGCCAGAGACCCTAAGAAGAGAACCGGGGAGTGATGTTCGGAATCAATACTGCCGAAAGCGAGATTGTATGAAGAGGGCTTCCGTAAGTCCTTGATGATTTTGGCAATCCCTGGTCATCCCTATTAGAAGCACCGGAGATTACGGCCATATGATTCAGTTCGTACTGACTCGCCGCTCCTGGAACCACGCTTTCGCCACATCTCTGCCACACTCGAGCTGCCCGCCCGACTCACGGGTTATGGGTCTCATAATTAGAGTTGCAACATCTAGTCAAAAGACGCCCGTGCGGGATAGAGTAGTTACCGGACAACTCGAGTCTCCGCAGTGCACGAAGCCTATTCACAAACCATTGACCTCGGGAGGGAGTGTCGTGCCAACAGATGAGCCAAGCATAAACGTCATCATCGACCACTTGGTGCCTACGCAGATTTCTGCGGATACCGGCATCTTTGAGCTCTCGACTCTCATGTCCCTTGAGACGGGCTTGAATCACATCGCGATGACAGTGTGGCAGAAGGAAGAGCCGTTGCGGCGCAGGGACGCTGCAGCGAAGCGTGCCGCTCACCCCGGTACCGACCCACGGGAGGCTCGCTTGCTGGAAAGTTACTTCCACTGGTTTGGAGTGTCGTTGAGTACCTATGTGAATCTCGTGGGCCTTCTGGCTTCCCTAAACAACGGCGCAGCCAGCCGCAAGGACCTGAAGAACAAGGCCGGACGAAAGCGTATAGCCGCTGCCTGCAAGGCTTACGTAACTGGGATCCCTGAGATCAAAGACGTCCTAATTTGGCGGAATAAAGTTGCAGGCCACTTCGCGATGACCGATCCCAGAGAAGACGACAACCACATGGTCACGCTCGACATGTCTGCCATGCATCCGATTTCTCTCTTGGCGCGCAGGTACCACGTGCGCCAGTGGAATCTGGGGCATAACGCGAGCGGTGGACCTATGTATGAGTTTCCCCCATGGTCGATTACAGAAGTCTATGAGCGCTTGGCGCCGAGATATTGGCCATCGTTTCGATGGCCGGAAGCCGAGACCCTCACGGCGCCTCGTTCTCCTGTTGAACGCCCCTCAAGATGAGCTATGAGACAGCCAAGAAGCAACCCGAGCCATACAACAAGATGGTGCGGGTGAGTTGCCAGAGAAGAGAGGGGACATGGTGGGTGTGGTAAGAAAGGCGGCTCTCCACCAAGTTACTGAATCCGTTGGACTATGAAGAAAGATGGTGCCGAAGGCGGGACTTGAACCCGCACGGCTTTCGCCACACGCCCCTCAAACGTGCGTGTCTGCCATTCCACCACTTCGGCACTCAGCAGGATGTTGACACGAAGCCTGCATCAACGCTTTTAGTCAACATAGAGGGGAAAGGAGGTGCATTATAGAAGTAGGGTAAAATTCTTGTCAATGAACCATGCCTCCGGTAGAATTGGCCTCTCATTTTGTAACTCGGACGGCGCCTTTATGATACGGACTGATCAACGAAGCCTCTCAGCCACCGTTGCGGCATTCTTTGATGTCGACAATACCATCTTGCCAGGCGAAGCGAGCGAAGTGAGATTTTTCCGCTGGCTGTGGCGCCGCGGTATCGTCGGCTGGCCCGAAGCTCGCGACAGTGTGTCGTGGCTCCTGCGGCATTTCCCGCCTCTATCGTTGCATCCGCTCCGCGAACGTAAGCTCTACCTGGCCGGGAAGCCTTCGCAAGTGATCCAACCCTTGGGTGAGGAATTCTGTCGAGAGGAATTATGTCCTCGTGTCTCTCCCACAGCCATGCGCATGCTCGACGAGCATCGCCGGGCGGGCCATGCCATCATCTTCGTGACGGGTTCCATCGATTTCCTGATTGCCCCCGTCGCTGACGCACTTCGGGCCGATCGGTGCTTTGCCAGTCAGTTGGAGCAACAGAACGGCCTCTACACCGGCTTCCTTGTGCCTCCCCTTCCCTATGGAGAGGGGAAACGCCAACTGATCGATCGATTGACCCATGAACTGACGCTTGATCTGTCCCAGTGCTACGCCTATGGAGACAGCCCCGGTGATTTGGACTTGCTCCGTGCCGTAGGACACCCGACGGTGGTGAATCCCATCCGTGGAATGGCCTCCATCGCCCGGCGTAAGAACTGGCCTGTTGTCAAATGGCAATGAGCGGCGGCTTGTGATCGGTTCGACTATCTTCCTCGCCGAATCCCCCGACCGACACATCGGCGAGCCCACACCTTTCCCATGCGCGTGACAGAAATCTTCCATAGTGTTCAGGGTGAATCCACTTTCGCCGGGAGGCCCTGCGTATTCGTACGCCTGACCGGTTGCCCTCTTCGTTGCGTCTGGTGTGACACGGAATACGCGTTCTTCGGAGGAACGGACCAGTCCATCGCGGACATTCTCGAACAGGTGCGGTCCTACGGTTGTCCGCTGGTTGAGGTGACCGGTGGGGAACCGTTGGCACAGCCGGACACGGCCGTGTTGCTGCGTCGGTTGTGTGAAGAAGGATTCACGGTTCTCCTCGAAACCAGCGGGGCCGTCGATACGTCCGTCGTCGACCCCTCCGTGCGCATCATTCTGGATGTGAAATGTCCAGGGAGCGGCATGATGGACCGGATGCACTGGCCCAATGTGGAACGGTTACGACCACTGGATGAAGTGAAATTTGTCATCCAAGACCGCCGTGATTATGAATGGGCGAAACACGTGCTGGATCGCTTCCGATTGCCCGAGCGCTGTCCTGTCCTCTTCAGCCCGGTATTCGGCACGCTGGATCCCCGCCACTTGGCTGAATGGCTGCTGGCAGATCGTCTGCCGATTCGCCTTCAGCTGCAACTGCACAAGCATATTTGGGCACCCGATATGCGAGGAGTATAGGGCCATCACTCGTCACGGGGGATGTGTGAAGGCCGGGGATGATCGGTGATCGACGGATGACATCGGCCGATTGATAGACAAAGGAGAATCGAATGCAGATCATGCGGGTTGAGCCAAAACAAGGACGGGTTAACACCGAGATGACGGATGCGCTGGTCATCCTGCATTGTGAAGGAGCGGGATGGTCCAAAGAAGACGGGGCGGTGTTGGACCGGTCTCTCGGTGGATCGCTCAACGAACTTCTGCAATCGAAGGAGTTCGAAGGAAGGGCTAATGAGGTGGTGCTGTTCCATACGCATGGCAAAATTCCAGCAAAGCGGCTGATTCTCGTCGGTCTCGGCAAGAAACATGAGCTCAGTTTGGATCAGATTCGCCAAGCTCTGGGATATGCGGTTAAACGAGTGCGCCAAGCGAAATCCGGCGTTTTTACGGTGGCGCTGCCGAGCTTAGTGCCTCGTGGCACCTCACCGATGGATGTGGCACAGGCCATGGCCGAAGGAGCCATCTTGGGGAGCTATCAATTTACCGCCTATCGGAGTGACACTCCGACAGGCAAGGACGTGACGGCAATGACCATTCTGGCTCCTCAGAAAACTCAGCTGCGTCAGTTGTCTGAAGGGATTCGTCGCGGTGTCGCGACGGCTGAAGCCACCGTGTTTGTCCGGGACCTATGCAACCATCCTTCCAATGTGATGACACCGACGAAGATCGCCATCGAGGCGAAGGCCGTGGCGAAAGAAGCCGGTATCAGCCTGAAAATCCTCGAGCAGAAGGACATGGAAGAACTTGGCATGGGCGCGTTACTCGGTGTGGCGAAAGGCAGCCATGAACCGCCGAAATTCATCATTCTCCAGTACCACGGAGCCAAGAAGAAAGACGACCGGCCGGTGGTTTTCGTCGGGAAGACCATCACGTTCGACACCGGCGGGATCTCTCTCAAGCCCGCAGAGAATATGGAGCAGATGAAGGCCGACATGACCGGCGGAGCAGAAGTGCTGGCTGCGGTGCGAGCGGCAGCTCGGCTGAAGCTACCCCTCAATCTCATCAGCATTCTTCCGGTGGCGGAGAACATGCCCGGGGGACGGGCGATGAGGCCCGGCGACGTCGTCAAGACGCTTTCCGGCAAGACGGTGGAAGTGCAGAACACCGATGCCGAGGGTCGCCTGATCCTTTCCGACGGCCTTGCCTACGCAACCCGATTCAAACCGGCCGCGCTCATCGACATTGCCACGCTGACAGGGGCGTGTGTCGTCGCGCTCGGTCAGTTCGCGATCGGCATGTTCGGCACGGATGCGAACTTGAAAGACGCCATCCGTAAGGCCGGTCTCCGCGCGGGTGAGCGCGTGTGGGAAATGCCGCTGTGGGAAGAGTATTTTGAGCAATTACGCAGCGATGTGGCCGACATGCGGAATATCGGCGGACGTGGGGGCGGCATGATCACGGCGGCTCTGTTCTTGAGCAAGTTCGTCGGCGACTGTCCCTGGATCCATCTCGACATCGCCAGCACCGATTGGAGCGAACGAGAACGGGCGTATATTCCCAAAGGCCCAACCGGCATTGGGACGAGGCTGTTGATCCAGTTCCTCATCACTCGCTCCCTGTAAACGAGAGAACGAATGCAGACCATTTCTCGCGACCAGATCGGCCAGCTCTTCATGATAGGGTTCGACGGTACCACCGTTTCATCCGACCTGGCCGCGCTTATCACAGAGTATAAGCCGGGTGGAGTGATCCTGTTTGCGAGAAACCTCGAATCCGTCCCACAGATCATTGACTTGACGAACCACCTCCAGCGCTGCAGCCCCCATTCCCCACTATTAATTTCCATCGATCAAGAAGGGGGACGTGTCTCACGGTTGCCGAAAGAATTCACGATTTTCCCGCCATGCGAGGTTCTGGGACGATGTCGCTCCTCTGAACTGGCCTACGCGGCAGCAGCAACGACCGCAAAGGAGCTCAAGGCCGTCGGCATCAACATGAATATGTCCCCGGTGTTGGATGTGAACAGCAACCCGACGAATCCGGTGATCGGTGATCGGGCTTTCGGGTCAGTCCCCGAGCTGGTCTCTCAATTAGGGTTGGCTACGGTGGGTGGTCTTCAGGACAATCGTGTGGTGGCTTGTGGGAAACACTTTCCCGGGCATGGCGACACCAATTCGGACTCGCACAAGGAATTGCCCGTCGTGACGGCGGCACGCGAACGACTCGAGCGAATTGAGTTTCCACCGTTCAGGCATGCGGTGGCAAACGGCGTGGCGACGCTGATGACGGCCCATGTTTTGTATCAAGCGTTGGACGACACCCGCCCTGCGACGCTGTCTCCAACGATCATTGGGAGATTTCTTCGTGAGGAGTTGCACTATGACGGGGTCGTATTGACGGACGATCTCGAAATGCACGCGATCATCGATCATTACGGCATCGGAGACGCGACGGTTCAGGCCATTCAGGCCGGCTGCGATATGCCTCTGATCTGCAAAGATCGCAACAGAGTCGTGGCCGCATTCAACGCGGTTGACAAGGCCGTCGGGAATGGGGACATTTCTGCTGCACGGCTGGCACAATCCCTCGCCCGGATTCGCCGATTGAAAGAACGTTACCTGCTTCCCTATCGACCGGTCACGATTTCTGACGCAAAGCTTGCGGTCGGCTGCCGAAGCCACAAGGCCCTCTTGCGTTCCATCAATCAGGCGCGCGAACGATTCGCGAAAATCGACACCTGAACGGGACGATTCGCCTCTTCATTGTTCGCCAGCCCCACGCACACCCACACTGGCCTCAGTCGGCCTTGCTCCCTTCTCACGTCTTATGGCATCATGGGCATTTCTGGGGAGCCTTATGGCCTCATTGCTCGAGTACGTTGGATCTGTCCATATTTTTCTTGGACCCTACCGGGGCAATCCCATCGCTTTGTACTTGAAGCGGACAGAGTCTGGTTGCCAGATTGGGCCGAAGGTGTATCCCTGGAACGATGTGACGGGTATCGGTGAGACCCCCAACAAAGCCGCGGCTGATTTCGAGGAAAAATGGAAGACGAAGGGCTTAACTGCGGATATGTATTCGGGTCCGGCCTGGGAACGAGGTATTAAGCCGGAGAAACCCGCGCCACCAAAGCCGGCTACACCTCCGCCCAAACCTGCTGCTGCCCCCAAGCCTGCTGTAGCTCCGGCAGGTAGTACCTCTCCAAGCTCTCCCCCACCCACGTCTGCTACGGCTGCGGTTCAAACGGCTGCTGCCCCGGGTGGAGAAACTTCTACTCCTGCGCCTGCTTCTGCGACACAGCCGACCGGAAAGTCGGACTAGCTGTCTTTACCCCTGACTCATTGAGATATTCCGTCACGGCTGACGGGTGGCACGGCCAGTTTACTGTGGTTCATTCCATAGAAGGCATAGACGAAAATGCCGATGATCGTCCACACCCCAAAGCGGATCCACGTGACCCAAGGCAAACCCGCCATGAGGTACAGACACGCCCCAATGCTCAGGATCGGTACAAGAGGCATGAAGGGCAGACGAAAGGGACGGGGCTGATCCGGCTTCGTGTACCGGAGCAGCATGACACCAAAGCAGACGAGCACAAAGGCGAAGAAAGTCCCGATGTTGGTCATATCGGCCGCGTCCCCGATGTGGAACAGCGCCGCCAGGATTGCGACAGCCAGCCCTGTTATAATCGTGGCGCGATGCGGGGTTCCGAACGTCGGATGAACCTTGGATAAGCCTGGACTCAGAAGTTGATCGCGTGACATCGCAAAAAACACGCGAATTTGTCCAAGCATCATGACGACCAGCACACTGGTAATACCCGACACAGCTCCGATGGCGACGATGGTAGCGCCCCATTTAAACCCTACGAGACTGAGCGCTTCGGCTACTGGAGCGTGAATATCGATCTGGGTCGCGGGGACCAAGCCGGTGAGCACAGCAGCCACAGAAATATAGAGTACGGTACAGACCGCCAACGAGCCAAGTATCCCCAACGGAACATCTCGTTGAGGGTTTCGAGCCTCCTCTGCAGCAGTTGAGACGGCATCAAATCCTATGTACGCAAAAAAGATGATGGCGGCAGCGGCCCGGACCCCCTCGAACCCGTTGGGCATGAACGGTGTCCAATTGTCCGCGTTCACGGCGGGAGCCCCGACGGCGATGAAGAAGAGGATGACCGCAAGTTTGAGCAGCACGATCACGCCGGCCGCCCGGGCACTTTCTTTGATTCCTATCACGAGGATCGCTGTGACCAGCAGCACAATGATTGCGGCCGGGAAATTAGCGATACTTCCCTCTGGCCCGCCGGCCCAATGAGGTGGATTGGTTGCCCAATAGGGCAATTCCAGTCCCGCGAGCTTCAGCAATTTATTGAAGTAGCCGGACCAGCCGATGGCCACCGCTACGCAGGCGACACCGTATTCGAGGATCAGATTCCACCCCGTGAGCCAGGCGAGAAACTCTCCCAGTGTGGCATACGAAAAGGTGTAGGCCGACCCAGCGACGGGGATCATGGCCGCGAACTCGGCGTAGCAGAGCGCGGCTAATGCACAGGTGAGCCCGGAGAGGACGAACGAGAGAATAATCCCAGGTCCAGCTCCCGGCCGCTGAGCATCGCCCACAATCGCGGTCCCCACCAGGACGAAGATGCCGGTCCCAATGATCGCGCCGATCCCAAGTGCCGTCAGATCCCAGGCTGTCAATGTCTTCTTGAGTCGATGTTCCGGACGGTCGGCGTCGGCGAGGATTTGGTCGATGGATTTCGTCCGGAGAAGTCGGCTTCTCACGGTCTCTCCCAGCCCAAGCTGCTAGGATTGGCAGTGGTGGGATCTATGACTGGAGGTCCCATAAAGGTCAAGTATAGCAGGGGAATGCTGATGCTGACCGATTGTGATCGCTCGAAGGGCACGTCACATTCATGAGCGGGTTCGTCGAGCCGCGCGCAATAAGGCTTCGAACAGCCGCCGATGGACCGCATGACGCTCAAATAAAAATTCGGGATGCCACTGAATAGCAAGCAGAAATCGATGCCCGGGAGATTCGATCGCTTCTATGATGCCGTCGGGTGCAACGGCACTTGCGATAAGCGACGGAGCCACCGTCTTGACCGATTGGTGATGGGAACTATTGACCATGAGCTTCTCGCTTGCGACGACCTTGTTCAGGAGACTCTTGAGAGCCACGGTGACCGCATGCGAGACATGGATGGCCTTCCTCTTTTGACGATGGTCCATCGCGTTCGGAACTTGTGCGGGAATGTCCTGAAAGAGACTGCCTCCGCACGCGACATTGATCGCTTGCATACCTCCGCAGATTCCTAGCAACGGGAGGTCTCGCATTCTCGCCTGACGGACTAACTCCAGCTCAAAATCGGCGCGGCGCTCACTGACCAGCGGAAACTTGTAGCGCTGTCGCTCTCCGTAAAGACTGGGCGGAAGGTCCGGCCCGCTGCCGGTCATGAGGAGTCCGTCGACCCTGTCCAGAAGCCGACGTCGAGCGGAAGGCTCAGCCACTAAGGGAAGGATAAGAGGGATTCCACCGAGTTCTTCGATGGCTCGAATATAGCGGGCTCGCAGGAAGTAGGTCGGCTCTCGCCCACCCATGTCTTTCCTGTCACCGGCATTGAAGTCTGGCGTCACGCCGATGACAGGGTTCATATCACTGAGCGGGGTGGCTCATCGGTGCAGAGGCAGCCGGCGCGCCCTCGTTTTCAGCAGCCACACCGAGGAACCGGACCGGACGATCACCGCTGAGATGCTCGGGAGTAATCACGTAGGTACCGTACATGCTGGGGATCCAGATACTCTTTGCCGTTGGTTCACTGAAACCCGAGAAAACATAGGCCAAGCCACCGACAATACCCCCACCGATGGCAAATGCCGCTTTGAACGGAAAATATAAAATAGTCGCAGCGGCAGACGCAGCTCCCATACCCGCACCAGAAGCCGTCCCTTGCTGCGTATCGGCGGAGGACGACTGACTCCAGGCCGGAGCCGCGACCATCGAACAGTAGGTGATGATAACCATGAATATAACAATCGGGAGTCTCACGTGCGTCGCCTCCTTCCGCTCAAAACCGACAGCCAAATCGAGCCGCGAGTCATCATGCTGTGGCACTGCCATGCGTTATAACAAATCCGCCGGTAAATGCAAACCCCCTGCCGATTTAGGAGCCAGAGGACGATGGTGACGAATGATGAGCTGCTAGATCCAATTCTTCCAAAATATAGGCGATAACATATTCGGAGCGTGCGCCGACTTCATGGTCCAATTCGATCGCCAACTCGTCGGCGTGGATTCGCTGATTTTCTTGAGTCAGACCCGCCTGTAGTCGGAGATCAAGCTTGCACCGGCAGAGGGCTTGCGCAAACAGATCGGCCGTGCGTTCTTGATAGTGCGAACGCTCGTGGGGGTCGACTGCCGCCAAACTCTTCGCAAGTCGATCGGTGACTTGTATCCGCTGTTGAAGAGTCGAAAGCTGGACGGTGTTGAGTTCGACGGCAACCTGGATGCCCGCCTTCCAACTCCGCTTTTTGACATTGAACACGCAGACCAGCGCATCCGATTTTCCCTCAACGGGTTCGGGGCCAAAGAAGAATGTCACTCGATAGGCTGGGATATCTCGAGGTGATTCTGACATCATCGACCGCCATTGTAACATGATTCACACAGCGAGCCCGGCTTGATTGACGCCTTTCCATCCCAAGGATAAGATGCCATCATATGAACCTCACTGCGCACCATGCGCGGATCGCCGCGATCCAAGAAGCGCTTCGGGACGCCCAGACAGTTGATGGATGGCTCTTCTACGACTTTCGCGGAAGTGACCCGTTGGCCTATCGGGTGTTGCTCCTTGATCCGACTCGGCATGTCACCCGGCGCTGGTACTATTGGATCCCTGCGAGCGGGGAACCGGTCAAACTCCTTCATAAGATCGAACCCCACGTGCTGGATGAATTACCCGGTCAAACGCAGCACTACGTATCGTGGGAACAGCAGCGAATGGCATTGGCTTCCCTCTTGCGAGGTCGACGCCGAATTGCCATGCAGTATTCACCGTTCAACGCTGTGCCGTACCTCTCGAGGGTCGATGCGGGTACGATCGAGCTCATGCGGAGTTTCGGGCTCGAGGTGGTCACATCAGCCGATCTGGTTCAACGTTTTGAGGCTGTCTGGACAGATGCGCAACTGGAATCTCATCGATACGCCGTGACGACGCTCAGAAGCATCGTCGATGACGCTTTCTCTCATGTCGCGTCTTGTGTGACCCACGAACGTCCGTTATCCGAATACGGCCTGCAACAATTCATTCTCTCTCGTATACGCGACGCGGGCATGACGACATCCAGTGCTCCGATTGCCGCGGTAAATGCCCATAGTGCCGATCCCCATTATGGTCCGGCCGAATCCGGCTCCTCGCCTATTGCTCGAGACAATTTGGTGCTGATTGATCTGTGGGCTAAACAAACCGCACCCGGGGCAGTCTACGGCGACATTACCTGGACTGGCTACACCGGTACGCACGTGCCGGCAAAGCAACGCATGATCTTTGAACAGGTGCGGCGAGGGCGCGATGCGGCACTGTCATTTGTCCAGGAACAGGTCGCTGCGGGACGATTTCCATGCGGCTGGGAGGTCGACGATGTCTGCCGCCACGTGATTCGCGAGGCAGGCTATGGCGACTTCTTCATTCACCGAACCGGTCACTCAATCGGTGAGGAAGTTCATGGCAACGGGGCTAATATCGACAACCTGGAAACTCAGGACGGTCGTCAACTCATGCCGAAAACCTGTTTTTCCATCGAGCCGGGGATCTACCTTCCCGGAGAGTTCGGAATCAGGAGTGAGCTCGATGTCTATGTCTCGGATCGTGAAGCCGTTGTGCACGGTCTACCGCTTCAGACAGAGGTTGTGCCGCTGCTTTGATTGTTGGCCATCCGTTCGTTCTGCCTCCACCCTTTCTTGACACGATGTCTATGGGGCGGCTAGATTCACTCATCCAGTAAAGGCACCTATTCCGGGACTAGTGCGAGGCCATGCATGTTCGGCACAATGGGTTTTTCCGAACTCATTATTATTCTAGTGATTGTGCTGATCATTTTTGGGGCGGGGCGTCTACCACAGATCGGTGAGGGTGTCGGCAAGGCGCTGAAGGGGTTTAGGAAAGAAGTCAACGAACCTCCCCAGCCTTCTTCGGGTCAGGTCCAGCAGGAAACCGGACAACCACCACAACCAGTTCAGGCTCCTGCGGCTGTCACAACAACCCCGCCCGCCGTCACATCACCGTCTCCGACACCGGCCAAACTGAATGTTCCCTACGTCCCGGGGCCCGAGCTCACACCTGGCACCACGGCCTCGTTGCTCTACAATTCAAACCCACAAACTCCCCAAGCGTCGATGTCCCCGCCAAATCAACGCTCCGCGTCAATCGCAAGCCAAGTGGTGTCGATGGAGGAACGGGCTGCAGCTCCCCCTCCGACGGCTCGTGCCTCGTACCCATCGTTGCCGGCCGGTGCTCATGCGAAACCAGCCGCAAAACGTCCTTCAGCCATCGTCAATAAGGATGCGGTCGCCCGTGTGCAGGCGCAACAAGCTGCTCTCAAAGCGAAAGCGACGCCGTCCGTTGGAGTATCGCCGGATGACCTCCAGCATCTGGGTGAAGGTCTTGGGGAGGTCGTACGATCGTTTCGGCAAGCCGTGACTGATGTCCGAAGCAGTGTCGACCCTCAGATGCGTACCATCCAAGCTGAAATGGATGCAGCGCAAAAGGAAATCCAACAATCCATCGACGCTGCTAAGGAACTCCCGCCTGTACAAGACGACGCACCAAGATCCACGTGATCCTCTGCCCGCATCGCCTCGAATCGTAGGCGGTTGATTGTCGAGACTAAAATGACATGGGTCATGCTGCAGGACGAGAGTCTTGATGTCAAAAACGAGGGTGGGTCAGAGCGGATTTCGGCTGCGATTCAAAGCTTCGACGAGTCCTACCAGTTGCTCCTCAATCTTCTTGTCCAATTCCATGAACTGGACACCCATGCCTGGGAAAAGGAGGTATCGCTCGGGTCTGTTGCGGACCCAAGCGACTTTCGCCTTAGCCTGGAATTTATCCCACGGCCGATCCGGAAGCGCGAATTCGACCGCCAACTCTGTGCCCGGACTCAGAGGAGCGCCACTCTCAATAAAGAGCCCGCCGCCGCCGATTCCTCCGGTCAGACTATCGAACTGTTTTCCTTCCGGCGTTGTGTAACGAACCTTCAGTGCGAGGGGCGCACGTGGCTGCGTCCGGCAATGGGCAAACCGAGCGTCCTCGCTGCTGGCGAGGACACGCTCAATGATTGCCCCCCACGGCATATTGCCCAACAACTGACCTGCAGTGTCATGTACGTTGATGGCTTCATGCCCGGGGTCTATGAGGAGCGATTTACCCTGATGACCTGCGGTAGAAACGACAAGAAACTTCATAGAACCGTCATTGTTCCGGGAGGTCTGCATGAGGAACGGAATTAGGCTGCTTGACTCGTGTTCTGAATCGATTTCACGATCTCATGGATTCGATCGCGGACATCCTCAGCAATTTCGGTAAACCGTACTCCCATTCCAGGACTGAACGTATATTGATCGGCTTTTGGACAGACCCAAGCCACAGTCCCTTTGGCCAGTAACCATTCCTCGGACTTCTCGGGAAGCGAGAACTCCATGGCCAGTTTGGTCCCTATCGGAAGAGGCGCTTGGCTTTCTATAAATAGTCCTCCTCCACCGATACCTCCCGCACGACTCTCGAATCGAGGTCCTTCCGGGGTGTTGTAGCGAACCCGAAATGCGAGGGAAATGCGCGGTTCTGACCGGATTTCCTTTTGGACAGACACCTTGCGGTACGCGAGAATTTGATCGATGACGAAGTCCCATGACAAACTCCCGATCGCCTCCCCATTGATCCCCAACAAGATGACCATCTCTCGGGCCGCATCCAATTCCAGGATCTTACCCTTGTGGCGAAGACTGGAAGAAACGGGGTATTTCACACATCCTCCAATTCAGCGGCTTGCACGTGGCAAGTATAGCGCAGCGTTTCTACTTGTCGAGAAAAGATGAGAGGACGAGCTCAAGGAAAGACACGGTACTCGCTGGTAGAAGAAGCGGTCCGATAGGCACCCACTCGAGTCATCGTATAAGACCGAGTGGAAATTTAATAATTCAGCAGTGTTTACGCAGACTTAGCGTCATTTTCCTGTTCGAATATGCGCATTGGTGGATTCTTACCCAAAATAGCATCCTCTGTAATCACAACCTCCATGATCTGCTTCTGCGAAGGCGCATCGTACATGACGTCGAGCATGACTTCTTCCAGGATCGCCCGAAGTCCCCGAGCCCCCGTCTTTTGTAAATAGGCCTTTCGTGCGGCCGCCCCGAGCGCCCCCTCCGTAAATCGAAGCTTAACCTTCTCGAATGACAGCAGCTTTTCATACTGCTTCGTCAGGGCATTGCGTGGTTCGGTCAGGATACGAATCAGAGCTCGCTCGTCCAACTCTTCCAGCGTCGCTACGACCGGCAACCTTCCGACAAACTCAGGAATCAGGCCGTACTTCAAGAAATCCTCAGGCTGCACCTTGGCCAACAGATCGCCTAAGCGAACGTCGCTCCTCCCACGAATTTCAGCTCCGAAGCCCATCGACTTTCGATTCAGACGCTGTTCGATGATCTGCTCCAACCCGACGAACGCCCCACCACAAATGAACAGAATGTTGCTGGTGTTGACTTGAATAAATTCTTGATGCGGATGCTTTCTTCCTCCTTGCGGCGGGACATTCGCCACCGTGCCTTCTATCAGCTTCAGCAGGGCCTGCTGAACGCCTTCACCGGATACGTCGCGAGTAATCGACGGGCTGTCGCTTTTCCGGCTGATCTTGTCGATCTCATCGATGTAGACGATCCCGCGCTCAGCCCGCTCTACATCGTAGTCGGCCGCTTGCAGGAGCTTCAGAATGATATTCTCGACATCTTCGCCCACATAACCGGCTTCGGTCAGCGTTGTGGCATCGGCAAGGGTAAACGGGACATCCAAATACTTGGCCAAGGTCTGAGCCAAGAGCGTCTTCCCTGTCCCGGTTGGACCCACCATGAGAATATTGCCCTTCTGAAGCTCGATATCATCAACCTCTTTTTCCTTTGACGAGATGCGCTTGTAGTGGTTATGCACGGCCACAGACAAAATACGTTTTGCACGTTCCTGTCCGATCACGTACTGATCGAGGTGATGTTTGATTTCCGCCGGTTTCTTGAGCTTCGACGAAATCTCTTCTTTGGCTTCTTCCCAATCCTCAGCGATGATGTCATTACAGAGGTTGACGCATTCATCACAGATATAGACGGTCGGTCCGGCAATCAGTTTCCGAACCTCATCACGGCTTTTCCCACAGAAAGAACATCGCAAGTGCCGGTCCATCTTTTCCTGCTTGGCCATGTACCCTCCTGTGTTACTTACCTTTCGCCCCGTCTCCGGATTCTACGGCTTTCATGAATTTCGGTGGCCGCGTAATGACCTCGTCAATGATACCGTATCGCTTCGCTTCCTCACCGGACATGAAATAGTCCCGTTCCGTGTCATGAGCAATCTTCTCGATCGGCTGCCCCGTGTGCTTAGCCATGATCTCATTGAGACGCTCGCGAATCTTTAGAATCTCTCGAGCGTGGATGTCGATTTCCGTCGCCTGTCCTTGGAATCCACCCAACGGTTGGTGGATCATCACCCTGGCATTCGGCAGCGCAAACCGTTTGCCCTTTGTTCCGGCGGTCAATAGAAGCGCTCCCATACTGGCAGCCTGGCCGAGACAGATGGTGTTGATCGGGGGTTTAACATATTGCATGGTATCGTAGATGCCCAATCCGGCCGTCACGCTGCCTCCGGGTGAATTGACATAGAGATTGATGTCCTTCTCGGGATCCTCCGCCTCAAGGAAGAGAAGCTGCGCGATCACCAAATTGGCGAAGACATCGTCAATCGGGGCACCGAGGAAAATGATACGGTCTTTGAGAAGGCGTGAATAAATATCATAGGCTCGTTCGCCTCGATTGGTTTGCTCCACGACGATCGGGACCAACATGTTCCTCGATTCCTTTCCTCGACGGCCCCTGTCCGTTCGATCAGGGGCTCCGACTGGTTACGCTTATCCTTGAATGACCGCTTGCCGATAGACGACATCCAAAGCTTTATCGGCCAAGATCCGTGCTCGCAATTCATCGATGGAGTCCTGGCCACCTGCTTGAATCATTTTTACGAGATCGGCCATCGGCACCCTCAGTTCCGTGGCCAATCGAGTCACCTCGTTGTTCAGATCTTCCTGGCTCACAGCCAAGCCTTCTTTCTCAGCGATGGCTTCCAGGATCAATCCCGCCTTGACACGACGATTCGCTTCTTCACGGTGTTCCTCGCGAATCTTTGTCAGTTCTTCTGCATCAGGTGCGGGGAGGGAGTCGAGAGCTTTCCCCCGCTGCCGTGCTTGTAATTTCTGCCGCACAATCGTGCTGAGTTCACGTTCCACGAGTGTATCAGGAAGGTCGAAATGATGGGTATCAATCAGGCGTTTGAGAATGACATCTTTGTAAGACTCCTCGATATCTTTCTTGAGCGCCTTTTCCATTTCACCGCGCAGCTTGTCCTTTAACTCCTGGAGCGATGCGTATGGTCCACAGTCCTTGGCGAATTCATCGTCAAGAGCCGGAAGCTTTTTGTGTTTGACCCCCTTGATATCGAGACTGAATCTGACTGATTTTCCTGCGACACGCTGATCCGGATGACTCACTGGGTAAGTCTGAGGGATGTCTATAATCTCTCCTTCATGTCTTCCAATAAGGTGTGCATCGATTTCAATCCCCAGTAAGGCGGCCTTCGAACCTACCCTATGCAGTTGACCTTCTTTCTTCGTGCCTTCCAGAGCGATATCATCCAGAAATCCCTCGAGGTCGACGATGGCATAGTCCCCCTCGGCTAGGACCGTACCGGCAGGCGCCGCATCCAACCGAGCCTGTTGCTCACGTAACACCTCGAGAGCACGGTCTACCTGTTCCTCTGCAACGGTACGCTTGTCGGCCGGGAGAGAAATAGGACTAGGGGCTCTATAACTACGCAGCTCGATCGTGGGTTTGATTTCGACTGTCGCCGTGAAGGTAAATGGAGAATCTTTCTTGATTTTGACCCGATCCAGGGGGGGAATATCCACCACGACCGGGTTGATACCGGCTTGTTTGATGGCTCGACCATAGAAATCCGGCACAAGCTTTCGAATCACGTCTTCTTCGACTGTTTTGGCATACCGCTTCTCTAGAATAGCCAGGGGGGCCTTTCCTGGTCGAAACCCTGGAATGTGAACTTGACGGTTGAGCTCTAAATACGCACGTGAAAATTGCTGTGTCACCTCGTCGGCCGGCACCTCGATTTTCAAGGCGCGTTTCATCGGCCCTAGCTCGGTCACTTCCATTTTCATTGTCAGAATCTGGCTCCCTCGAAGGATTGAAGTAGTGGTGCGAGAGGGGGGACTTGAACCCCCACGGTTGCCCACGAGATCCTAAGTCTCGCGCGTCTGCCAGTTCCGCCACTCTCGCACAGTGGAGAACGTCTGCGAGGCTGTCACCGTAAGACAGCGAAAACACGCGATGTCGTATAGCGTTGTACCGTCGAAGATATGCAAGTGTCAACCCATACGACCGGGGGTACTCCATCCCTAGTAGGAATGGTTCGGTCAGACAGGTTGGTCCCCTCATCGATTTCTTTGGACGGAGAGCACTCTCTTCTTTCCTGCTCTCTGTGGTGCAACTCAACAGAGGATTGTCTCGAGCCAAGAATCACCTTTTGGCCAGCTCGCAACCGACGCAACGGCTAGACCGTCCGCCTTGCCGGTCATGAACACGCATGCTAAGATGCCACCCTTTACACTTCTCGACGCGGAGAGGTGCGAGAGTGGACGAATCGACATGCTTGGAAAGCATGCGTCCCGGCAACGGGACCGTGGGTTCGAATCCCACCCTCTCCGCCATACCGCACTTCGTGTGTATCGCCCGCTCTTTGATCGTTGGATCGTATTGTTACGGGCGGATGACAGCTGCATGTGTGGACTGTTGGAGAGCCTAGCGTGAGAATAGGGGCTGGGCCCTGTGCAATAGAACCCTGTGAACCCCGCCAGGTCCGGAAGGAAGCAACGGTAAGCAGCCAGTTCTGTGTGCCGCAGGATCACCTGGCCCCACTGTTTTTTATCAGACGCGTTGAAAAACCCCCAAACTGCTCCGATGACCCAAGTCTCGTATCTGCATCACTCCTGGAATATCGCTCACCATAGGGAGTAAAGCATCCATTGGACTACCAAGTCTCCGCGCGAAAATACCGGCCCGGCACGTTTGACGATGTGATTGGGCAGCCTCATGTCGTCCAGACGCTGATGAACGCGGTTTCAACCAAGCGGATCGCTCACGCCTACCTCTTTTCCGGCACGCGCGGCGTGGGGAAAACGACCGTCGCGCGTATCCTCGCGAAGGCGCTCAACTGCGAACGAGGGCTGACCAGTCGTCCGTGCGACACGTGCGAAAACTGCCGCGAGATTGCGCAAGGGAGCTCCGTCGACGTGATCGAGATTGACGGCGCGTCCAATACCGGCGTGGACGATGTTCGCGAGATCCGCGAGAACGTCAAATTCTCGCCGTTTCGCGGTCAGTTTCGAGTCTATATCATCGACGAAGTTCACATGCTCTCAAATTCTGCCTTCAATGCCCTGTTGAAGACACTCGAAGAACCGCCGGCCCATGTGGTCTTCATTTTTGCGACAACGGAAATTCACAAGATCCCTGCGACGATTCTTTCTCGATGCCAGCATTATAATTTTCGGCGGATTGCCAGGACCGAAATCATCGAACGCCTTCGACACGTGGCTGTCCAGGACGGGTTGGCACTCGAGGAACGAAGCTTCGTAGCCCTGGCTCGTGCCAGTGAAGGAAGTATGCGAGATGCTCTGAGTCTGCTCGATCAGGCAATTGCGTATGGCGGGAAGACCATCCGGCACACGGATCTCGAAGTGCTATTGGGCGCAGTGCCACAAGAGCTGGTGCAGGGGCTCATCGGAGCCATGATCACCCAAGACAGCCCCACCGCTCTAGCCAGTCTGGCGAATTTGTTGGACCAGGGACATGACTTGCGCGCATTTTGCGCCGAAGTGGTGGAACACCTCCGCAATTTGCTTGTGGCGGCAGTCGTTCCTGGCGCACGAGAGTTGCAGAGTTTGATCGAAACATCGGATGAAGATCTGAAGCAGCTTTCGATGGATGCCAAGACGCTGACTCCGGAACAGCTTCAGGAACTGCTCGCAATCTTCCTCCAGGCGGAAGATTCGTTACGATTCAGCGCTCATCCTCGATTTGTTATGGAGACTGCAGCGGTTCGGGCCACGCGATTGCTGCGCCAACGAGAGAGTGTCGTGGCCCGGCCGCTCCCGACAGGGCCGTCTTCGAGCCATAAACTTTCGGTTGCGCCTGAAGCACAGAAGACTGCGCCATCGACACCGCCTCTCCCGACTGTGCGCCAGGACGTATCTCTCGCCTCAGCATCGGTCTCTAAACCTCCCTCATCCGAGGTAGGAAAGGACGAAGAGCGTGCGAATGCACCCGCTCCATCCCACAAGCTCGTCACCGATACGACAACAACCACCTCGATTCCTCACCTTCCCACAACCGTCGGCCCACAACCGACACTGCAATGGGAATCAGTCCAAGAAGAGGTCGCAGCGTCATTTCCAAACATCGCGCCCTTCCTGGAAGCCGGTCGGTTTATCGGGATGGAAGGCGGCTTCGTCACCATCGGGTTTGCCAGGCAGGCAACCCTGGCCAGGGGCAGACTGGAGAAGGAAGAGAATCTCCACGTGTTAGCAAAGCTGTGTGAGCAGCAATTGGGGCACGCCGTGCGGGTTCGCATCGTTGAACTCACCGACACGCATCCACCGGGGCCGACCATGGCGCAAGCACGAGCAGCCAAGGAACAAGAGCAGCGGTTGGTGTTATTCGAACGTGCGAAGGCAAATCCGACGGTCAAGCAGGCACTTGAGATATTCGGCGTCGAGTTAGCCGATGTTCGTACCATAGCCCAACAGGAGGCAAGCGAATGAAAAATCCTTTCGGCAACATGAACAACATCCTCAAACAAGCCCAGGCCATGCAGGAGCAAATGGCCAAGATACAGGAGCAGGCGGCATCGAAAACCGCCAGCGGGACGGCGGGCGGTGGGATTGTCACGGTGACGGCGAATGGTGCGATGCAGATCGTCAGCGTGGTCATCGATCCCGAAGTCGTCAAAAGCGGCGATGTCGATATGCTCCAGGATCTCGTGGTGGCCGCGACGAATGAGGCGCTCCGAAAAGCCAAGGAGTTGATGGAGGGCGAAATGAAAGCGCTGACCGGCGGGATGAAAATCCCGGGCCTTTTCTGATGGCCGTCGATCAACAAGGGCTGTTGGCCAGATTGATCAAGGAACTGGTCCGTCTCCCGGGAATCGGCCACAAGAGCGCGCAGCGTCTGGCTTTTCACCTCATGAAAGCTGAACGGGAAGACGCCTTGCGCTTGGCGGATGCCATACGGGCGGTGAAGGATGGGCTGGCGTTTTGCAGAAGCTGCCGGAATATCGCCGAAGGGGATTTGTGCGAGTTTTGTCTTGACCCTAAACGCGATCGTACGAAGATATTTGTCGTTGAGGAACCGAGCACCCTCTATGCTGTTGAACGCGCCGGCGCCTATCGTGGGCTGTATCACGTTCTGTTGGGCGCGCTTTCGCCGCTCGACGGCGTAGGTCCTGGAGATATCAAAGCTGACGAACTCATTGAGCGTGTGAAACTCGGAGGGGTCGAAGAA
This sequence comes from Nitrospira sp., assembly GCA_024760525.1. NCBI lineage: Bacteria > Pseudomonadati > Nitrospirota > Nitrospiria > Nitrospirales > Nitrospiraceae > Nitrospira > Nitrospira sp. The sequence goes on from CP060499.1 coordinate 4,152,686, forward strand.
ATCATTCTTGCAACGAACCCCACCATTGAAGGAGAAGCCACCGCAATTTACCTCACCCGGTTGCTCAAGCCGTTCGGTGTGCGTGTTTCTCGAATCGCCTATGGAATTCCCGTGGGCATGGACATTGAGTATGCGGACGAAGTGACGTTGCTGAAATCGATCGAAGGTCGGCGGGATTTGTAATGTTCGGTCCTCGTTGACCGCCCTCATTCAGGCTGGTATAGTTTGCTGTTTTTCTCGCACGTGGAACATGGCTATGAAAGCACGCCCGTCCAGTAAACGCGCTCCTTCGACCAAATCGCCGAGCACGGCGCGCGCCAAAGGCTCGGTGAAGAGCCGGAAGGCACCTGCCAAGAACGCGAAATACCCTGACATCCGCCGTGACCTTGAACGCCAGCGCGAGGCAATTCTGAATGAGGTCGGGGAAGTGCTGACGCATCGCGGCGATCTCGAGGCATTTCCCGACGTCAGCGACCAAGCGTCCGCCGAAGTGGATCAGAATTTTTCCATGCGAATTCGCGAGCGCGAGCGGAAGTTGCTCAAGAAGATCGACGAAGCCTTGGAACGGATGAATGCCGCGACCTATGGGATTTGCGAACACTGCGGCGGGGACATCCCTTACAAGCGGCTCAAAGCCCGTCCCGTGACCACACTCTGCATCGAGTGTAAAACCCTCCAGGAACAGCAGGAACGGGCTCGAGGCTGAGCTTGTTTTCTCTTCGCAGATTAAAAATGCAGAGCGACTCCGCCCACCAGATGAATTGTTGAAATGCTATAACGTTCCCAATAGAAGTCCGTTTCATACTTGAACGTATGCCAGCCCTGTGTCCATTTGGCTTCGCCGAAGAGGGCTAGGTACTTGATCACAAAGAACTTGATGCCTCCTAATCCCTGAAAACAAGGGGAGTAGCTGGTCTCTTCGTAGCTTCCCGCTGAGAGGCGGGCTCGTTGCACACCCCCTCCAATACCCACATAGGGATACCATCGCCCCTGCGGCATTTCTGCCGTGGCTCGGATCGGATATCGGAACAGCAGATTGAACGTCATATTGTCGATCGCGAATTCCTTCCGGGAGATGGGCCCTATGAATCCAAGCGGCATTCCACTGATTAAGAATGTTCCAACTGCCGGGAGCACCTGCCCCGCCGGAACATCTGCGGTAAACCTGGTCCAATCGATTTCTAATCCGATTTGCGGCTGCCAGCTGTATTTTCTGGGCACATGCCAGGCAGTGAGTTTGCCACCAAACGTTCCGGAATCTTCAAAACGGAGATTCGTTCCTTTACCATCGATTGGCTCTACCATCCCTGTAGAAACATTTATTAGTATGTTGTTCTGAAATGTGGTGTCGCCATGAAACGCCCATCCTCCATATCCCCCGACTGAAAATTCCCAGTTTCGTTCCGCAGCTGCCGGTATAGTTTCATTCCAAAAACACGCGGCAAGAAGGCCACACCAGATTGCATGACGCATAAAGGATCCTCCAGGGCAAGAAGTTGACCGCTCATCATCTTAATAGTAATGAATAAGAACTACTAGATATTACCGATTTTATGCGACACGCAAAATCGGTATGGAAGTGAGCGCGGCGGAAGTTATCTTTTCAAGGCGTTGATACGCTCCTTGACGTGCGCGACGCGGTCCGTTTCTTCGGGAACCCCTTCTACGATGGCAAGGTAGGTTTCGTATTCGGAGAGGGCGCGCTTGGGATTCGTCGTTTCAGACGCTTCGGCAAGGTTGTACCGGGCGAGAGCATAGTTGGGGCGAAGAACGATCGCTCGTTCAAACGAGCTTAAGCCGGCGGCTTTATCACCGAGTTTGACCTGAACCGTTCCGAGGTTGTTCAGCACTTCGGGGATGTTGGGTCTGAGAGCAAGCGATTCCAGCAACTCTGTTTTCGCTTTTTCGAATTGACCCTTCGCTTGCCAAGCGACTCCCAGTTTATGTCGCGCTTCGGCAAGCCACACCTTGTTGGTGAACCCGCTGGTAATGGCTTTCTGGTAGGCGTCGGCCGCGATGTCATAGTTTTTTTCACCGCAATAGGCGAGCTGCGCGGCTTGGCCACGTGCGAATTGCTGCAAAGACGCGAACGGTTCCTTGTCCTCGGTTCCTTGACTCTCCATCTTCTGTCCTCCCTTGCCTCCTGTCGGAGTGCGAAGCCGATCAAGAAACTCCCGCCGGTATGGGGAAAACAGCCGTACATACGGGTCAATGGTGAAGGAAGCTTGGAGCAACATCGGATGCTCTCGCAGACTTGTGACGAGATACTGGGTCGTGCTTTTCTCGTCGCCGGTTTCCAGGAGAGCACTGCTCTCCATGTTCGTTCTCGTTTCCAATTCGGCTACGTTCAAGTAGAACTCGAGTGACGGCTTCAGCTGCGAGAGTGTTTGCCGGAGCACTGAATATGGCTGAAGGTCCAATCCTCGGGGGAACGTGAAGAGCGCTCCGACCAGGACACCGTCTTCGTCGAAGAAATAGGATTCCTCTCCATGCGAGGCGCTCTTCTCCAACGAAATCGTGAGTTCGCGGCCTGCTCCCCAGTCTCTCGATGTGTTCGTCGTGGGAGGATGCTTTTTTAGGAATTCGGCCTTGTGCTCGCAGAGTGCCGTCGAAGCGAGCAGAACGAGATCGGTTTTTGAGGGAGGGAGTGGGGGCCGAACGGGGGCGGCGGGACTGCTGCACCCGATCGTAAGACCCAACATGACCAACAAGCCGGCTGAAGGCAGGTATCTTAAGAAACTCATGACCGAATCCCTACTAAGAGGGACAATACACGATTTGAGGGGGTCTTGGCGAAGAGGAAACGAAGAGGCCCACTCCTTTGCAAGAGTGGGCCTCGGCTTTCGCGAATTGACCGGCTGAGGTTAGCGGCGTTGTGCGTCTAGCATATTGTCTTCTGCCGTGTACCCGCTGAGATACGAGAACCCGCTAGAGAGCGTGTACAAAGGCCGATTAATCCCGTAGTCGAACGCTTGGCCTATCGGATGTGAAACGAACCCGAGCCAACGCAGAGGGTGATCGTTCACGGCTGAACCAGCAGCCGGGTCTGAATAGACCAGTGCAGTGCTATCCAGAATGTTGTAAATGCTCGTCGGGGGCGTGTATTCCCTATCATCGGCGCCGGCACGTTGTTGGTGGGTTGTGCTGCAACCAGCTGCCACCATAACCAGCATCGTGATACCGACAACCGTCGACGTTGCTCTCATAACATTACCTCGCTTGTTTTGGAGCTCACCACGGAAATTCTCAAGTCAGACACGTTTCGCACAATCAGAAGTGTAGCCGACATCCTCATTTCTGTCCAGAATCCGAGGCGTTGGCTCCAACCTATTCAGTCAGTATTTCTGAGGAGTTAGAGAGGAAGCGGGAGCGGGAGAACATGGTGGGCGATACAGGTATCGAACCTGTGGCCTCTTCCGTGTGAAGGAAGCGCTCTACCACTGAGCTAATCGCCCGACCGCAGGAGAGTCTAGCACGAGATTTCGGCGTGGTTCAACGCTGTCTCTCTCCTTGACTTCACCAAAAGACGGTTTCTAGAATGAGCGCCTTTCACGGCAAGGAATGTCGATCATGAGAGATGACATCGTCATCGTGGGTGGTGGTCTGGCCGGTTCGGAAGCAGCCTGGCAAGCGGCAAATCGCGGGGCCAGAGTCACGCTCTATGAAATGCGCCCAAAAGAGATGACGAAGGTACACAAAACCGGAGGATTGGCCGAGCTCGTGTGCTCGAATTCGCTGGGATCCACCGATCCTCTGAATGCGCCCGGTATTCTCAAGGAGGAAATGCGCGGCCTGAACTCGCTGATCATTTCTGCCGCCGAGCAAGCCCGGGTGCCGGCCGGATCGGCGCTGGCTGTTGATCGTGAGCGGTTCTCGCAGACCATAACCCAGGCTTTGGAAGGACATCCTTGCATCAGAATTCTTCACGAAGAGATCGCGGAAATTCCCGTGGATTGCCTTTGCATTATCGCCACAGGGCCGTTGACCTCGGATAAACTCTCCCAGGCCATCCGCGCTGTGACGCAATCGAAGCACCTTTATTTTTACGACGCCATCTCACCGATCATTGACGCGGATTCCATTAACATGGACATCGTCTTTCGTGCCTCTCGTTACGACAAGGGCGGAGATGACTATCTGAATTGCCCCATGACCGATGCCCAGTACGATGCCTTTTACGACACACTGATGGCAGCGGAGAAGGTCCAGCCGAAGGAATTTGAGAAGACGCCCTATTTCGAGGCCTGCGTTCCCATTGAAGTGCTGGCAGAACGTGGCCGCCAGACCATGCAGTTCGGTCCTCTGAAGCCGGTCGGCCTGAAGGATCCGCGGACCGGAATTGAGCCCTCGGCAGTCGTGCAACTGCGGACAGAAAATATCCATCGCACGTGCTACAACATGGTAGGATTCCAGACGAAACTCACCTACCCTGAGCAAAAGCGCGTGTTTCGCATGATTCCCGGGCTTGAACAAGCCGAGTTCCTGCGGTATGGGAGCCTCCATCGCAACACCTTCATCAATTCCCCTCAACTCCTCTTCAACACGCTGCAATTCAAGGCGCGCGGCACACTATTTTTTGCGGGGCAGCTCATCGGCGTGGAAGGCTATACTGAATCAGCGGCTATGGGAGGTTTGGCCGGCATCAATGCGGCGCGGGCTCTGGCAGGGCAACCGATGATCACGCCGCCACCCACAACAGCGCATGGCTGCCTGGTTTCTCATATCACGTCATCGGACCCTCGCCATTTCCAACCGATGAACACCAATTTCGGCTTGTTTCCTCCCTTATCGAACCCTCCCAAAGACAAAGACAAGAAGCGCCGCTCGTTGAGCCAGCGTGCCCTCGAGGATTTCAACTCATGGAAGATACAATCAGGGCTTTCATAAAGTACCTGCACGTTGAGCGGAATGCGTCGGACGAGACCATTCGCAATTACCGATCCGACCTTCAACAACTGGCAAGATTTCTCCGTCGAACGGAAGAAGACCCCATTCGCATCCCAGTCGATGCAGTCACCAGCGACGATGTTCGTGCCTATCTCCACAGCCTGGATCGACAGGGCGAGAAGGCGTCATCCTTGGCGAGGAAACTGGCCTGCCTTCGGAGTTTTTTTCGGTTTCTGGTGCGCGAAGGTGTGGTCCGGACGAACCCTGCAGAAAGCCTGAGAAGCCCTAAGCTGCCAAAGCCGCTCCCTCGAGTGTTGACAAAGGACGATGCCGCGGCGCTCATGGAATTTCCTACGGGGCTCTCACCGCTCTCCTTGCGGGATCGTGCCTTGCTCGAAACATTGTACTCCACTGGTGCTCGAGTGAGTGAAGTCGTCGGAATCAACCATGGCGATCTGAACGAGGCGGACGGGGTTGTCCGTCTGAAGGGCAAAGGTCGCAAGGAGCGGGTGGTTCCGATCGGGGACGTCGCGCTGCACGCGATCCGGGAATATCGGACATCCTTGCGTGTGCCGGCCAGCGGCTCACGGATATCAGCTCCGCTGTTCTTAAACCATCGTGGAGCCCGGATTACGACTCGGAGCGTCGCCCGAATCGTGTCCCGGTACTCCAGCCGTCTTGTTGGCGGGTCGGTAAGCCCTCACGCCCTGCGGCATTCCTACGCGACTCACCTGCTCGACGAAGGGGCGGATCTCCGCTCCATACAGGAAATGCTCGGGCACACCTCGCTGAGCACGACACAAAAATATACACATGTGGCGACGGATCAACTCCTTGCCGTCTATGATCGAGCCCATCCTCGAGCCAAGGCAGCGAGCATCATCTCGGGAAAGGACCGGAAATCTTCATGATCATTCGATCGACCACCATCTTGTGTGTCCGACGCGACGGACGGGTTGCCATGGGATGCGACGGCCAAGTGACCGTAGGCACCACAGTGATGAAGCACAACGCCAAGAAGCTTCGACGCCTGCATCATGATCAAGTGTTGGCCGGATTCGCCGGGGCCACCGCGGATGCCTTTACGCTGTTCGAGAAATTTGAGAGCAAGTTGGAGGAGTATCGCGGCAATCTCACCAGGGCAGCGGTTGAACTCGCGAAAGATTGGCGAACCGACCGCGTGCTTCGACGCCTGGAAGCGCTCCTCGCCGTCGCAGGTCGTGACCAGTCGTTCGTCATTTCGGGAACCGGCGATGTGGTGGAGCCGGAAGACGGCATTCTGGCGATCGGCTCGGGTGGACCCTATGCTCTGGCGGCTGCCAGAGCCCTGTTACGCCATTCGCAACTCGAGGCCCCGGTGATCGTCACCGAAGCCATGACCATCGCGGGCTCTATTGACATCTACACTAACCAACAGATTATTGTTGAAGAACTTCGAGGATAATTCATTCTTATGAAGCATCTCACGAGCGACTCCGAACCGTTGAATCTCAACAGCCTCACCCCGCGTCAAATCGTCGAGGAACTGAATCGTTATGTGATCGGGCAAAAGGACGCGAAGCGGATGGTCGCCATCGCCCTTCGCAACCGCTGGCGGCGCCAGCAGGTGGCTCCCGACCTGCGCGATGAGGTGATGCCGAAGAACATTATCATGATCGGGCCGACCGGAGTCGGGAAGACCGAGATCGCCAGACGGCTCGCCAAGTTGGCCGAAGCCCCTTTCCTCAAAGTCGAAGCGTCGAAGTTCACCGAAGTCGGCTACGTCGGGCGCGATGTAGAGTCCATCATTCGCGATTTGACCGAGCTGGCCATCAATATGGTCAAGACCCAACGCCTGGCTTCCGTTCAGCAAAAGGCCGAACAACAGGGAGAGGAGCGATTGCTGGATCTTCTCTTGCCGCCGCCTCCCCCTCGACCAGGCTTTGGGGAAAGCACGGGCGAGCCGTCCACCCACACGCCGCCGGATTCCCACGAGGCCACCCGGTCGAAACTTCGACTGCAGTTGCGGGAAGGGAAGCTGGACGAGCGAACGGTTGAAATGGAAGTAAAAGAACGCGGGCTTCCGGTCGGCGTGATCTCCAACGTCGGAGGGCTTGACGATCTCGAGAACAATCTCCGTGACATGCTGGGCGGTATGTTCCAGGGTAAGAAAAAGAAGCGGGTGATGAAGGTGCCTGAGGCGCTCAAACACCTGACGCAGGAAGAAGCCCAGAAATTGATCGATATGGATGACGCCACGCGTGAAGCGATTGCCAAGGTGGAACAGACCGGAATCGTGTTCCTCGATGAGATCGATAAGATCGCCGGCAGGGAACGGACCATGGGACCCGATGTCTCGCGGGAAGGCGTGCAACGCGACTTACTCCCCATCGTAGAAGGATGTACGGTCACCACGAAACACGGCCCGGTCGTGACGGATCACATTCTCTTTATCGCCGCCGGCGCCTTTCATGTGGCAAAGCCGTCCGATCTGATCCCGGAGCTTCAAGGACGGTTTCCTATCCGGGTGGAACTCAGTCCCTTATCGAAAGAGGATTTCGTCCGTATTCTGACGGAGCCGAAAGGCGCGTTGGTCCGTCAATATCAGGCCTTGCTGGCCACAGAAGGCCTTACCATTGAGTTCGCCAAAGACGGCCTGGAAGAAATCGCCGAGGTCGCGGTGCAGGTGAACGAACGGACCGAGAACATCGGCGCGCGCCGGCTCTTCACCATTATGGAGCGGTTGCTTGAGGAGATCTCCTTCGAAGGCCCGGGATGGCCCGACAAACGAATCGACATCACCGCCTCTTACGTGAGGGAGCGTTTGAAAGATATCGTCAAGGACCAGGATTTGAGCCGGTATATCCTCTAAGAGCTGACCATCGGCGGCGGCGGCCGATACGGTCGCCCCACTTGATAGCTTGGAGCCAAGCATGAACCGACTGATCAAGAAGGCCAACGTTCTCATCGAAGCCCTTCCGTATATTCGCACGTTCCGCGGGAAAACAGTGGTCGTCAAATACGGTGGCCATGCGATGACGGACGCTTCGCTCAAAGAACGCTTTGCGCAGGATATCGTGCTATTGAAGTATGTGGGGATCAATCCCGTCATCATTCACGGCGGCGGCCCACAAATCGACAAAATGCTGGATCGGCTCGGCATCGAAGCAAAATTCCGTCACGGCGTCCGCATCACCGACGAAGCCACGATGGAAATCGTGGAAATGGTCTTGGCCGGGAAAATCAACATGGAGATCACCGACCTCATCAACCGGCACGGTGGCAGCGCAGTGGGTTTAAGCGGAAAGGACGGTGGCCTGATTCTCAGCAAGCCGTTGACGGCCAAGGCCTGGGCAGAAAGTCTGGAGCGCGACTTGGATGGAGAAGACGGTGAAGGCGACTTCGGATTGGTGGGCGACATTGAGAAGGTCGATCCGGGTCTGTTACGCAATCTTCAGGACGACCACTACATCCCGGTCATCGCACCGATAGGAACAGACCGCGAGGGCAATACATACAATATCAATGCGGATCTCGTAGCCGGGGCGGTGGCGGGGGCATTGCGCGCGGAGAAGCTTCTGATGATGACGGATATCAAAGGCATTCGCGATGCCAACGGACGCCACCTTTCCACGGTGTCTCGAAAAGATGTGCAACGTATGATGAAGAAAGGGATCATCACGGAAGGCATGATCCCGAAAGTTCATGCCTGCCTGGAGGCAATAGCTGAAGGAGTCGGCAAGGCCCATATCATCGATGGGCGCATTCCCCATGCCGTTCTGCTGGAAATCTTTACGCACAAAGGTATCGGCACCGAGATTGTGACCTAATCCTTCCCTGGACGGAAACCCACGTGCCCGTTGATCGCAACCTTCTCAAAGAAGACCTTCGCCATCTGGTAGGGGAGCGGCATCCCTTGTCCTCTCCAGTCCGCTTACAGCAGGCGGAAGGGTATCTGCGACGCCGGTTCATGGAGGCCGGGCTCGCCGTCACTGCGCATGAATTCGAGGGATTGGGCAAGCCCTATCGGAATGTCATCGGAACGGCGCGTTCCAGTTCTCTACACGATGAACACGTGCTCCCTCTGATTCTTGCCGCGCACTTCGATACAATTGAAGGGTCTCCGGGAGCTGATGACAATGCCAGCGCGCTCGCGGTGCTCCTACACGCAGCTCGTCAGGTCCGAAGCATGAGATTGGCCAGGCCGATCCAGTTCATCGCCTTCAACTTGGAGGAGCACAATCTTCTTGGCAGCTTCGCCTATACCTCATTCCTTCGAAAGAACCATCATGCCATTCATGGAGCGATCGTGCTGGAGTGCGTCGGTTATGCGAGCCATCAACAAGGTTCGCAGAGAATCCCTCCCGGTGTGCCGATCGCCGTTCCCACGACAGGAAATTTCCTTGCCGTGGTCGGCAATGAGCGGTCACGGGACTTGACGGGCTCCATCGCCCAGACGATGAAATCGCACCTTCCGGTTGTTCCGCTGGTTGTGCCGGGCAACGGAGAAAAGCTGCCGGACACAAGACGCAGCGACCACACATCGTTCTGGGAGCAGGGCTTCCCGGCCGTCATGCTGACCGACACCGCGAACTTTCGTAATCCCCATTACCATCGACCGACCGATACCCTCGACACGTTGAATCTCGACTTTATCGCCTCAGTCGCCGATGGGATCACAGCAGCCGTTATGGCTTTGGCCGCCCGACCTATTACGTAGCGTTCATTCAGTGTATTGCTAGACTGCCCGCTGCGCTGTGCGGAGCAAGAAGGACGTAACTTTCATGGGAGAGCTGATCGATGCCTTCACGAAAAGCCGATCTTGTCCCTGATTCCTTAGAACCACTCATCCTGGTCGTTAGAAACCAACGCGTCATCCTGGATGCGGATTTGGCCAGACTATACGGAGTGCCAACGAAGCGCTTTAACGAAGCCTTCAAACGAAACCAACAGCGGTTTCCCGATGACTTTGCCTTTCAGCTCACCGCTGTTGAGTTCAACAACTTGAGGTCGCAAATTGCGACCTCAAGTTCGCAAGCTACCGGGATGACAGGGATAACCAAGAACTCGTCGAAATTTCCGACCGGTTCCAACCGGTCACAATCTGTGACCAGTTCCCACGGAGGGCGCCGGTATCGTCCCTGGGCGTTCACTGAGCACGGCGCCATGATGGCCGCCAATATTCTCCATAGCGAACGGGCGATCCACATGAGCGTCTTTGTGGTCCGAGCCTTTGTGCGGCTGCGTGAACATATCGCAGCCAATCGGACCATCCTCAAGCGCCTGGCAGAGATTGACAAGACCTTGCTCGAGCACGATACCGGCTTGGTCGATCTGTACGAGAAACTGCAACCGCTGCTGCAACCGCCACCCGACGCACCCACGCGACGGATCGGCTTCCAGTCGAAGGGAAAAGCGTAGGTATGCGCAAAAGCTCTCATGAGCTCGACTTCAATTATGATGATTGGTCCTGAATGCGAAGCCGCAGTACACCTCTCTTACAAATTGCTTGACACTTTTCAATTGCCCAACGCCATCCTATCTCACCTTTCCCGAATAAAACGGACATTGCACTATGACTGCTGCAATCGATGTTCACATCGGCTCTCCGCTGGAACATCAATCCGAAAGATCATTCCTCCATCAACTCTGTGATGATCTTCGTCAAGCCAATTGTAACGCAATCGTTCTAGCCAATTTCTACCCGCCGACTTATCCCCGTCAAATCGACTTTCTTATTGTGACAGAACGATGTGCGGGACTCATCGAGCTTAAGGCATTTAGCCAGCCAGTGGAGGGAGGTATTAACGGTGAGTGGAGTTTGGTCCTGCCGGACAGGTCGAGAAAGAAGCTTAACTTGCCAAATCCTCATGAGCAAGTCGTTCAATGCAAGTTTGCGCTCAGTGATGAAGTCCGCAAGCATTCTGGAAAAGACCCTGATCAGTGGTTAATCCCTGGCAACAATCCCTTTTACAAAGCCATAGAAGGAATGGTTTGCATTTATCCTGAAATTCTAATTGGCTCGACTGTGACGCAAGGAGACTTTAGAGCAAAAGTAGTCGGTTACCAGGATTGCTTGAACATTCTGAGTGTTACAGGCTCACGATCACCAAATTGGAACAGAAAGCAATGGCAAGCCCTCGTAATGCATTTGGGATTGGCGAAATTGGAGGAGGATAGTCAGCTCCGAGACGCAACGGATGAGGATGCCCTTGCTTCAGTGACAAGCTATGTGGAACGTTTTTATGACTTCTGGCGTCCTCGGATGGGGAAGCTGGTTCCCCTAACGCTTCGAGGAGCAGACCGCACGTATAAGACTAGCGATATGCTCGGGATCATTTCAGATGGAAAGCACTATCAAATCATTGGGCCATCTGGAACCGGAAAAACAGAGCTTCTCCTTCACGCCGCCTTGCATTCTCTGGCGAATGGCATCGTGACCATCTTCGTGCAAGTGAAAAATTATGACGACGAACTGTCGTATCTTCTTGATGTGAGCGTGTCCTACCTTCATCCCGGTAGCTTTACTGACTTATTGAAGCGATGCAAGGCCCTCAACAAGCGGACAGTCCTTGTCGTGGATGCGTTCAACGAATGTCCAGGTGATAAGAAGGACAGATTCCTACAGGAACTCCAATCATTGATTCTCAAGGAGCCACTTCCCGTCATTATCACCGCTCAGGGTCTACTCGATCTACCGCAGCATCTCAAGGGTGAAACACTGGCTTTTGCTGATTTGTCTTTGGAGGACAAAAAGGCCGTCTTTCAGGTGCGCGCTGGTCATTTCGGTGGAGATATGGCGAACTTGGTGCAGCCGTTTAAGACTCCTCTGGAGTTAAGCTTGGCCGGCCAGTGTGTATCAGAATCGGTGGCCGATGTGACTCAGATGACAAAAGTGGACCTGTTGGAAACTTACACGCGTCGTCTTACTGGGAGAACCGGTGATCCGTTAAAGGTCCGTGAACTCTTCATGAAAATTGCGGAGGCAATGGGGATCCGGCTCACCTCCAGTCTTCCGCTTCGGGAAATAGAACAGCTGGCATTAACTATTTTCGATCATCATACTTCCGCAATCGATCTGCTCACGAGGGCTTTACGCTCCAATCTTATAGAGGTTCATTACAATCGTGGATCTTTTCGCCATGAACAGTTCCAGTTGTATTTTGAAGCCGAAGCTTTTCTTCGACAGAACTGTGAGCGACAGGTCCTCGCTTCAAATCTTGTTCGACCGCGAAATCGGCATCTATCTGATATGGTCATCCCCATGATTACCGATGAGGCCGCGTTACGAGATGTGCTGATCGCACTGGAAGATGTCGAAATCATAGCAGCGTGCTCACAGGGTAGCTTAGGGCCGCTCGCAAAGCACGTATCCAGAAGTGATGCGGTACAAGCGCTCCATATCTGCTACGTCAACGCGGGGGAATTCGCCCTTCGTATTGGCGATCAAGCTGTTGGGCATCCGTTCGTCGATTCATTGGTGAGTGGAGAAGGCGTCCTATCTTTGAAGAGCTATGAAAAGGCGCTGTTACACGTCGCAGGATCTCTCGTGTACGAGGACGTATTTTTCGATGAGGTATTGTCCCTGATTCGAAAGACTGACAACAGGATCGAACAAATACTAAAGGAATGGCCTCCCGAACATAGGAAGCTCGCTAGAGGAGGATTGTTTGCGGATCTATACGTATTTGAAAAACTAGGAGAAGGGCTATGGCCCACTTCATTCATTACCACAGCATGCCATAACGCTTTTCGGTCTCAAGCGAAGCCCCCGGTGCTATCAAAAGTCGCTCTGTTGCTCGATGGCTCAAGGACTCCTACGTCCGGAGAACTGTACCTCTGCGCCCTCTTGCTCCGTCGACATCAAGACGGACCTCCGAGCAATCTCCCCAGGCTCTTACGGCTATCCTGGGGTACCGGGCTCTATCATCTCAGGCTTGAAACGCTTCAACTGGTTCAGGGGTATGCACATGCGGTAACAGGACCGTTACGGGATGAGATTGTTGAAGTACTTTCTGGTTTTGAAACGAACAACCTTTTCCTCAATACACAATTGGTGGAAACAAGCATGGCTTACGACCTGATAGAACCAGTGATCGATGCTACTGGTGCATCCATGGAGATTGACGAGATTATTCGAGCTGACGATACCCCGGAAACCCGAGAATGGGCCTATTCGGCAATAAACAAGCAATTCGAGGACGTGTTTCAAGGGGCCTATTGGACAGCAATCCGTGAACTCTCAAAAGAGGATCTTGTCACTCTCTATACACGAGGGTCACTTGGCGCGACCAGCTATGGCTTTTTCTGTGATTATGTCCTCGAAGAGTTGCTTCAATTGCGAGACATAAGAGCATTGCCTGCCTTCGAGCGATGGGCAGCAGAAATAGACGTGGAAAGTTCGAACACGCGGGAAACCGCTCGCGCGTATGCCTTGGCACAAGCCGGATGTGCCATGTTTCGACCCTTCCCAGCACAACTAACCAATCTAGACTCAGACGCGAAACGTGCTTGGCAACTCTATGGAGAGATCTTGTTCTGGGGAAACAAATCGACGCTCTCGCATGAGGACATTCTGGCGAAGTGTACACCTCTTTGGGAGAAGTTGAGGAGAGAGATTCCTTTCGAAGCCATCGACCCCTTGATGCATTTGTGGAATGCTGGTCTGTCACTAGATATGAAGCTTCCCATAAAGGGCCTTCTAGAATTAGCCGCGGACTTTCGGGACATGGTGCTATCTTTGCTGGAATTGGGTTTGGTCAATCGAGAAAGGCTCATCACCATCTTTGAGCGTTCGGCTTCATTTCAGAAAAACAGACGGACTATGTTCCTCATCGAACTTCTCGGTGAACTTGGTACGTTATCGGGCATAAAAGCGTTGGAGACATTGGCCGAAACGCCGGACTACGGCCAGACCTCTGTTGAAGCCATCCGTTCCATCAGAAGACGGAGCGGAGAATGAGTGTATAGAAAACCAAACTTACGTGGCGATCAGCACAAGGATGGTCGACTTCGCATCCGGCTCATCGACCTCTTTCAATCCCTGCTCCACCGCACGTTTCAGAGAGAGGTATGAAAACTCGATTCGATCCGTGGGTTATCGGAACAGCATCGAGACTGAACCATTTCGTGCCACCCTGGCGATGAACGGCTTCTTGTGTTTGCGGAGAAACTTGGCGATGGCCGGCAAGGCCTTCACGAAGATCTGTGCCATCTCTTCTCCTTGAAGATCGCCCGCAGTCAAAATGAAGGCGCCGACGCCCGCGTTCATCAGCGCCTCTCGTTCGAGATTTCTGTATCTGATGCGGTGGTCTTTGGTCAGAACAATCCAGCCGTTCCGTCCGACTCGGGTTAACCAGTCCTCATCCTTGGCATTAGGTGGGAAGTAATCGTCGTGAATGTGAACGATGGCGCCTGCCTGGCGGAGTGCGGTAGCAATGCGTATCTTCCCAAGGGAGCGGTCGAGGAAAAAGACAGGAGGTTCAGGCTGCTTCGAGGGTGAGTTCACATCTGATGGCTTCTTCGATTTCGGCCCGCTGACGTCCATAATCCTCTGCGAGCGCATCCATTGATTCGCCTGCTTTATATCGTTCCGCGATCACCGCGGTCGGAATACCAGTCCCAACCAGGACCGGCCGGCCAAAGGACACCAGCGGGTCAATGACGACGGCTCTCGGTTCCTCTTGCAGATCCCGTTTCCGGGTGAACGGATACAGCCGGACAGGAATACCTTGGAGGTCTCGCTCAATTCGATGGAGGTGCGCTTCAAGCACTGCTTGGATCGCTAATTGCCCCTCCTCTGAGATGTTGATGAGCTGGCTGAATTTCTTGATGAATAAATTCAACCCGTCTGTGACAAACTCCTGATCGGCCAACGGGTGACGCGAAGGAAACTGTTTGGTGAGATAGTTGACCGCCGTTCTGACCTTCTCCAGCGGGATATCGTATTTGCGACGGATGGCATCCAATACATGAATTTCGATCAGGTTCATGAATGAAAGCAGCTTCACCGGAGAATGGGGAGGGTGGATGATGGGCCTTGAGAAACGCACACCGGCGTCGCTACGGTAATGTCGGCCGGACACCCAGTCTCGAATCGTAGTACGCGGGATGCGCAAGTAGTGGGCAGCTTCGGTTATGCCATAGGTGGCGACTTCGCGGACATCATGAGACTTGGAAAAGGCTGAAGACCTCTTAGTGACCATTAAGCAAGCTTATAACCTCCAACGAACCACGGGTCAAGAGAAGAAGCCCGAGCATCGCTTTTGAGCAGGCTCATATGACATAAGTAAGCAGCCATGCAAAAACGCCTCTCTGGTCCAACTCGGCAAGCCATCGCCAATGTATTTGATCGCCTCGATTACAAACGGCTGGAGTCCGTCTACTGTTATGAAGGCGGCGATGAGTTCTGGCGCACCAAGCGAGCGCCATGCCGGCGACTGGGAACTACTGTGGCCGAAGCTCTCGTACGGAGGTTACCGTGTGATGGGAGAAGTCTTTATGTCGGCGCCGGAGTGTCGGAGCTTCCGGCACTGCTTGCCGAAGCGATCGGCCGCCAACGCAAGGTGGAGCCGTATAACCTCCGGCGATCGGAGGTAACGGTGCTCAATCGTGCGTGTCGCAGCTTACCGGTTCGTTTCCACGCTCTCGATGCGTCCCGGGCACAAGGTCGATTCAACCACATCTGGATCGTCAGCGTGCTCAACGATCCGGAGCGGTTTCCGCATCTCTCCACACTGTCATATGGTCGCGCTGATCCGGTCACCTTCCAGCATGTGTCCTATCAGAAAGAGCGGCGGATCGTCCAAGCGATCGTGAACCGCTGCATGTCAAAATTAGATGTGCCGGGCCTGGTGACTACATCCACGGAGGAAGTGGTGTGGATTGCGGACTGGTGCCATCGACACCACGTGCCCTATCGTGTGGAGCGGAGGCACTATCCCACGGCGCTCGTGGGCGATCCGATCTGTTTCATCAAAGTAGGAAAGGAGTGATTGGTACCTGCCTGATCGGTGTCACAGTTCAAACCCGGTTTTCTTCCCCGTATCGTCCATATACTGCCTCGCATACTTCACATAATTGTCCGCCGATTCCCTGATCCAGGCCAGCTCCTTCTCCGTGACCGGTCGTTTGACCTTCGCCGGGGCGCCAAGGATCAGACTCTTCGGCGGAACGATCGTACCCTCCACAACGAGTGCGCCGGCTCCTACCACCGAATCCTCCCCGATCACCGCGCCGTCCATGATGATCGCGCCCATTCCCACCAACACACGATCGTGAATCGTGCAACCGTGCAGTACGACGTGATGGCCGATCGTGACCGCATTCCCGATCACTAGGGGGTGAGTGTCATGAGTGACATGCAACATACACAGGTCTTGCACGTTGGTCCGATCTCCGATCCGGATGTAATTCACATCACCCCGAATGACCGCGTTGAACCACACACTACAGTCCTCGCCCATGACGACATCGCCAATGACGGCGGCGGTGGTTTCAACAAAGCAAGACTTCGGGACTGTCGGCTTGATGCCCTGAAAGGTGCGAATCATGTGGAACACTCTAGGGGAATTGATGCAGATCCCGCAAGGGTCTGATTGACAGGCTTTTCGACCCTCCCGTAGACTGCCTGCATGTCCCAGCCCCTGATTGTTCCACAACGTTCTAAATCGGCCCCACCAGTTGGTGTGAACGGCCCAATGACCACGATTGGGTTCGTGAATCTTGGTTGTTCCAAAAATCAGGTCGACTCGGAAATTATGCTTGGCACACTTGTATCCGAAGGCTTTCAGTTGACTGGTGATCCCCAAAAAGCCGAGGTGGTCATCGTGAATACCTGCGGTTTCATCGAAGAAGCCAAGCAGGAATCGATCAACACAATCCTGGAACACGGTCACCTGAAGAAAACAGGAACGTGCCGTGTCTTGATCGCAGCCGGCTGCCTGGCGCAGCGGTATCAGGGAGACTTACTGAAGGAACTGCCGGAACTGGATGCGGTAGTCGGCACCGGCGAGTTCGGCAAGATCGCGGAGATTTGCCGAGACTTGTTGGCTCCGAAAAAGCGGCATCGGCGACTCTGGATCAGCCAACCCCCATATCTCTATGACGAACTGGCCCCTCGTCTCAGGCTGGGTCAACAGCACAGCGCCTATGTGAAAATCGCCGAAGGTTGTAACCGGAATTGTACCTTCTGCGCCATCCCGCTGATGCGCGGCAAGCAACGCAGCCGGCCGGTGGAATCCATTGTCGCGGAAGCTCGGAAACTCGCGGAAGAAGGGGTGAAAGAAATCAACCTCATCTCGCAAGACACGGTCAACTATGGTGTCGATCTGGGACTTCGCCAAGGCTTAGTCCAACTGTTCCGTGAATTGGTGAAGGTTGAAGGCCTCCGGTGGATCCGGCCGTTCTACCTTTACCCGCAGCAGGTGACAGATGACCTGCTGGATCTCTATGCCGGGGAAGAAAAGATCACGAAATACATCGACATGCCGCTTCAGCACATCAATGACCGCATGCTCAAACGCATGCATCGGCTGGGTGATCGCGCTGCGATTGAATCTCTAGTCGATCGCATACGGAAGCGCATTCCCGGTGTGACCTTTCGGACGGCCTTCATCGTCGGCTTCCCGGGAGAAAGCGAGGCGGCCTTCACCGAACTGCGCAATTATGTGGAGCAGGCCGAGTTTGACCGGGTCGCGGTGTTTCTCTACTCGGACGAGGAGAGGACCCCGGCAGCCGACTTGGACGAAAAGGTCGAGCGGGAAATTATGGATGAGCGCCGTAATACCCTCCTTTCGATACACGAATCGATCGCGACCGCCAAAGGACGGGCCAAGGTCGGCTCGATCCTCGACGTGCTTGTCGATGGGCGATCTGAGGAAACGGATGGGGTGCTGGAGGGCCGCCACGCAGGTCTCGCCCCTGAAATAGACGGCGTCGTCTATATCGACGAAGGTGCGGCCGATCGTCACACGCAGCGCCCGACACGTCAAAGGGTCGACGATCCAGCGCCCGGCGAATTCTGCAAGGTCCAGATCACGGATGCGGCGGGGTTTGACCTTGTCGGACACATCGTCACGAATCCAGTCCTCTGATTCTTATTTTCCCCCGCTCTGCTACACTCATACGTGTCATTTCTTGGAGTGAAAACCGATGACAGCGCCGAGAAAAGATTCCATCATCCTGCTGATCCGTTGCAAGGATCGTAAAGGCATCGTCGCGCGAGTGTCGGGGTTCATTCACGATTTCGGCGGCAACATTCTCGACTCGGACCATCACACAGACGAAGAGACGAACGATTTTCTGATGCGGATGGAGTTTGCGACGGAAGGATTCCAAATTCCCGTGGGCGACATTCCAGCGGCCTTTGAGCCGATCGCAACAGTGTACGAGATGTACTACGAGGTGCATCCGTCCAGCCGACGAACCCGGGTCGGCATGTTCGTGTCGAAGCAAGATCACTGTCTGGCGGACCTCCTCCAGCGGCACCGTCGAGACGAGCTGCATATCGATATTCCTGTCATCATTTCGAATCATGACACCTGTGCGACCTGGGCCGATCTCTTCAAGATCCCGTTTGCCGTGTATCCCGTCACCAAGGAGACCAAGCCGCAGCAGGAACGGCAGGTCCTGGCGCTCCTACAGGAACATGCCGTTGAGCTCGTCGTGATGGCTCGTTACATGCAAATCCTCAGTGCGGACTTTCTCACCCAGGTCGGTTGTCCGGTGATCAACATTCACCATTCCTTTCTGCCGGCCTTCATCGGGGCAAATCCTTATCGGCAAGCCTATGACCGTGGCGTGAAGATCATCGGAGCGACCGCGCATTATGCGACCCAGGACCTGGACGAAGGGCCGATCATCGAGCAAGACGTCATTCGCGTGGGACATCGGGATACGGTGGACGATCTCGTGCGGAAAGGACGCGACTTGGAGGAAATCGTGTTGGCTCGCGCCGTCCGGCGCCATATCGAGCGGCGTGTATTAGTCTATGGACGGAAGACCGTCGTGTTTGATTAGGCCGTTCATCGGTTGGAAAGAGCGCACAAGGCAGCCGGTTGAATCCGGCTCCCTTGCGCGTTCAGGCCTTAGGGACATGCGTTAGATTGTGGCGGATAGAAACAACGAGTTCCCACGGCGATTGATCAGGATCAACACGGTTCCCCCTTTCTTCACATCCGAGGACACCTTCTCAAAATCCTTCACCGACTTGATTGGTTGCCGGTTAATCTCTCGAATGAGATCGCCCGGTAGGAGGCCGGCCCTTTCGGCTCCACTGCCCGGTTCCACCCTTGTCACTACAACACCCCGCTTCCCATTGAGCCCAAGGTCCCTGGCGATATCTTGATCGACGTCCTCGACCGCGAGACCGGACAAGGCGTAGTCAGCATTGGCTCTTTCCACCTTGGCGATCTTCGTTTCGTCCGGCTGTTCACCGACTTTGACCGTCATCTCACGTTCGCGACCGTCGCGAATTACTTTCAGCGGCACTTTCGTGCCGACGGCAGTTCTGGTCACCAATCGCTGCAATGCGACGCCATCCTCCACGGGAGTGCCGTGGTATTCAACGATAACGTCGCCCTGTTTAAGTCCGGCCTGGTCAGCCGGGCTGTTCTCCTTCACGTCGCTGATTAAGGCTCCCTTAGAATCAGTGATGCCGAAGGACTTTGCCAGGTCGTGATTCAAATCTTGAAGACCGATCCCGAGAAAGCCTCGGACAACTTTGCCGGTTCTGACAAGACTCTCATAGATCGGCTTGGCCATCGTCGTCGACACGGCGAACCCTACGCCTTGATAGCCGCCGGTCTGTGAAAAGATCGCCGTGTTAATGCCGACAAGTTCACCATTGGTATTCACCAGCGCACCACCCGAGTTGCCCGGGTTGATGGCGGCGTCCGTTTGAATAAAATCTTCATACTGAGTAATCCCCATATGTCCGCGTCCGACGGCGCTCACAATCCCAAGCGTCACCGTGGAATTCAACCCGAACGGATTGCCGACCGCAAGGACATACTCACCGACTTGCAGTTTGGAGGCATCTCCCCATCGTACGCTGGGAAGATCGCTGGCATTGATCTTGACGACGGCAAGGTCAGTCTTCGGGTCAGTGCCCACGATCTTTCCCTTGAATTCTCGTTTGTCAGGAAGGGTCACGCTGACTTCTTGAGCATTGGCGATCACATGATTGTTCGTCAACACATATCCGTCTGAGGAAACGATTACGCCGGATCCCTGACTTCGTCGAGGTCCTCGAGGCTCCAAGGGGCTCTGTGGCCCCCGATGTCTGGGGTCGAACGGCTTTCCGAAGAACTCTTCCATTCGGTCGCGTAGTTCATCAGGGAGGGATGATCCGTCCGAAACCTTTTCCGTCATGACCGTCGTGATATTGACGACCGCCGGAGTGGCTTGCTTTGCGACTTCCGTAAACCCGTTCGTGGGAGTTGTGATGGCCGCAGCCACTGGAGTTGAAGTGGGGACACTGGATGCGTGGGATGTACTGAGCGAGTGCCCTCCCCAAACCAAGACTCCACCCACGAGACCGATTCCGATTGCGGAACCGATCTTACCAAGTAGACGTGATGACATACGTCCTCCTTTTTGTGCTGCTTGATGAGAACCAGCTCGCTGTGCTGCTTACCGCCGAGCGAATCGTGAATGTGTACGAAGAAATCTAACAACCGGTGATGAGAGCGGGATTAGCCCAGTATTAGAGTTCGTTAAGTCGATGGGCGCGTGAGGGGGAGCACGACGGTGAAGGTTGATCCTTGGCCAAGATTGCTTTTGACCTCGACTCGGCCTTTGTGTAAATCTGCGATCCAGGCGCAGATGGCGAGCCCCAGACCCGTTCCCTTCTTCGTGTGGGCCCGGGCCACGTCGGTGCGGAAGAAACGCTGGAAAATCCGTTTGTGGTCGGCCGGATCGATGCCGATGCCATGGTCGGTGATCGACAGTCGAGCCTCCCGTCCATCGTTCAACAGCGAGATCTCAACTTTGCCGCCCGGATGCGAATACTTCATCGCATTCTCGACCAGATTCAGCAGCAGTTCACGAAGCCGCAAGTCATCGCCTTGGACGACCACCGGCATGACTGTTCCGAGCACCACTTCGACATTCCGCTCCTGTCCGAGCAAGGTGGCCTGACGATGAATGTCTTCGACCAAGAACTCCAGCGCGACGGGCAATGATTCCATTTTGACTTCACCCATATCGGCGCGGGAAAGGAACAAGAGTTCATCGACGATTCGGGTCATTCGATCGATCTCTTCCAGATTGCTTTCAAGCACCGACTGGTAATCCTCCAGCGGTCGAGGTCGCCGCAGAACCAGATCCGTTTCCCCTTTCATCACGGTCAAGGGCGTTCTCAACTCATGTGACGCATCGCTGGTGAATTGACGGATTTGGCGAAACGAGGTGTCCAGCCGCCCGATCATGTTGTTGAACGTGGCCGCCAGCCGACCGATCTCATCATGCGCTGCCGGCATGCTCAGGCGCTGACTGAGATCTCCCGCGGCAATGCGTTGAGCGGCCAGGGTGATTTTATCGACCGGGCGCAGCGCACGACCTGCCAAGAACCACCCCCCTGCCAGAGAGACAGCGAGCGCGATCGGGATGGCCACAACGAGGAGTACGAGGAACCTCCGGAGGGTTTCTCCCACCGACTCCATCGACGTGCCGACCTGCACGATATACAGCAGATTGCCGCGGAACATGATCGGCACGGAGATCAACCGCAGCGGAGGCTCGTGGGGATACTTGGCCGACTCAAAGGTGCTCTGTCCGGAAAATGCGGTTTCGAGGGCGGTTCGGCTGAGCGGAACTTCGTGCTGCTTGATATTCGGCGAGCGGATCGTGATCGTGCCGGAAGGGCTGAAAATCTGGAAGAACTTGTCGATTCGTGCCAGCTCGGGAAATTGGGAAAGCAATTCCTCTTCGTTGACGAGAGGCAGAAACCCCCGCTCTTCCAGTGAACGCACAGCCGCGGCGGCCGTTTCTTCGAGAGATTCATCGACGGCGTCGCGAAGATGTTGCGCCGTCACGGCGTAAAGAATGACTGAGAAAATAATCAAAATGAGGGCAAGGGCACTCCCATACCAGAGGGTCAGCCGGACACGTAGCGGCATAGGTCAACTCCCGGTCGGTGACGACGGCACCAAATCGCGGCGAACCCTTGCTGTCGGTTTGGTATGGCTGAAGCCGCTGCGTGAGGGGGCAGCTGGTTGCCTCGGCATCGTGCTAGTCGGCCTTCAGCATATACCCGCTCCCGCGGATGGTATGGATCAGTTTCTTGGTTCGGCCCCGGTCGATTTTATTCCGGAGATAGTTCACATAGACGTCGATGACATTCGTGAAGGTGTCGAAGTCTTGATTCCACACGTGCTCAGAGATCATGGGCCGTGTGAGGACACGGCCGGTATGGCGCATCAGATATTCCAGCAGGGCATACTCTTTCAGCGTCAGATCGATGCGTTGGCCACCCCGCGTCACGTCACGCGTCGCCGGGTTGAGCATCAAGTCGTCGACTTGAAGGATCCCAGGGCTCTCCGTCGCGCCACGGCGCAACAACGCGCGCACGCGCGCCAGCAGCTCATCGATGGCGAACGGTTTCGTCAGGTAATCGTCGGCGCCGGCGTCCAGTCCCTTGACTCTCTGATCGATTTGAGATTGCGCCGAGAGGATCAACACCGGAGTTTGAATCCGTTCTCGCCGGAGGTTCTTCAACACATCCAAACCGGACATGGACGGCAACATGACGTCGACCACAAGAAGATCATAGTTGGTCGACAAGGCCATCTCCAACCCTTTGGCCCCGTCCTCGCAGAGGTCGACGGCATAACTTTCTTCCTCAAGCGCTCGCTTAATAAAACACCCGACTTTGGTTTCATCTTCTATGACAAGAACCCGCATGGTCACTCCAGCAAAGGTTGATCCGCGCGATGATTATATCAAACCAGAGATCCTGAATCTCGGCGAGAACGAGCGCGCTGAACTGAAGCCCGTACGAGAAGGCTGATTCGCCGACTAGGTGGAATCGCCGGGGAAAGTCTGTTCCAGAGAGGTGATCATGGGCTTGCCGTCCCGAATGTTGAAGACAAGCGTTTCCTCTCCCTCTGTCTTGAATTCTCGATTCGCCTGTCGAAGCGTTTCCGTCGACTTGAAGGAGACCTTCGCGCTTCGTTCATCCGAAGCCAACGAGACCGACGTATTCGTACGGGTGAAGTCGTTGGCGCTGGGAAAGGCAAACGCCATGGCCAAGGTCCTTCGATACTCATCCCGCGTCAGCATGGCCTGCTGCTGCTGCGGGCCTTGTTTCATATGAATGGTAATGATGGCATCGGAAGTAATGTGGCGCACGACGCCGTCGACGTCTTTTCGGCGAATCGCTTCGTCCAGGGTATCGAGAAGAACGTCGATCCCTTCACGAGTCAAACGCACATCAGATGCGACGGGTCTCGACTGTGGTCCTGTGAGAACCACGCTGGGCTGAGTAGCGGGAAAATGAGGAGCCAAGAAACCGGTCACCAGACCTTGGCTCTTGAAGACCAGATATCCGATGACCACTGTGGCCCCCAGAGCAAGGGCGATGACGACAACCTTTCCCGTCGAGAAACGGGACCGAGGTTCCTTGACTGTCGTTTGATCGGAGCCCCGATTCATGGCTGCCATAGGTCAGCTCTCCGGACTCGAGGTATGAAGCAACAATAGCGTGAATTCCGAGAAAAGCAACGAAAGTACGCGCCTGTGCAAGACGTTGAGCCCTCGGAGACCACCGGGCGCATCATCGGTCTGCTTCGGCCTACCCTCTTCGTCATGCTGACCTCCTGTGTCATGACCATCGATTCTCCTTCCAACGCGGGAGTTCCGTCTCTTGGAAAAGAGCCGATGCCATGATAGGCTGCGCGGTCGACACGGCAGCCATTGATATCGATCTCACGGAACTCACATAGAGGACAGATGACTCGATGACCACTCAGAATTGGCTCCAACCGAGCGACGATTTTCTCCATCGGCACATTGGTCCCACACAAGCCGATATCCAAGAAATGCTGGCCACGTTAGGCCTACAGTCGCTCGATACCTTGTCCGATACGGTGATCCCCTCTGACATTCGGCTCCATCAATCTCTCGATATTCCTGCCGGCGAAGGCGAACAGGCCGTGCTGGGCCGGCTGAAAGATCTCGCGTCACAGAACAAGGTCTATCGGTCGCTTATCGGCATGGGGTACTACGACTGCGTCACCCCGGGCGTGATTCAACGAAACATTCTAGAAAATCCGGCCTGGTATACGCAATACACTCCGTACCAAGCCGAGATCTCGCAGGGCCGATTGGAGGCGCTCGTCAACTTCCAGACCATGGTGACAGACCTGACCGGCCTCCCGCTGGCGAATGCCTCACTGCTGGATGAAGCGACCGCTGCAGCCGAAGCCATGGCGATGTGCTATGCGATCGGCCGCAACGCTGGTCAGGAGCGAAAAGAGTTTTTCGTCTCGCGAGACTGTCATCCACAGACGTCGGCCGTGTTGCAGACGAGAGCCGAACCGCTCGGCATCGTCATCCAAACCGGCATCCCTTCGTCCGTTGATTGCTCGCGTCCTCAGCTGTGCGGCATTCTGTTGCAGTACCCGGCTACTGACGGATATGTGGGTGATTTCAGCGCCTTGGTCACCCAGGCGCATGAGGCCGGCGTGCTGGTCGTGGTCGCCACCGATCTTCTCGCCTTGACGTTGCTCCGCTCACCAGGAGAATTCGGCGCGGATATCGTCGTCGGTTCGACACAACGGTTCGGTGTGCCGATCGGCTTTGGTGGCCCTCACGCCGCATTTCTGGCCACCAGGGAGGAGTACAAACGGCAAGTGCCGGGTCGACTCGTCGGCGTCTCAAAAGACGTGACCGGCAAACCGGCCATCAGGCTCTCGCTTCAAACACGGGAACAACACATTCGACGGGAGAAAGCCACGAGCAACATCTGTACGGCCCAAGTCTTGTTGGCCGTCATGGCCGCGATGTTCGCGGTGTACCACGGGCCGGACGGGCTGCGTCGGATTGCCGAGCGCGTACGCGGCCTCTCGCTGTTGCTGGCTGAAGGACTGCGTCGGCTTGGGTTCGAAGTCTCGCCGAAGGTCTTCTTCGATACGATTCGGGTTCCCGTGTCCGAGGCCCAGGCTAAACAGATTACGGTGAGAGCGGATGAATACGGGATCAATTTCCGGCGTTATGAGGACGGCTCGATCGGCATCTCGCTCGACGAAGTCAGCTCCGAGGAAGAAGTGCGCCGCCTTCTGCAGATTTTCGTCGGTCAGGATCAGTTGCCGTTCCGCCTCTCCGACCTCGCCGCCACCATCGATCTGCGCTATCCCGCTCCGTTGGAGAGAACTAGTAAGTATCTGACGCACGAGGTTTTCCATCGATATCATTCAGAGCACGAGATGCTGCGCTATCTCCATCGTTTGCAAGCCAAGGATCTGTCGCTCGTGCACTCGATGATCCCGTTGGGATCCTGCACGATGAAGCTGAATGCCACCGCCGAAATGCTCCCGGTCACCTGGCCGGAGTTCGCTCGCCTGCACCCATTCGCCCCGGTTGACCAAACTCTTGGCTACCGGACCCTGTTCCGGCAACTCGAAGCCTGGCTGGCCGAGATCGCCGGATTTGCGGCGTTTTCCCTCCAACCGAATGCAGGATCCCAGGGTGAATATTCCGGCCTGATGGTGATTAGGGCTTACCACCAGTCGACGGGCGAAACACACCGCGATGTGTGCTTGATCCCCGTTTCGGCTCACGGTACGAATCCCGCCAGTGCGGCCATGGTCGGCATGACGGTTGTCGCCGTCGCCTGCGATCGGCACGGAAACGTGGATGTCGCCGATCTGGAAGCCAAGGCCGCCCAATATCGGGACCGGTTGTCGGCCCTGATGCTCACGTATCCTTCCACCCATGGAGTATTTGAGGCGAGCGTGCGGCGTATTTGCCAAATCGTCCATACGCACGGCGGACAAGTGTATATCGATGGGGCGAACATGAACGCCATGGTCGGCCTTTGTCGTTTGGGCGACATCGGGGCCGATGTCTGCCATCTCAATCTCCATAAGACGTTTTGCATCCCCCATGGAGGCGGAGGTCCCGGCGTGGGACCGATCGGAGTGGCGCCGCATCTTGCGCCGTTTCTGCCGGGACACACCGTGGTCAAGATCGGTGGACCGCAAGCCATCGGTCCCGTATCGGCGGCCCCATTCGGCAGCCCGAGCATTCTCCCGATTTCCTGGGTATATATTGCCTTGATGGGCCGTGACGGACTCACCAAAGCCACACAGGTGGCCATCCTGAGCGCCAACTACATGGCCAAGCGGCTGGAAAAGCATTACTCCATTCTGTACAAGGGAGACTCCGGACTGGTCGCTCATGAGTTCATTCTGGATCTGCGCGAATTTAAGGAAAGCGCCGGTGTCGAAGCGATGGATGTGGCCAAGCGATTGATGGACTATGGTTTCCATGCGCCGACCGTGTCGTTCCCAGTGGCCGGCACGCTCATGGTCGAACCGACGGAGAGCGAAGCCAAGGGCGAGCTCGATCGGCTCTGCGAGGCGCTCATCCTCATTCGTGCCGAGATTCAAGAGATCGTCGATGGACGACAACCGCGCACGAACAATCTGCTGAAGAACGCGCCTCACACCGCTGCGATTGTGACGGCGACAGAATGGCATCGTCCGTATAGCCGCGAACAGGCCGCGTTTCCCGCGCCTTGGCTGAAGCACAGCAAGTTCTGGCCGAGCGTGAGTCGTATCGACGAGGCATACGGCGACCGCCACCTGATTTGTAGTTGTCCGCCAATGGAAACCTACCAGTCCTAGCAGGCGCCTCCCTCACGCTGCGGGCCTCTCAGTGCTCTGAAATGGTCGGGGGCTCCTTGCCGGATTTTCTGAACTCGCAGTACAGTACAGCTGTCAGCTCTGACTTGGAGGTTCATATGGGCGACATCGGACGTCGAGGTTTCCTGGTGCGGACGGGGTTGGCCTTCAGCGCAGCGGTTCTAGCAGGTGCGTTTGATCGCGCCTTGGCTGATCAACAGCCCATCCAAAGCAAGGGTTCCAGCTGGGATGATCTGCGGGCGCAGTTTCCCCTGTCCCCCCAGCTCATCCATCTGGCTGCGTTCTTTCTGGCGTCTCATCCCACGCCGGTGCGCGAGGCGATCGAACGGCATCGGGCCGGCCTGGATGCCGATCCCATCGGCTATTGGTACGAGCATGAGGAGAAGCAGGAAGCCCAGGTTCTCCGGGCGGCAGCCGACTATCTGGGCGTTGAACCCATCGATATCGCGTTGACCGACAGCACGACGATGGGGTTGGGCCTGCTCTACGGCGGGCTGGCGCTTCGCAACGGACAGGAAATCTTAACGACGACCCACGATCACTATTCCACGGAAACAGCGCTACGCCTGCGTGCCGAACGCACGGGCGCCGTCGTACGTCAAATCTCCCTCTATCGTTCACTCAAGACGGTATCTCGCGGCGAGATCGTCGATTCCTTGCGAAAAGGCATCGCCCCCGCCACACGCATCGTGGCCGTCACCTGGGTCCATTCCAGCACGGGACTCAAGCTGCCGATCCACGAAATGGCTGAGGTCATCCAATCCGTCAATCGCTCAAGAGGCGAGCAGGATCGCATCATCTTCTGCGTAGACGGAGTCCATGCCTTGGGGGTTGAGGATTTCCGCCTCACCGAGCTCGGGTGCGACTTTCTGATCGCCGGGACTCATAAATGGATGTTCGGCCCGCGGGGGACCGGTCTCGTCTGGGGCCACCCACTGGCCTGGCCGATTGCTCAGGCGACCATCCCAACTTTCAGTACGCAGGCGTACGATCTGTGGATGAAGAATGCTTCCTCGAAAGACCTTCCTCAATCCGTCCACATGACTCCGGGCGGGTTCCACTCGTTCGAACACCGCTGGGCCTTGGACGAAGCCTTTACGTTTCATCAGGCCATCGGGAAATCCAGAGTGACTCAACGCATCTATGATCTGAACCAACAGCTGAAGCAGGGCTTGGCGGCCATGCCTCACGTCACCCTCCACACACCGCTCTCACAAGATCTGTCGGCCGGGATCGTGTGCTTCGAAGTGGCGGGAATGACTCCTCGTCAGCTCGTGGAAAAGCTGCGCCAGCGCCGGATCGTCGGTAGCGTGACGCCATACGCGACGCAGTATGCTCGGCTCGCACCGAGTCTCCTCAACTCACCGGATGAGTTGGAAACCACCTTGGCTGAGATACGACATCTTCGCTCGTCATAGAGATCAGGCCTGCAACGTGCGCCATTATTGCAGTGCCGGATGCTTCTCAGCGGCGGTGATGCGGGAGGCACAGGCTATTGGAACAATGGGCGACCTTGAGGTCCCCGTTCGTGACGTCGTAGTAGCTGATCAGGCCTCGGCCATCGATCCCGATAATCATCGACGTGAATTGACCGACATCGCCTTCATTCTGGACGGCAGTGTGGGTTGCCGAACGACAGTCAACATCGACGCAATGGGCGACTCTGAGATCCCCGTTCGTCGCATCGTAGTAACTGATCAGACCTCGGCCGTCAGGACCGATGGTCATCGACGTGAATCGTCCAACATCACCCTGACTGTGAAGGGTGCCGACCTTGGCGGAACCGCAGCCCAGGTCGGCACAATGGGCGACCTTGAGGTCCCCGTTCGTGGCGTCGTAGTAGCTGATCAAGCCGAATCCATCGGACCCAACCACCACGGAGCTATACTGACCGACCTGCCCTGAACTGTCCAAGACACTATGCGTGGCTGAGGCACAGGCGAGATCGTCGCAATGCGCAACCCTGATGTCCTCGTTGGTCGCATCATAGTAGCTGATCAGCGCCAGGCCGTCGGCTCCGATGGTGACCGAAGTAAATTGACCGACGTCACCTTTGCTGGCGAGTATGGTGGCCTTTGCTGAGCTACAGGCAATGTCGGCACAGTGGGCGACCTTGAGGTCCCCGTTCGTGGCGTCGTAGTAGCTGATCAAACCTCGACCATCAACCCCGACGGTCATCGACGGAAATTGCCCGACCTGTCCCGTTTCGTCCAACGAGGTTTGAGTCCCTGTAATGCAGGCAAGATCAGCGCAGTGCATGATGTTCAGATCGCCGTTCGTCGCATCGTAGTACGCGATAAGGGGGAGTCCGTCGGTCCCGATCGAGACCGACATGAACTGACCGATATCGTGCCGGCTTTCAATCGTCGCAAGCGTGGCCGAGGCACAGGCGAGATCGGCACAGTGAATCACCTTGAGGTTGCCCTTCGTCGCATCATGATAGCTGATAAGCCCCTTTCCATCAGGTCCCATCACCATCGAAGACGGCGCGCCCACATTGATCGCTCCCCCATCCAGCAACGTCACGGTCGCAGAGATACACTCTGCGTCGCCACAATGAGCCACTTTCAGATCTCCGTTTGTCACATCATAGTAGCTGATGAGAGGAAGTCCATCGATGCCGGTGGCCACGGAACTGTGTTCTCCGACGTTGCCGATGCTGTCCGGTGTGGCAATGGTCGCGAAGGTACACGCGACGTCGCCACAGTGAGCCACTTTCAGATCCCCGTTTGTCGCGTCGTAGTAGCTGATCAGGCCGAGGCCATCGGCCCCGATCGTCGTGGAGGTGTAGAGACCGACATCGCCTTCACTCTCAAGAACGGTGCGCGTTGCGGACGTGCACACCACTTCCTCACAGTGCACGACTTTTAGATCGCCGTTCGTCGCATCGTAGTAGCCGATGAGCGGCCGACTGTCCATACCGATCGCCACGGAACTGTACTGGCCCACATCGCCGGTTTTATCTGGAGTGGTCGTGAGCGTGGGTTCCGTACAAGGTAGGTCAGGACAGAGGGCGGATTTCAAGTAGTGGTCGGTCGCGTCATAATAGCTGATGAGCCCCTGGCCTCCGGCAATAGCAACCGAGGTGTACAGACCGACATTTTCCTCGGCTTTGAGAAACGTGAGCGTGGTAATCGTAGCCGCCCTACAGGCGACGTCGCTGCAATGCGCCGCTTTCAGGTCTCCATTCGTGACATCGTAGTAAGTGATAAGGGGGAGTTTGTCGGTACCGATAGTCAGGGAACTGTACTGACCGACATCCCCGTCGCGGTCGAGGGCGGTGAGCGTGGCCGAAGTGCAGGCAACATCGACGCAGTGGGCAACTTTCAAATCCCCGTTCGTGGCGTCATGGTACGTGATGAGGCCCAGGTCATCGCTTCCGATGGCGATGGAGGTGTAGCGACCGACATCGCCGGTGCGGTCCAGAGAACTGATCGTCGCGGAGGTACACGTCTGGTTGGAGCAGTGGGCGACCTTCAGGTCGCCGTTGATGGCATCATAGTAGCTGATGAGAGCCAGCCCGTCGGCCCCGATGGTCACGGAGCTGTACTGACCGGCATCGCCCGAGCCATCCCGGGTAATAATCGAGAAGCCCGGTCGCTCAAGAGCAGTGTCATCCGCCTCTGCAGAGAGGTTCACGTCCCGTCCCGGCGGAGGCATGATGAAGACGAGGAGAGCGATCCCCAGTCTTATCGATTTCGTGCCCGATCGGCGCTTCATGAAGCACCCGTTGGCTATAGTCTGAACCACGGTGGGCGGAAGAGGCAAGAGGGAGAGTTGCTCGGGAGGATTCTCCTAATCACACTTCTTGAACTGACTTTGCAGACAACGCTGCGCGATCTCCTGCGCTTTCTGGATCTGAGGCGGAGTCATGTGTGATGCCATCATGTCACGGTCTTTCATTATCTCATTCTTTGAACCGCCGCTCGACGATTCTGCAGCCACTGTATACCACATATGGGCACGAACATAGTCTTGTGGAACACCGGCCCCCTTCGCATACATCTGGGCTAGTTCGTTCTGAGCCCCCGCGTGGCCCTGCCCTGCCGCCAGGCGATGCCATTTCAGGGCAACCTGATAGTTCTGGGTCACACCTAGGCCGCTGGCATACAGCAGTCCCAGATTGTACTGCGCTCGCGCGTCGCCTTTCTCCGCCAAAGGGTAAAAGAGTCCGGCCGCCACTCTGAAGTCGCCACGCTGGAGGGCATCATACGGTTCATCACCGGAGAGTGCTGCCGCCGATGTCGCACCCACGACGACCAACATCACCGTGAGCAGGAAAGGCCTCATCGTTTACCTATCTTTAGGCGCTACAAGAAGCATCGAGATCTTGACCGTCTTACACCCAGTTACACAAAGCCATTTCTTCGGCTTCTGCCTACACCACAGCAGGAAGTGGCGCGGGCAAACCCATTCTTGTCGAGCGAGACCAAAATGTCACCAAAATGTTGTTTTCGCCGACAGCGTTCGCCCAAGCGTCACATAACCAAAAGACGATTGAATTCCATCCGACGACCACGGCCATGTTGCAGATGCGGGAACCTTCGGACTTATGCTGATTGACCAGTTCTGGCCTGGTCAGCCGCCGTCGCGGAAGACTGAAACCATGCAGATGATCTCGCCGAGTATGTCGCCCCAGCCTCCTTCGGTCCGTTGCGCCGGAAGGGGCGTTAAGAGGCGTCTGGGCAGGTATCGCTATCTTGTCACCTGATCATGAATGCCCGCATTCTACCACCCTTCCCTCGCCAGCAGCGTGAACGGACTGATGAACAGAAGGATCATGCGGCGGTAGCCTTCTGCAAGAACATCACGCGCTCTCGAAACGTGCGAATCAAACTCACCATGAACGGCACGACGGCGGCGAGCTGGCCGATTTGTCGGATACGGGGCTTATAGCTGGTCTGCATGTAGGCCAGTTCTTCCCAGCTCATCGTCCAAGAGAACTGTTGGAGAAGTTTGGCGTATTGACGGCAGCTTAGATAATTCAAGCACTCCGTCGCATACTTCAAATTCCATTGCGCGACATAGCTGGCCGACTTCCCACGCTGGTACGGGCTCCGTATCCCCAATAGCGCCCAAAAATAATACCAGGCATAACGCTTAAAGGGGATCAGCCCTCCGAGTGGCACATGGAGATGCGGCTCGATGATCTGCCATTTTGCTGGCAGAACATGCACCGCCACCCCGCCAGGTTTCAAAACGCGATGGATTTCGCGAAACACCACCTGCTGATCATGGACGTGTTCAAAGACTTGATCTGACAGGATGAGGTCAAACGTATTATCGGGCCACGGCATCACGTCATGATTGGAGAATCGAAACCAACCTGCATCCGCCTCTTGGCGCAGTTTAATCGGATTAGGCCGGTCCATAAAGTCGCCTTTGTTGTAGCCAAAGGCCTGACGATATCCCATGTCGCGCAGTTGGTACACCCGATGCCCGTCCCCACAGCCAAAGTCCAGGATAAGGCTGTCGGATGTGATCGGGATGCCTTTGTGTTTGCAAATCTCAATGTGGCGCACATCTGGCGTATGCATGTTACCCCCTCAGTTGAGACCCCGTAACAGTGGCAAGCTTCGCCGGTCGACTGGACTCTTACCAGGAAGTTTCCCGGCCTTGGGTTTCGGTCTCGACATAAACTCATCTTGCCAGACCGCCAGCGTGATGTCACGCAATGGGATAGGCGAGCTTTACCGGCGCCAACTAGTTGCAGCCACACGACGGGCTCAGTCGTCCGTCACGGCAGAGAAGCACGTCCCTTTAAATATCTGCAGACTCCGCCGTGATGGCAACAGCTGCTGCATCGTCTTGGGTTCTCTGGGAACACTTGTGTCTGCAAAAATCCTGAGCGTCGAGCAAGTTCGCTTCCACGACAGAGTAGGGCAGCCACTTGACAATGTCTTGACGGTTAACCGGATGCGGGCACGGTACCCGCGCCCGAAGGTTCTCTTTTTCCGTGTTTTTCGGCGCAATCAACACCCACAGAAGGATGATAGATCAACGCCGAAACACCATGGCATGGCGGGACGACGACATGTCCGGCAAAAGTCCACTCGGTGTCCGCATCACTCGCCCTCTCGCCAAGCGGACCGGGAGCTTACGCCTTGGGACGCGGTCTGGTCGTGTGCTGGAAAAGGCATTTGGGGCAGGTGTAGTGGACGAACTGGTCGCCGCCGACCAGCCGTTTCTTCATGGGAACGCTGCACCAGGTACAGAGGCGATCAGGTATCATTGTCACCTTTGGGTGAATTCCATGGATGTCTTGTTCCTGAGCCTTGAACGACATGGGGATTAGACTGGAGTCGTGAGTGAATCGATGACGCGTTGTGCCTGATTCAGCGCGGCTGCTTGTGCCTCTTCACGGGACGCCAAGCTCCCGTCCGGGCATCCTTTGTTACCTTTCCATCGTGCTGTGCCGAACTCGATCCAGCGTTTCCTATAGTCGGGCATTGGCATGCCCTCCAGTCTCCACGCATCCCACAACGCCTTCCTTCCATAAGAGAAGTCTCCGTGATCCTGTAGTGCAGAAGCTATGCCAGTCGCCGCATCGGAGGTATGAAGACGGAAGGGGTCTAAACGGCCCCCTTACGTGACAGGGCCGAACGATCGGTGTCGGTGATTCAGCGGAAGACGCGTAGCGCGTGATGCTGGATGATCAGATAGGTTTGTATCGTTTCTGAGCCTCTACCATAGAATTATGGGCCACATGTTCCTTCCAATAGCCGACAGAAGGAACGTGTCCAAAAAATGTTCTCCGTCTGACCATCCTGCCACACTTGACCGTCCTTTTTGAGCCAGAGGCTTAGTGCGCCAATTCATACCGGACCGCCCATAACAGTTCATCTATTCCAAAGGGCTTGCGCAACGTCTGTCGTGCACCCAACAGCCTGGCGGTACTGAGCATGGACTGATCACCGACCATGCCGGAGACAGCGATGACTTTGACATTCAGGAATTCACGAGTGAGTTCCATGATGGTATCGAGTCCATTCAACTCAGGCATCAGAATATCGACGATGACCAAATCCACCGGGCTCTGTCGATATAAGGCGACCCCCTCGCGCCCGTTGGACGCTTCCACCGCCTCATGGCCTGCCGATTGAAGAGCCGTCGATAACAATGTGCGAATGGGAGCCTCATCATCAATCACCAATATCGTGGCCATACTCCCCCTTGGACATACACCATCACTGAAAAATCAGTCTGTCGGAGTGTACGTGAAATAGACAGAGTTTCAATGAAAAGCCCGATTTAAGAGACAGAAGAGCAACAGAAGACCGCGGGTTCCCAGGATATTGCTATTGATTCCTATCTATTGTTATAAACGGGTTGTGCGTCTTGATTTGCGCGCCCTTCCGTCTTTTTCTAAACCCTCAATCAGCATGAGTACGAATACATTTTATTTGGACATCTCCTCCAATACGGTGAGGCCGATCGCAAGGCTCTGAAAATGGGCATCCGCCTGCCGACGCTCGAGTCTGCCCATTCACGATATCGTCAGGAGATCTCGGATATTAGTTTTCAGTTACTTGCAATCAGTGGATTGAGCAAGGACCCGACACTCTAGGAGGTAGCATGCCGCAGAGAGACAACTCAAAAAAGGAGTGTTTTCGTCTATGGAAGGATGGGCGATCCATCAGCGAGATACAGCGCGCGACAACAGCGACGCATGAATCGATTCGAGCATGGGTGCGTGAGTGGGAGCGCGGTCTTCATAGAACATGGGATGTCGGTGTAAGCAAAATCCGGCTTCCCTCAAAACCAGCCGAACGGCTTCCTGAAGATCCGACGAAGGTCTTCCAGGAGGAGGGTCAATCCCAGTTCGTCAACACCTTGGCGGACCGCATCATGTAAACGGCTGGGATTCCGACGATCACCGCCGATTCCAACACCAACGGGCGGAACCTCTTCACATTGCGAACGTGATTGAGCAGCACATAGCACGGTTACCACCATTCCTGGAGCACCAGCCACAGGTTAATTTCGGTTTGCCCGATGGAGGCGATGGATGTGTATGGAGAATAGTTGAACAACTCCCGTCCGCAGTTGTCGGAAAATACATCGAGATGACGGTATTGTGGCAGTCTACAATGCGCCCCCTCTGATCCAGGATTGAACGAAAGAGTAAGTCAGCTTTCGCACCCTGTCGCCATACGTTCCGATCATCGACGCAGGCTGAGACAACGGAAATTGTGCAGGTGGTTCGATTGAATCCACGATGTGCTTCGCCTCCTCCAGCGCTGCCGCGGTGGCGTTCTCACGGGAAGGAAAGACGCCGCTGGTGCGTCCATTGTGGTACCCCCAGCAGACGTGTCGGAATTCAATAATGCGATACTCGCAATGCCAGGTCCCATCAGCTTGCCGTCTCGGCAACAACTCGATCCTGCGATGCTTATAGTCCAGCATTCTCGTTTCCTGCACTCCCATCATTCATCCAAAGAACCATAGAATCCGGAGAACCATCACACCAGGGCTATTCCTGCAGCGGTCATCGCTCTGCGTTGGTCCCTTCTTCACCAAGCAGAGCAGATAGGCCTTCGATCTTTTTCCTCAAGGACTCCGCTTCGACATTTGAGAGGTCTCCCGTTTCGAGCAGCTGCTTGCTGACCATGAGACGCTCACGAATACTCTGCCGGTAATCAGACATCGCGTGCCTCGTCACAGGGTGCTGCATCACAGCGTTGGTTAGTGACGCTGGGGTGAGAGAAGGTATGTCTTCAGTTCTTCCACGTAATATTCAACGACAGGCCGTTCATCTGGTGCTAACGGCACATTGAAAGGGAAGACCGTAGAGGACAGAAGGTTTTCGCAGGAACGGATGAATTCTTGAAGTTCCATCCGCAGGGAAGAGGGAGGATCGGTAAACACGAACATAGAGGCACCGCCTTTCTCACAAGGTGTCGGCGGTAGGCCATCCAGGAGTCGTCGGCAAGATGTGTGAGGAGAGTATAACCTGTTAAGAGTACTCCCAATTTCAGAGACAGTCAACAGGAGCGACCTCTACCCCCCAAGCTCCGTTGTCTAATCTACTCGCGAAAAGCGTGGAATGGAAACGCCCCCTTTATCGACGCTCTCAGTAAACATGGCAACCGGTCTTATCCAGAGCCCTCGCTCGCCGTACAACGCCCGGTACACGACGAACTCCTCCTCCGTTTCTGAATGCCTGGCGACTCCCAAAACTTCATAGTCTTGGCCATGGTGGCGGTAGATGCCGGGTGAGACCATGATTGCCTGCGCCTCGTAGTGGGAACACCTGCATGTTCACGTGACAGTTACGTGACAATTGAGCCCAAGACTATACCCAAGCGGGTGCTCTCAGGGGGTAGCCAATGAGGCCCCTGAAAAGCAGAAAACCATTTGGCAGTCGCGTGGATCGTGCGGTGGTGCCGAAGCCGGGATTTGAACCCGGACACCCGTGAGGGCGCTAGACCCTGAAGGGAGCGCAGCTTCTCTCCTCCTGTTGCTCACCGTGTCGCACTGTTGCATTTTCCCCTGTATTGAGCAGCTTTCTTGAGACAGGAGAATACGGCAGGAAACAGCAGGATAGGGTATCCACTCGACAGTTATTTGACAGTCCCCCTGGCAGAAGACCTACCCGGGCCTTCAGCGGCAGCTAGGGGGCGCCACATGGAGTCCTCTACGACTAGCCATTTATATCCAGCGCTCTCCCTCCTAGAACTAGCCCCCGCCTTCAACCTTTTGCCCCTCACTCGCCCCGACCAATCGTGACAGGCTTTTGTCTGATATCTGCGGTCTTGACTTCTAAAAGTTTGAGATTATTTAAAGCGCAGTTGACATGCTGGACTGGACGGACGTGGTGAAGGGTGCCCTATCTGGCCAGCTGTTATAGCGGTGTACTCCGGCCCTTCACGCGTTCCTTACCTTCATTGTTATACATTTACAGGAGGTGGGGCTATGTCTTGGGAAAACCAACTGCCTGTCTTGTTCCCTAACCGATCGGTCGAGTCACAAATTGATCATCTTCTGGAGGACGCCATCCAATCTGTGAATGGGTGGTCGCAGTCCTGGAATCCAGCCTGCAATATTTTTGAGAACGACGAGGGGTTCACCGTTCAGATGGCGCTTCCGGGCTTGGAGGCGAATCAGATCTCGGTGCAGGTCGAACACAACATACTGCGAGTAAAAGGGGAACGGAAGCGCAACGAGTCTGAGGGGAGACGATGGTACATGCAAGGGATCGGAGCCGGTGCGTTCTCCTGTGTATTCAACCTGCCTGAGTATGCGGACCATGAGAAATCGATGGCCTCATATAAGCAGGGACTGTTAACGATTACCTTCCCGAAGCGGGAACAGGCAAAACCACGCCCGATCATGATCGAGTGTGGATAAAGATTGTGACACGTACTCGTCCTCGCCGGCGATCCTGGATTCAGGCGCCGGCGGGACCAAACAGGCGGCAGTCATGCAACCGTCCTAAAGGGGCCTAATGAGGCGAAGAAAGGAGGATATTGCCATGCAAGTGAAATCCGTCGCGTTAGGCATGATGTTGATGGTTGGTCTGTTACTGGGGACCTTGGCGGGGCCAGGCTTGGCCGCCCAAGGCGATACAAGGGAAACTGTGCTTCCCCGTTCATTTCAAGGCGCTCGGTTGGGGATGACGTTGTCTGAGCTTACCCGTGTTGTGCCTGATGCAAAAGGAGTGTCCCTGAATCGACGTAATCCCGCTCAACGTACCATGGTAATTCCATCAAAGGATCACGCCGTCCAACGCGTGGAATATCGCTTCTACAATGACCCTCTCCGAGAATTGGCTATTCATTACAACTATGATGCGGTGCCCGGTGGGTTCAAAGAGCTACGCCAAAGACTACAGGAGGCCTATGGGGAGCCCGCAGTGGCAGCGTAGACAGACTATGACGCTGGACCCAATATCGCCTCCGTGAAGAAGACGGTCTGGCAAGACGATAGCACCATGTCGGTCTTGGCTCAGTCTCATAAACTAGACCAAGGGCGCGAGTTCTATGATTTGATCTTGACGATCACAGATCGCGAGCTCCAGCAAATCTTTGAGCAGGATCAGGAGCAGTACCGCCGACAAGAAACGCTGAGAGTCCCTATTCCATTGCCCACTCCTGGAATACAAAACAAGCAGATGGCGATGTCTCGTTTAGAGCGCACGCATATGTAGTATTTGGAGCATGGTAGAGAAGAGCGACTGAACAATCTGGGGCAGATATATGAAGGAGGTGGCTGACCATGAAATTCCTCTACAGACTTATTGCAACCTGGCTTATTGTGGCCCCTTTCATAACGGCTCTATTCATACTGTGACGGCTTATAACAATGAGAATAGCACGCTGGCACTCTCCGCCGACGAGGCCCCGGCAGTGCTCGAGGCGCCGCCGGATGGCACGGCAAAAGGAGTGGGCGATCAGGCCATTCTGGTGACGTATGAGGCTCATACGATCGGTTCTGATAGCTGAACACGACTATGGCACGATCAACAGTCTCTCTTGTACGCTGTTCGACCACATGCTCGATATCGCCATCGGCACGTGTGCCTCCGCCGAGGAACTCGCTCATAAGTTCGAGAGCGTGTCTTACGATACCGTCGTAGTAAGCCCCCTGTTGCTTCCAGCCTATCGTTCCATCCGAAAGAAAAGGAATCAATTGCTCGCGCCTCTTCTCGTCACGGTCTGTCAACGAGACCTCACGGTGGGGCATGCGGCGCTCGAGGGCGACGTGTTTGGTCTCATCGCCATCCCCGTCATTCCTGACGAGGCCACCCAAACGGTCCGACTGGCGCTCTGGCAAAACCAGCTGCTGAGATTGCTCGCTTCGAAAGAGAGGGCGGTCGTCCGGTTCCAGCAGCACATGGAGGAGTTTCCTCATGATCAGAAGGCGGAAGGGGCATGTGTACGCGATCGTGAGGCCTTTGATCGCACCTTCCACAGCTTCCAGTCCGAAATGCGCCGGCTCGTGAATATTGAGGATGAACGGAGTCTCTTCGATATCGCGGTGTTAGTGGAACAACGCGCCAGGCAACAGACATTGGACGGACTTCTCAACCTTACTCTGTATGAGGACAGTAAGGCAAAGGAATCTCCATAGTCGTCTATCGAATAGGATTGATGGGAAAACCGGCGAGGGTATCGCCTGACGCGTTGCCTATTCTCCCATTCGCTCGTGAGAGGGGGGCTCCGCCCACGTTCGTGTCACACTACTACCTCAGCTGAAACCCTATCGATCTCGTCAAGGGAGTTGACTCAGGGCAGGTCGAAATTATTTATGGCCTCGTAAGCTCTCGGCACGGCAATTCAGTCACGAAGGCCCGAGAGTGGAATGAAAGGAGGTCAATGTGTGAAGCTGGCACATTGGAATCCGCTCCGTGAGCTCGAAGGGATTTCGGAGCGACTGAACCGTTTCTTGTCACATTCTAGAAACCAACAGACTGAAACTCATCAGATGGATGGCAAGGAAATGATGACGATCCCGGATTGGTATCCTTCCGTGGACGTCCTCGAAACAGACGCCGAGTATTACCTCAAAGTAGAAGTACCGGAGGTGAACAAAAGGGACATCCGTGTGACAGTCGACAACAAGGTCCTTTTCCTCCAAGGCGAGCGGAGGGAAGAGCCCAAGGGCCCCGGACATCAGATCCATCGCCTCGAACGGGCGTACGGACGCTTTCTCCGGAGCTTTACGCTTCCGGATTCGGTCGAGGTGGCGCGCGTGAAGGCGGAATTTAGGGATGGGATGCTATACGTCCACTTGCCGAAATCGGCTCATGCCCAAATCAAAGCCATTGATGTGAAAGCGGCATAACGAGGCTCCTGCCAACGCACTGCCATCCACAGATACGGCCCGTCTAGTAAGACGGGCCGTATCTTTATTGTGTTCTGAGGACGCTTGTGTCTTTTGACGCATACCGACACATTCATATCCAGTCTGCCAATCCTAAATACGTACAATGCTGTCAGCTGCTCCAGTGCGCCGTCCTCTTGACTTCGCTTTGCTGAGCATTATGAACAAATGCGTGACACGGATGTATCTCGGGAATGAGTGCTATGCGGCACACATCGCTTACGAGCCCTCTCCAAAATGAAAGGGACACGCTCTCACGCCACTGCGCAAAACAATCGCTTAGGGCCAGTCCGGGTGCGCCATTTGCAGTACTGACTGTATTTCACGTGCCTTCATTTCACTCATCAGGCGGCGAAATGTGGGGCACTCATACAGACTCACAGTGCCAGGAGTTGACGTCATGTATCAAACAGATTTTGACCGCAAACCCCCTCGCGGACCCAGAAGTTGGCTTGTGGCCGTAATATTGTTGACGACTGGGATCATGATTGGATTTGTGATTGCTTCGGACCTTGGCTGGTTGCCTACCGGACACGCAGTTTCCGACGTCTCCTCTCTAGTTCAGCCTCCTCCCATTGCCAAACCCGTCTCGACCGTCCCTCAGCCCGTGCTGGGCGGCGGCAATCAAACATTCGTGGACATTGCAAAGTCGGTGAAACCGGCGGTGGTGAATATCTACGCCAGCAAAAGCGGTCGTTCCCAAGGGTCGGGGCCCGTGCCGTTTGACGACCCCTTGTTTAGAAAGTTTTTCGGCGACGAGTTTCCCCGGAAATTTGAACAACCGAAGGAACGAAAAGAAGGAGGACTTGGGTCTGGCGTGATCGTCGACTCTAACGGACTCATCATCACCAATAATCATGTGGTGGGCAAGGCGAATGAAATCCGTGTCATCCTGTCAGATAAACGCGAATTCAAGGCGAAGCTGATCGGCACCGATCCAAAGACAGATGTGGCCGTCGTCAAGATCGATGCGGCGGGGCTTCCAACCGTGTCCTGGGCCGATTCTGACAAACTGGAGGTCGGGGAGTTTGTTCTTGCCGTGGGAAATCCGTTTGGCCTGACACAGACTGTGACCCTGGGAATCGTCAGCGCTCTTGGGCGGGCCGCAGGTATCGCCGAATACGAAGATTTCATCCAAACGGATGCAGCCATCAACCCCGGTAACTCCGGCGGGGCTTTGGTCAATGTGCGGGGCGAGCTGGTTGGGATCAACACGGCAATATTCAGCCAGAGCGGCGGAAACATGGGGATCGGATTTGCCGTGCCCAGCAACATGGCGCAGTCCATCATGGGACAGCTCGTACAAACAGGAAAAGTTGTTCGCGGGTGGCTTGGGGTATCTATTCAGGAGCTGACACCGCAATTGGCGTCTCAATTCGGTGTCACGGAGACAAAGGGCGTGCTGGTCAGTGATGTCATGGACGAGAGCCCCGCGAAGAAAGCCGGATTGGAGCGAGCCGACGTCATCGTGGAATACGATGGCAAACCGATGGATTCCCCGACGCATCTTCGCAATGCGGTGGCGCAGACACCGGTGGGGAAAAAAGTCACGATTAAGTTCATTCGAGATAAGAAGCCGAAGGCAGTGGAGCTCACGATCTTGGAGCAAGCCAAATCCTTATCACAAAACGCGGAGGACGACGGCGAATCAGCCACGCCCACTGGAGCACTGTCCGGTCTTGAGGTTCGCGATCTGACCGAACAATTGGCTAGTCGATATGGCTTGAAGTCAAGTGAACGAGGCGTCGTCATTGTCGGGGTGCGGCCCGGGAGTGCGGCTGAGGAAGTGGGTGTCCGAGAGGGCGATATCATCCTGGAAGTAAACCGCCAGGCGGTGACGTCGGCGAAGGCCTTTGGGCAGATCAGTGGCAAGTTACCAAAGGACCAAGCGGTCTTGCTCTTGCTGAAACGCCAAGGCCGAACAATTTACCTAACACTTCGTTAGTGTCGCCTAGGGAAAAGGGCTTCAACAACCGGGCAAGGTTGCGCTGACGGTCCGTGCCTCCATTCTGGAGTTGTGCCCTGATGCGTTTCACGAGATTGATTTTTTCCGGGTCAATGTGAGTAACACATAACGGTCATCCTGAGGTGACCGCTGTTTTCGTATCGAGCGGTTCTGCTGTACGTCTTTGATCATATGGCTCATGGTTGGTTCTCCAAGGCCAAAGAGCCTCTCACATTGCCGACAATGGGTGCCCGAATTAAGCTTAAGATCGAGCAAAAGACCGTCTTGGGGGCCTCACATCACGCGCAGACAACTCGGGCTCTGAATCAGCCATCACCCTGACTGGGGTTGTCCTAGCGTTTGTCCGTCGCTTCTGACGGCTTTAGCGTCATGGCGCATTTGGTGATCCCAGTTGG
Organism: Nitrospira sp.; assembly: GCA_024760525.1. NCBI lineage: Bacteria > Pseudomonadati > Nitrospirota > Nitrospiria > Nitrospirales > Nitrospiraceae > Nitrospira > Nitrospira sp. The sequence continues at coordinate 4,194,604 of CP060499.1, forward strand.
AAGGTATGTGAGAGGGAAATGTACGCATATCTGCCATGGGTTTTTGATATAATGAAGTTATGGCTTTCAATAACCGGAATAAGCCCCTTCCAAAAGGCAAGCGCCCACGTTCGCCAGAAACTGCCGTTCATATTGCAAAGCCCGCCCTCAAGCCACTGCCAGACACCACCCGCATCCCGTGGTTTACCGGTAAAGCGATACCTATCCGGCGCAAGACCAGCATGGCCCCCTAGCCAATCGACTTATCTTCGCTTTTCGTACGAAGAATTGCCTTCTAGTCATTGAGCGGCGCACACACCACCGGCACTGGCAACGGCTTCTATATAGGCTATGTAACAACAGGACAAAAAGGAGGGATATCGGTAACTAGCTAGGACTAGAACGTTTTACTCCTAGGAATGTCTTGTACCGTCTTGGTCGCAGCGTAATAGAAAGCCCTTCACGAACTGACTGAAACCGAGGCCGCGTATCCATCGCATTCCGCTTTTCTCAGAAATGATAGCCGGCATCAATTGCCATGAGCTTTGCAAACTGCCCGATCAAGCTCCTCTCTTCGTTCGGCAGCGGCCAACTGTGGTTGAAACTAGCGTGTATGATGTCTCCACGGTTTCCGCAGGGGCGAGGTCATCGCCCCTGCGGAAGCTCCGATGCTATTGGCTACTCACCTGCAGGTGAATGCTCCCCGTTTCAGTCATCGCAGGATTGATGGTCACTGTGTATGGTTCTGCTGAAGCCAGGGTCACCGGGTTGAGGGTAAAGCTCGATGCTGAACTCGTCATCCCAGCTTGCAGGATACCATTCGGGCTATAGAGATTGACGGTCACGCTGCCGAGGTTATTGTTCGTGACCTTGATCGTGGCCTGTTGATTCGCGGTACCGGTAAACGTGTAGCGCCCATTCTGGCCCGCGCGGCTGACCGTGATCGGCCTGGGAGCCGCATTCACCTTGAGCGAATCCGAAACCTCGCTCGAAAGAGTCAAGGTTATTTTACCGGTGTAACTGCCGACAGGGTCAACGAGAACCGTATACGTGCCGGTGGCCGGCAAAGGATTTTGATCTGCGAGGCCCCCGCCCGCCGTACCCACAGCCGTTGAGGCAAGAATGGTCCCATCGGATGTCAGAAGCGTGACCGCGGTGGATGTAATACTCACCCCCGTCAGCCCGAGATTCACCCATTGTCCGGCGTTGCCATTGAACGTGTACCGCGCCGTCTGGCCCGCCTTGTTCAGGCTGACCGGCACTGAGGCTCCATCGATGGCGATCGTACCCGTGACGGGAGAAGAAAGGGCGAGGGTCATACTGCCGGTGTAGTTACTAACCGGCTCAACCGCAATGGTATACGTCCCTGTCGCTGGGAGAGCCGTCAACGGATCAAGACTGCCGCCACTTGGACCAACGGTGGTCGCTTCCCACTTGGTGCCATCCGGTCTCAGGATGGACACAGCAGTCATAGGAATTGACACCCCGGTCAGACCGAGATTCACCCATTGCCCCTCCGTCCCGTTAAATGTATAGCGTGCCCGTTGACCCGGCACCGTCAGGTTCGGGGTCACGGCTCCTTGGTCCACTGCGATGGTACCGGTCAGCTCTGGAGCGTTATACAGCGCGAGCTTGAGCTTTCCGGTATAACTCAGGTCCGATTCAATCAGGACAGCATAGGTTCCGGAAGCCGGAAGAACCTGTCCCGGAATCATAGTGCCACCACCCGCAGAGACAAACGAGATCGGCTTGCCTAACAACTTTCCATCCGGACCAACGATAGAGACATATCCGCTTCGGATTGTCACCTCACTCAACTGCAAACTCACCGATTGGCCACTTTGTCCCGAGAATGTATAGCGGGCCTTCTGCCCGATACGGCCGATGTTGACCGGCACCGTCGCACCGTGAGGGGTGATGTCCCCACCCAATTCGCTTGAAACCGTGATCTTGAAACTCCCCGTATACGTACTGAGCGGGTCGATGAATATTGTATAGGTTCCGGTCACCGGCAATTCTTCAAGATCGACGCTTGCGCCGTTCATCTCGCTGGAAGAGATCGTGGCCGCCGAATCAGTTGAAAACTGGTACGCTGGCATGGAGGTATGCACTGTTGTCAGGGAGGAGACTGGCCGCTCGCCCATCGTCGCATAATAGTTCTTCACTGCGGAGACATGTCTGGGCATCACCCCGCCATCAGGCTTATAGACTGAAACGTAAAACTGTGTGAGTGTGACACCGCTGAAGCCGATATTGATCCGCTGGCCGGCTGTGCCGTCGAAGACCAGCAAGCCGTTCTTATTCGGAGTGGCAATTTTTACCGTGGTTGGTTCCCCATTGACTGCAATGCGGCCGTTGTATTCAATATCCGCGGCCGCGACGCCTGGCGGTAGAGCCATATCTCCTGCATAAGTCATGTCGATGGCAGTGCTGCAAATGAACCCCGCTGCCCCAAGCACAAGCATGACTGTTCCCACTCGCACTCGGCACTTCACCCACGGCCATAGGCTGTACATGGTCGACCTCCTATTGAAGTCTTCTAGATTGGAAGAGAGTTGTCGCAGTTTCAATGAAACATCTCATGAAGTCATCACACTTTATGTGCTTCGAATGATTGGCGTTTCCAAGGAATTATTCGTTGAGCGTGGTCATCAACGCCATAACCTCGTCCTCCTTGCGTCTGAATTGACCTTGTGATCATCATCAAAAGAATAACGACTCTGCGGAACACTCGTGCCAATAATTCTTTCTGAAGAAAAGTCAATAGGGGCGAGGCCCTTCATGCCTCGGTCCACCTCTATCCTCCGGTCAAGGTCATAGAAATGGGTCTGGGAATGTACTGGATCCGTTGGGACTCTTTCCAGCAACGGCACGGTATCCGCATCGCCATGTGCCCCAATCCGGCCGGAGGTGAACAAACGGGATATACGGGTGACCGTCGATAATAAGGTGCTTTTCCTCCAAGGCGAGCGGAGGGAAGAGCCCAAGGGCTCCGGACGTCGATTTCATCGCCTTGAACGGGCGTACGGACGCTTTCTCCGGAGCTTTACGCTCCCGGATTCGGTCGAGGTGGCACTCGTGAAGGCGGAATTTAGGGATGGGATGCTATACGTTCACTTACCGAAACACTCCCAAGCCAAAACCATCGATGTGAAAGCGGCATAACGAAAGCGCTCCCAACAATTGCATTCTGCAGCCAACGGCCCGTCCTGCAGGACGGGCCGTTCCTGTGTTGTGTTGTGATTCCCACAGGACAGTTTTTTCCTTCGATGGATAACCGACATATTCATATCTGGTCTGAAACCCATAAATACGTACAATGTTATCAGCCGCTCCCAGTTCACCCTCCTCTTGACTTCGTTTTGCTAAGATCCTGCGGCGATTGCGGCCGTGACGCCTCTGATTGACAAGGGGAACATTGATGAGGCGAAAGAGGCACTGCAGGCGGCGCTCAATACACTGGTCGTGTCCGAACATATCATGTCCTTACCGCTCATACGGGCGGAGGAGAAGTTGGCCAAGGCGGAAGAGCTGGCTCAGAAAGACACGCGCACCGACGAAGAGAGCACGACCCTTGCGAAATTACTCGAGGAGGCCCGGGAACAACTGAAGCTATCCGAACTTTTGGGGTATGGGACAAAAGAAGATTACAAGAAGTTCTATGCGGAAATTGAACAAATTGAAGATAAGACGAAGGCTGGCAAATCTGCAAAGGCAATTTTTGCTCCCCTGAGAGAGTACCTTGCCGACCTCAAACGTTCTCTCTTCGACTGACTTTTGTTAAGCGGTATCGCCGTTATCGGGAAAGCTCCCGCCAAAGGAGCTTCCCTCTCGAGGCATTGAGCTAGAGGAGAATGCTATGAACCGAAAACTGAATGGGGTGGTGGCAGTGATCCTGGTTGTCTTATCGACCTGGCTGGTCGGTTTTGTGGGCGATGTGACGAAAACCACGGACCTACAGATTGAATCGGCAATCCGAGAACGTTTGGCCTCAGATGGTTGAATCGATGCGAAGAATATTCAGGTCAACGTCGACCACGGCCTGGCCAACTTGACCGGGACTGTGCCGGATTTGGAGAGTACGGGTTTGGCCGAAGCGCTGGTGAGCGGAACTATTGTGGGCGTCCGTCAGCTGCACAATGAAATCACCGTCGTGCCACCCGTGGTCAAAGATGAAATGATCCGCAAGTCGATTGAGGCGGCGCTGAGATCCGTTCCGGCCCTGAGAGACAACAAAACGAATACGATCACTGTGCTGGTCCATGAAGGGGATGTGGTGCTTAAGGGAACTGTGGAGAAGCCGCTGCACAGCCGCCTGGCATATAAGACGGCGCGGACTGTGTCGGGCGTTGTGTCAATTGCGAACCTGCTGAAGGTCGTGGGGGAACCTCGACCTGACAGAGACCTCGAAAAGGATGTCATGGCTTACTTGAAATGGGCGCCGTTTGTCGATCTCGATCAAGTCGAATACAGCATCGAGAAGGGTGTGATCAAACTCAAGGGAAAGATCGAGCACCATGCCGGCCTTGTGAGTTTGGTCAACGATCTGGAGAAAATTCGTGGCGTGGTGGATGTGGACGTATCGGAGATGACAGTGACGAAGACTCAGCAAAAAGGCTAACCTCAACAGTTATCGCAGGCGAGTGGGCAAGCTTTCGTCTCACTCGCCTGGAGAGATCCAATTCAGCGCCTATGCTTTTTGTGCGCGAACAAACTGGATGTCCTGCGTGGTTTCGGTTGGCCCACGTTTCAATGCGATCGTTGGATGGCGGGATTCTAGAAGGGAGCGGTTGGTTAGAGGACCAATTTCCCAGCCCCATCCCCTCGGCGTGAGATGCTATTAGGTATGGACATGATCGGTAGCCGCTTGGTCGAGAGCAGTCTACCCTAAGCCCACTTCTGGCGAGAACAATCGGCCTCGTGCGCCCATCGACCAAGGGTAATTCCTGCATGTATCTACCCTTGACTTCCCCATCGCTCGATTTATCTACGCGCCATCCAGTTGGATCGGCGCCGCACCAGCGCAGCTAACCTGATAGGTAACCAGGACTGACCGAAAGGAGGGTACTATGGCACTCGTACGATGGGACCCATTTCGAGAGTTGGAGGAGGTGTCAGATCGGTTGAACCGATTGTTTGCGCGCCCTACAGAGCGACCGTCGAATGGTAAAGAAACCATGATCGTAGCGGATTGGACGCCGCCTGTTGATATCAGTGAGACCGAAGGGGAGTATCAGATCAAGGCCGAAATTCCGGATGTAAAGAAGGAGGACGTGAAGATCACGCTCGAAGATGGTGTGCTCACCATTCAAGGCCAGCGCAAGCACGAACAGGAAGAGAAGGGGAAGAAGTTCCATCGCATTGAACGATCCTACGGCAGCTTTGCCCGGACCTTCGCCTTGCCCGATGTGATTGAAGTGGATCAGGTGCGAGCCGAGTTCAAGGATGGCGTGTTGAATCTCCATCTGCCGAAGTCGGAGAAGGCGAAACCGAAGGCCATCGAAGTCAAGGTGGCGTAACCCGCTGAGCGGATGCATGGAGCGCTGAAGACCACTGGGGAGAGGTGTGCTTCGTGCCAGTGGGGGTTTGCTTGTAGTCAATGGAGTCGCGATATCCACAAGGAGGCGGTCATGGGCCTGCACTGGTTCAATTTGCTAGGGTTCGTGATGTTATTTCTTGCACTCCTTTTGAATGAAATTGTCATGGTGAACGTGTGGTATGACTCTAACTTGTTCTTAATCGCTATAGAGGTAACATACCTCCTCGCTGCCCTGTGCCTTGCACTCTGGGGAAGTTCCGATCACCAGCAAATCTGACCCACGTTCCTTTCTCAGAGAATCCTGAATCCGGGGAGGTGCTGTCTTATGAATCCACGAAAAACGAACTGAGCCGTACAACAAGGAGATGCGGCGGGTATACGGGGGGAGCTGGTGAATAAAGCGGTAGCAGAGAAGCGGCAAGCCTATGTCATCGTCAATGATCGAGTAGAGGGGAATGCCCCGTTGACGATTCACGCCTTAGTCGGGACGACATTAGGGGGTCTCCCAGTACCGACCGAGACCTGAAGACGCTAGTCTGATATCAGAATAGCGCAGTGGAAACATTATGAATCGGTAGCGGAAACGCTACGAAGACATAATGTAAAAATTGCGCTGTTCGCTAAGCTCCGTTCTTGAAAGAGGACGGAGCTTTCTTTTTGATAGCGCAAGGTGAAAGCGGTAGCAAAGCGCATGCGGGAACCTAACAGGGTGGTTACCGTACACGATCCGAGGAAATAGAATTGCTGTGGCAATCGTGTTCAGGGCTGCGCTCCTGGAGCATCTGGTATGGCGGATCGGATGCGCGAGGGGGAGGGGACCGGAGTGGACTAGCACGAGGTGGTGGCGTCGCCGCAATCTCGCCATGCCTCGGCACGATCGGCGCGTAATTCGTCGTCCCATCGCGGTTGCGGTACCCATAGCCAGTCTTGGGGGTGGCATCGCTGCGCCGGGGACCGAAACTGCTCCCGTGATGATCTGCCCATTGCGCTTGAGCGTCAACCGTGAGCAAGAGCGTCGTCAGTATTAACATGTACAGCATAAGAACCTCTCGGCAAACTGGATGCTACGGTCAGCTTACCAAAGAAGAAAGATGAATGTATGGGTGGGGGATTGAGAGGAATCAATTTACTCCCTCAAAAGGAACCCCTCGAATAATGGAGTTAGGACGACTCTGAAAGACTGGCGATACGATGTCCTATGAATCGTCATGACGATTTCCAATCAGCCAGATCCGATTTCGACCGCTACGATGTAGCGATTGTCGCTAATTTGTCCAGCCCGACGCTGAACGGTCTGACGAACGATCAATTCTATTTTCAATTTGAGAAAACAGGAATGTTCTCCAATGATGGATTGCCAACGTCACCTCCGAGCATCGCGTCTCTAGTGCAGACGTCTTGGCATCTAGATTTTCACCCGGTGGACAGTTCGTCCGCGGAGAAATTACCTCGTTAGCCCTCACAGCTGTTCCCTTGCCCGGGGCACTTATCCTGTTCGGCTCCGAAGCGGGTTTCTTGGCCTATGCTATACGCAAAACTAGAGGGATGCGGACAAGCTTGTGACATGAAAGACCCTGTTTTGAAGATGCTTTAGTAACTCATCTGTCTGATTGTCCGTATGACTTAAGCGGATCGTCTTCATCTCTTTCCATGCTTACAGATAGGGCATTCAATGGATAAGGACATTGACTGCAATACGGCCAAGCAGTTCACATGTGCTTCGCTTCGTGGCTTATTGGCCAAATGCTGCTTCCTAATCTACTCGCGAAAAGCGTGGAATGGAAACGCCCCCTTTATCGACGCTCTCAGTAAACATGGCAACCGGTCTTATCCAGAGCCCTCGCTCGCCGTACAACGCCCGGTACACGACGAACTCCTCCTCCGTTTCTGAATGCCTGGCGACTCCCAAAACTTCATAGTCCTGACCTTTATGGTGTCGATAGATGCCGGGTGAGACCATGATCGCCTGCTCCTCGTAAGTTGGACGCCTGCATGTTCACGTGACAGTTACGTGACAATTGAGCCCAAAACGACCCCTGAAGGGGTGTTCACTGGTGTCAAGATAATGGCCAGATAACGCTGAAACCCCGTATAGAAGGTGGGAGAGAGGGGTGGTGCCGAAGCCGGGATTTGAACCCGGACACCCTTGCGGGCGCTAGACCCTGAATCTAGTGCGTCTGCCAGTTCCGCCACTTCGGCATTAGGGATGTTGAAAAAGCCCGCCAGCTTCGTTCTCACGAACCTCAAAGGCTCAACGTACCGGCACAGAGTACGCTTCGCCTTTTCGCTCCGCTCGGGCCTTGCTGAACGTCCTTTTTGAACATCCCTGAGAGTAAATACAGCAAGGGGAGCCGGATTATCCTGAATTTTCATCGCTCGCGTCAAGCAAGTGCCGTCAAGACAGTTCACGGTGCGGCACGAGCAGCTGTTTGGGAAATGGCCCATGGCCCCGTGCCCGTGATGTCGCGTGGATCGCCGCTGACGATAATGCGTTCGTGAGCCAGACCGGCAGCAGCGAGCAGCGAGGATGCCGCAATCCTCGGAGCCTCATCGACGATGAGGACATCGAAGCGCACCCGACTGAACAAGGGGTCGCTCGCGACTCGAGCGGGAGTGGCCGCGACCAGTCTCCGGTTCTGAAGGAAGGCCTGACGGTTCGGGCTTGCTTCAGCAGCCAGCAACTCACGGACCTTTTTCGTTCCACCCAATTTCGTGATGTGCTCCTTCAGTTCGCCAAACTCGGCACGCGTTCCTCGAGGGACGGACGCCTCCGGAACTAGCTGCTGAATGCGACCTTTCGCGACATCGAGTTCGTCGTTCAGTTGGTTCATCTTGCTCTGATACAGCGCACGGTACTGCGTAAGTGATCCCGCATTCTTCCCCACCGCCTGCATGCCCAGTCGCTGTAACAGCGGCAGATTTTCGAATTCCTTGAGCGTGGTCTCAACATCGGCCATTCTGACTTGCAGCTCCCTAAATTGTGTCACGAGGCGCCATTCCAAGGAGCGAACTTCGTCCAAATCTTTCTGCTTCGCTTCTTTCTGGGCCAGCAGAGGGGTCAGCTCTCGAAAGCGTTCGTATGTATGTTTCAGCGAGGCTTTGTCGGCCTGTGATTTGGCATAGAACCGCTGCATCTGTGCTTCGAACCCCAATTCATGAAGATCGATGCCTCCGGTTCGCGAGGCAATCGGGAGTTCATATCGAGTCATCCACGTTCTGTAGTTGAGCCCGCCGGCGTTCATAGTCCGCGCGACCATGCCGACAACCTCATCGCACTCGTCATGATCCGGACTGATCAAGAGTATGCGCTTATTGCCGCGAATCAGTTCCGTGGCCAATTTCCCAAGTTGCTGACGACGCAGTGACCGGTCATCCGACCACATTGCCGTGAAAACAGATGTGCGGGAAAGAAATGCTTCGGCACCGATGTCTTGCATTTGCAGCAGGGCTGTCAACCGCTCGGTTGGTCCAAGGTGATACTGGTCGGGCTTCGCCAGAATCTCTTTCAGTCGGGCCGCCGACGTACTGATAAGACCGGCCTGATCCGGAACGAGGGTGGCGGAGGGGACTTCGCTTCCGAGGGGATCGATCAGCTGAACAAGGATGCGTTCGCCTGTTTGCCGGAGCATGATTCCTTCTGTGGTTTCTGCTTCATCAGTCGGAACAACGGCCACAGGAAGATCCACACCCAGCGTGACGTCAGACGGTACGACAAACTCGTACAGATGGAGTCCGCCGATCGTGTGAACCAGGCGGCCCTGCGACCCCACGAAAGGAGCATCACGCTCTGTTTCGGCGAGGTGGACCTGTTCGTGTTCAAGCCGGGTAACCCACAATTCGATAAGTTCTCTTGCCGTCATGACGACTCCCTTTACCGGCATATTCAACAGAAGGGAACGTCATGATAAATGTCCGGCAAGAGAGCTGTCTACCGCCAGAGACTCGAGGTTGCCCTTGTCTTCACGACCAAAACACGTCTAAAATGAACCCCTTTCTATGGGCTGGCAGGAGGAAACACGCCGTTCCGCGATGCGAGAAGAGAACTGGCTGGTTTTCCACATCGGGCTGAGGAGGAATTTGTGAAGGGGTTGCGGTTCGAGCGGATCGGCAAGGGGCGCTATTACAATGTCGTCTTTCACATCGGCAGCACCTACGTGCCTGTGAGTGACGATACTGTGGAAGAACTCAAAGGGCAGAGCCTGTTGCCGGCCGAACGATTTCTGGATCTCCTCATCGACCGCGTTGGGTATTCGTCCTACTTGAAGGATCAAATCCGAAATGAATTGAAAGCGACGGGCGATCCGGTTACACAGATCACCGTGCTGCAAGGCGCCATCCGAGAGTTGTAGATCTCCTCCCTTGTGAAACGTACTCGTAGAATTCCTGTTCACTCTTCCAACCCTGATGGGACCAATCGAGTGGGGCCTGACTGCGCGCGTCGAGCGACCACCGCTTCACCGTGGGGGCTCCGCGAGCAAAGGACCTACTCGATTGGTCCCGATCTTCAATCCCCCACCTGGCCTTCCTGGAACAGCTGATTCATGATCTGATTCCGTTTTTCCGGATCGCGATAGAATTTCAACGCCTTGGTATAGTTCTCCATCGCGCTCTGGCGTTTGCCGCGGAGCGCGTAGATCTCGGCGATCCCGTGATAGGCTCGCGCATCCTCTTCATTGCACTTGAGCGCCCGGCTAAAAATGTCCGCGGCTTCTTGAAGTCGTTGCTTGCCTAACGCGAGCCACCCGAGAGCGGAATGGGCGGCGCCAAAGTCCGGATCGGCATTGAGCGCATCTTGATAGCTCTTTTGCGCCAAGTCCAGGCGCCCGCGCGTTTCGTAGAGTCCGCCCAGCGCAAAGTGCACTTCGGCATCCTGTGGATTGAGTTTCAAGGCGGTCTTGTAGGATTGTACCGCCGGTTCTACCTTCCCCTGTTCTGCCAGCGCACACGCGAGGTTCGAATGCGCCGCGGAATCGTTCGGGTTGAGTTTGATCACCTCACGGTATTCTTTGATCGCCATTTCCAATCGGCCTTGATCTTGGTACGCGACACCCAGATTCATCCGGGCCGGAGCAAAGTCCGGGGCGAGACGGATGGCTTCGCGGTACTCCTTGACCGCCATTTCAAGATGACCGGCGCGTTCGTGAATCTGTGCGAGAAAGTAATGAGGAGACGCTGATCGCGAAAGCAACCGTGCGGCTTCCATATATGGTTGCATGGACTGTTCGGATTGACCGGACTGCGCGAGAAACAGGCCCCTGATTAAATGGGCGTAGCCGCAGTCCGCATTCCGGTCGAGCAGCTCCTTCACCCAATTCCCCACGGCCGTAATGTCCTGCTGGGCTTCGAGGCAGAGCGCATGGGTTTTCCAGGCGTCGGCAAACCGGCCCTGCACGAGATACACGACATTTCGCGCAAAGAGAGGACGTGGGTCCTTGGATCCCTCGGAGTCCCGGCTCCAGGCCAGCGACTCGGCGAATAAGGTGTCCCATGCGCCGGCGATCATGGCCGCCTCACAGTTCTGCTGGTGAGTGCCCATAGGATTCTTATCGGGTCAGTGTGTCTTCGATATCGGGCGATGTCGCGCGAATCTGTTCACCGAGGAAGGGGAATCGTTGAGTGAGCTGTTGTTTCATCTGCCACGCGACCGTCCGGTACGACCAGTGGCCTTTGACGCCGGATCGCAGCTTGCTGATGTATTCGGCTTCAGCATAGTCCATTTTGAACACACACCGCACTTTGAAGCCGAACGGAATCGCATAGAGCGACGCTTCTTGATCCTTTTTCCTGAGTAACTCGATGTCGTGACGCACGGCATCCATCGCTTGGCGGTATTCCAGATCCAACCCCGCTTCGACAAGCGGCGGCGGAACATCGTAGCCATGGACGGTCGTGAAGTTCTGTTGCACTTGCTGGCAGCGGCGGTGGCGATGCATATCCCGCCACGCCCCGATGTCCATCAGGATATCGAACGTGAATGCGTAGCCGCTGCGAAACTCCTTGATGAGTTCATCGTAGGGGCCTCGCTGTTTGGTTGCGACCTCGATGGTCGCTTGCTTCTGTCGATCCGTCCATTCTTTGACCACCTCGAGTATTTTCCGGTACGGGGCTTGCGCGACCCGGTAGAGAAGCGTCGTGACGAGCTCGTCGAGAGGATGGTGTGGTTCGATCAAATCGACCGGTACGACCGTCCCCCAGGCATCCGGTTGGTCAAGTCCCGCTGGGCGCAACGCTTCACGAGCATGGCGGGCCAAGTCCGTATACACCGATTCCTGGTACTGGCTGGCCTTGGCATGTCGCGCCAGTGTGGGTGCCAAGGGGTCCGCTTGACCGGGCGATTGGCCGGATAATTCGCCCCACAGATTCACCGGCGGACGGTGACAGGCCTCTTTCAAATCCTCACCGATTGCCCGCAATTCCGGAAGCTGAGAAGACAACAACCGTGTAATCTGCTTTTCCAACGTCCGGATGCTGACGACTTGGCCGACGTTGGTCTTGGCAGCAAGGGGTAGTAAATACCGCGTCACGTCGAACGCTCTGGCTGCAATGGTCCGCTCGTAGTCTGCAGGCTTCATCGACTCAGGGCGTGGCTCCCGTTCAGCCAGGAATCGCGTCAGCGGATCATGCAGCAAACGATAGACCTCGGAGAGGCTTCGAAGAATCCCCTCGTACACGGCTTCCGTTTCGCTGCCTCGAATCTGATCGGGCACAAACCATCGGTTGGACGAAAAATTCTGATACCGGCTGGATTTCGCTTGACCGTCCCACAGCGGTTCATCTTCCAACCGAATGGCGGCGAGTTCCGAAATGTCCTCAAAGCAAATAGTCACATGACCCAGGTCGGCAATGGAGGCGTGCCCGTAATCGAAGTAAAACTGTTCCCAGAATTTTTCGGACGAGTGGCCATGGACCCACTTGATGCTGTTTTCTATTGAATCGGGGGAGCGACTGTATCGGGCGAGCGCATAGGCAGACGGTTCCGGCGGCATCGGGGCGATGGCAACTACCCGGCGACTGGTTCGGTCTTGACTCATACGTCTGTTCTACGACGAGAACGCATCCACATGCTGCATTTTATGTAAGCCGCGCACTATACCGCTCGATTCAGAGTCGTGCAAGCTCGGTCCGTTGACTTGCCACAGAAAGCGCCGTTATAGTCCGCCGAGACCGGCACAACACGAGTTGGTGTACACGATTCTTCATGGTGAGTACCCACACGTTTTATCTCATCCAAAGCTCATGATCAAAGGCATCAAAGGCGTCAAGGATCTGTTGCCGGAGGACACACCCCGTTGGCATCTCATCGAAGAGACCGCCAGACGATGGGCGGAGCGGTATGGGTTTCATGAAATCCGCATTCCGATCTTTGAGGTCACAACCCTATTCGCACGGAGCATCGGGGCATCGACGGACATCGTTGAGAAAGAAATGTACACCTTCCAGGATCGCGACGGCACATCGCTGACGCTGCGCCCTGAAGGGACCGCCGGAACTGTTCGCGCCTATATCGAGCACAACCGCCCGGCAGTTCCGGTCCCACAAAAGTACTTCTACTTCGGGCCGATGTTTCGGCACGAGAGGCCTCAAGCAGGGCGCCTCCGCCAATTCCATCAGTTCGGCGTGGAGTCGCTGGGGATGGCCGATCCACGCGCTGATGTGGAGGTCATTTCCCTTCTGTGGCGAATTCTCTGTGAACTTGATCTCCCTAGTCTGACGCTGGAAATCAACAACCTCGGGTATACCAGTGATCGAGATGTGTATCGGCCCCACCTCGTTGAATACCTCAAACAACATGAATCCGGTCTCTGTGCAAATTGCCGACACCGTATTGAGGCTAATCCGCTCCGGGTTCTCGATTGCAAAGTTCCCGAGTGCCGCGCAATAACGGAGACGGCTCCCCGGCTGGCCGACTCGCTTTCAGAGGCGGCCCGTTCTTACTTCTCGCGGGTCTTGGCCGGTCTCGATACCATCAAGATACCCTATTCCTTGAACCATCGGCTCGTTCGCGGGCTTGATTATTACAACCTTACGACGTTCGAGGTCACCGCAACAAATCTGGGTGCACAGAACGCCGTAGGGGCGGGCGGACGCTACGATGGTCTCGTTGAGACTCTCGGAGGGCCTCCTACACCGGCAGTGGGTTTCGCCGTCGGTCTGGAACGGATTGGGATGTTGCTGCCTGAGTCTGCGATGAAAGCTCTTCCGGAGCATGCGGCTGTGTATGTCGCGGGGTTCGGTACTCTCGGAGCTGTCGCTGGCCTCTCAGCGCTTGAGGAACTGCGTCTCGCTGGAATGCAGGCAGTCTCGGACTTTCGGTCCTCGACGTTGAAGGCTCACTTGCGTCAAGCCGATCGTCTCGGCTGCCGATTTGCTCTTATCCTCGGAGACGATGAAGTGGCCAAAGGAACCGCCGTCCTCCGTAACATGGTCACGAAAACACAGCATGAACTCGGTATTTCAACTCTCTCCCGAGAAATTCACCCCTTTGTCCTCGGCTCATAACGCTCGGTTTTTCAGGTTGACTTTCCCCTCAAAAACTCTTAGTCTCTGCTCGTCCATAAATTCTGTAACCCACTGAATATTTAATATAAATTCCTGTGGATTCACATCGTGAAGCGTAAAATTGGTTTCCTCTTGGCCTTGCCTCCGTCGGACGAAAGTGCCACGACGGTCACTCGACTTGCCCAGGCAGCCATCGAGGCTGGTCACGACGTCTACCTTTACCTCATTGATGAAGGCGTGAAGAACATGTACGCCCAACCGTACCGAGACTTGGCATACTCCGGCGCCCGTGTTTTTGTGTGTGCCTATGGCTGCCGCCAACATGACGTATCTACCGACGCTCTGGACCCTAAGATGTCTCTCTGCGGCCTCGTTGTTCTTTCCGGGATTATTGACACCTGTACGCCATTCCTCTCATTCACCTGAGAGCATCGAATCTCCTGTGGCCAAGAACATCGCTGTCGTCATTCAAGAAGACCCGCGCAAAACTCATAGGCCCGTGGAGGCGTTGCGCATTGCCCTTGGCCTTGCATCAGGATCTCATACGACATCGGTCGTGCTCCTTCATGAATCTATTCGTCTCCTGACCGAACCCATGGATGATATTATCGATGTCGATCTTCTCGAAACGTATCTTCCCTCAATCCGACACCTGAATCTTCCGTTTATTCTGAACGACGCAGTCGATCGATCACCACTCTGCCGTCATTTCCATATCCGGTATGAAACAGACGAAGCTATCAGCGCGCTTCTCCGATCTATGGATTGCGCGCTCGTGTTTTAAGTGAGGCGTTCTCATGTCATCCGTCGTGTATGTGGTTCGTTCACCTCTCCATACGATTTCACAGTCACTTTGCCCTGAACAAGGTTCTGTCCTGATGATTTCCCTCAAGGACTCCCTTCTTCCGGGAACGGTGGTCAGCACCACCAAGGAATTCCCTCTAGAAGACGGGGAGCAATTGTCGTACGAGCAACTGATGGCTGTATTGGTGAAAAGTGAGAAGGTTGTGACTCTATGACTCCGAAGTTTAGTAATAAAGAAAATTAGGAGTCGTCGGAATAGTAGTAACGGAGTGAATATGGAGGATAGGAGGTAGTCGATTGATTTTGTTACGTGAACTCTGATGCAGAAGAACGGATAAGGGTGGGGATACACTCTGTATGGAAGCGTTGAAAGGTGTGAAGAGCCTGTGAGGGCCGGAATGAGCATCGCGTGGGGCGGACTCCCTGACTCGACAGGTGAGGGTGCA